>JBBSJC010000076.1:0-20370 GCA_038257655.1 Polyangiales bacterium | reverse complement strand
CCGCTCCCATCCCCTGTTGGCCGAGGTGCTCACCCACTTTGTCCTGCTCGCTGCCTGTGTCTTTGCCCTGTATCCGGTGCTGTGGGTCGTATCCCTTGCTTTATCCCACGGCGACGCCCCCGAAGCGCGCGTGTGGCCGATCCCGCAAGGGCTGTCCCTCGACCACTTTCACGCGGTGATTACCCAGACCGATTCGCAGGGGAGCTGGCTGTTCTTCCATCAGTTATTCAACTCGCTATTCATCTCCTGCGTCACTGCGCTGGTTGCTCTCGCGATCGCCACGCCAGCCGGTTACGCCATGTCACGTTTTGCATTCGTGGGGCGCGAGCCAGCGTCACGCACACTACTCGCCACGCAGATGTTTCCCGGGGTGGCCGCTGCCATTCCGCTCTATCTGATTCTCGATGCGTTATCCCTGCTCGATACGCGCACCGGGCTTGTGCTCGTGTATGCCACCAGCGCCGTACCTTTTGCGATCTTCCAACTGCGCGGCGCGTTCGACACGATTCCGCGCGACTTGGAGGAAGCGGCGATGGTCGATGGTGCGAGTCGCTTCGGCGCGTTTCTACGGGTCGTCCTGCCGGCGGCGCGCCCGGCGCTCGCGGTGACAGGCCTATTTGCATTCATGACGGCATGGAATGAGTTCATTCTCGCTGCCACGTTTTTATCGCGCGAAGAGATGTACACGTTACCGGTGATGCTCCAGCGTTACGTGGGCGAGTACGACGCCCATTGGGGCCGCTTCGCCGCGGGCGCCATGCTGGTAAGCGTTCCAGTGATGGCGCTCTTCTATTGGATGCAGCGCCACCTGGTGAGCGGTCTTACGGCCGGTGGCGTCAAAGGCTGAAAGTCTGCGGGCTTTCTGTGTAGACAAACCGCGTCTATAGTGTTTCAGTCATGAGTTACTAGCAGTGAGGTTCTGTGCTTCGTGCTTCCCCCCAACTTGGTCCCACCGGCGGCGTAGCGCCGGCAGCCACCACGAACGGCCCTTCAGTGCTGTTCGCGCTGACTGCCCTGTGCGCGTTGCTCGGGCTACCTGGCGCGGTCTACGGCCAAACAACCGACAGCGGCCAAATAACCGACAGCGGTGAGGCCATGCCGACTTGGACGGGCGCGGGCCCTGCGCCAGCCGCAAGCAAGGTAGACCTTCAACTCGAAGGCCAAACCGAGGTCGGCACCCTGGCCCAAGCCGAAAGCGCAGCGCCGGCGGGTGCCCCGCAGCCAGCAGCCCCTGCGCAGCCCGCAGCGATTCAAGGCACGGTTGACGCGCACGCCACAGAAGAGCAGAAGCAGGCGACCGGCCACTTCGACTTCGGATCTTACGGTCGCGTGCGCGCCGCTTCCGATCTGCGCGGCAAGGTTGGACGTAACAGCAATATCGTGGCCTTTGGTCCGCGCAATGATCTCGACAACTATGCCGAGCTCGAGTTTCGCCGCGAGGACAATGTCGACGGCCTGGAGATGAAGACGGTCGCCACGCTCGCCTTGGCTGGAGATTTCTTCCATCTCGATGGCGAGTTCCAGGAGGACCTTGCGGTCCGCAATCTTTTCACCGAGGTGAACCATGTGTTCATCAAGGGGCTCGCCTTCTGGGCGGGCTCGCGCATGGTGCGCGGCGATGACGTGTACCTGCTCAACTTCTGGCCCCTCGACAATCTCAATCTGATCGGTGGCGGCGCGCGTTACGTCGACGCGCAGTGGGAGTTTCTTCTGCACGGTGGGCTCACCCGCCCGAATAATCCGTTTTACAAGCAAACGATCGACGTGGTGCCCGCTTTTGGTTTTACGCCTGCGAGCTACGATCTACTCGACCGGCCGCGCAGCGTCGTGGCAGCCAAGGCCACTTACTTTCCCTTCGGCCGAGCAGCGAGCGCGTTCAAAGCCTCGCTTTACGGCGAAGCGCATCGCTTGCCGAAGGGCACGCGCGAGAGCGAACAAAACGCGATTCAACGTTTGCCGGCAGACAACGGCCTGGTGGCCGGCGCGCAGCTCGGTGGTTGGCTCGACACGCCGCGATCATTTGTGAACTTGTTTTTGCGCTACGCCCAGGGCATCGCGGTCTACGACCCGCTCAGCACCCCGATGCAGATTGGCACCGTAACCTCTGCCTCAGACGCCAAAGAACTGCGCCTGGCACTCTCTGCAAACTATGAGCAAGGCATGCTCGGCGTGCAGCTAGGTGGCTATGTGCGTGACCTGCGTGATGGCTCGAATGCGGTGCTTTCCGGCGGCCACTTGATCGACGGGGCAGTCGATGTGAGACCTTACATATGGTTCGGCAACTACGCAGGGCTCTCGCTCGACGCTGGCTATCAGGCGGTCGCCCTGAGCACGCTCGACGATCGCACCGGCAAGCCGGTGTCTGGGTCCGTCACGAAGGTTGCCGTCATCCCATTCATTTCCCCCTACGGTCGCGGCACATACACGCGTCCGCACATCCACCTGATTTACCAAATGAGTCTGCGCAACGACGGTGCGCAAGCTCTCTATCCCGCGCGTGACCCGCGCTCCTCGCAGTCCACTGAACATTTCTTCGCAGTAGGTGCCGAATGGTGGTTCAACAGCTCAAGTTACTGATGCGACGGAGCGCGCTGTTAAGCGTGCTCGGTGCAAGTGTCATATCAGGTAGCTGCGTCGCGAAAGACCTCGAAAACGTCGAGTCTGTCGAGATGGCAACCCACGTCGAGGATTGGCGCGATGAGGTCATCTACCAACTGATGACCGATCGTTTCGCCAATGGCGACAAGCGCAATGACTTCCGCGTGGATCCTACCGCGCTCGGTCATTATCAGGGTGGCGACTGGCAAGGGATCATCGACAAGCTCGACTACATCGAAGACCTCGGTGTCACGGCGCTCTGGATAAGCCCTATTATCCTCAACGTGGATGCCGACGCGGGCTTCCACGCTTATCACGGCTACTGGGCAGTAAACCTCAACCGGCTCAACCCCCACTTCGGGGATCTCGCCACCCTGCGCAAGCTCGTCCAAGAAGCCCATGCCCGCGACATCAAGGTGATCTTAGACCTCGTCACCAACCACATGGGGCAGGTCTTTTATTACGACATCAACAACAACGGTCAGCCCGACGAATGGCTGGCCGGCGGCGGCGTGCCGGGCATGGACGGGAGCAGCCGCACGACGCAGAACGACCCGTTGAGCCGCGTCACGGAATACGATCCTGACTATGATCCCAAGGGCATCCAGGGGTTCACCTCCCTAGGCCTGAACGGGCTGGCGCCGATTCGCTTTTTCGACATGCCGGAGCTGTTTCGAGTCCTGCCCGAGCCTGCGATTTTTCAGAAGCCTGAGGCTTATAATCGTCGCGGTCGCGTGACGGACTGGGATTGTACAGACTCGCGTCCCGCCGGCGTCGATAAGGGCGCGGAGCTGTGTGAGCAGGTGGTGCTCGGAGATTTCCCCGGTGGGCTCAAGGACATCAACACTCGCAATCCGGACGTGCGCGAGGCTTTGATCGCTTCCTACGTGCGCTGGGTGCTCGAGACTGATCTAGACGGCTTTCGCATCGATACCTTGAAGCACGTGGAGCACGACTTCTGGCGAGAGTGGAGCCGAGAAGTGCGCACGCGCTTGGCTGCCAAAGGTAAGACGAACTTCTTCATGTTCGGCGAAGCCTTCGACGGGCGCGACCGCATCGTCGGCAGCTTTACCAAAGAAGGCATGATGGATTCGGCCTTCTACTTCCCGCAGTACTACAGAGTGTTCGATTCAGTGTTCCGCAACTTCGGGCGTAAGCCGGTCGACCCCTCCGATCCCGAGCGCAATGCCACGAGCGCAGTAGAGCGACTATTTGACGATCGCGACAACAAGGATTTCTACGGCAAAAAGCCGCAGCCCGGTGGCATCGGCGTCCCGCCCAACGAGGTTCTCGTCAACTTCATTGACAATCATGACGTGCCACGCTTCTTGTTCGAGGGCGCAGGAACGCTCGCTTGCACGGCGACGAAGAACTGTCCGGACGCCCTGCGCAGCGCGCTCACCTACCTGCTCACCGAACAAGGTATCCCTTGCCTCTACAATGGCACCGAGCAGGACTTCGAGGGCGGCAACGATCCCGCCAATCGCGAACCCCTGTGGCGCAGTAAGTTTGCAACCGACGGCGACACGTTCAAACACATCCGCAAGTTGATCGACATCCGCAAGGATCGCGAAGCGCTGCGCCGCGGCGATCTGAAGATCGTTTGGACGTCGCCGCACATCGACGACGAGTCCGACGCGGGCATCATCGCCTTTGAGCGCCAGACGGCCAAGGACTACGCCCTGATCGTGATCAACGTGCATCCAAGCCAGACGAGCAGCACGAGCTTCGAAGGCGCCGAGATGACCGTTACCCCCCCCGCCGGTGCCAAGCTTACTGATTTGCTAGGTACCCTAAAGGACGCTCAGACCGTTTCCGCAACGAAGACATTGAACATCTCACTGCCGCCTTACGGCGCGGCGATCCTGGTCAAAGCGAAGTAACAACGCTTGCCAGTAAGGGAGCTCCTATGCTTCGTCGTATCCGGCTATTAGTATTCCTTTTTTGCGTCACTCCGCTGTTTTCATGCAGCGAAGGCGAGCTTGCAAGGGCAGGGGGGAAACCCGGCGGTGGATCAAAGGATGACGGCTCCGTGGCCGAAGCGGCTGCGCTTTATCAGGCTCAGTGCGCAAGTTGTCACGGCTCACTGGGCGAAGGTGGCACCGGCCCCGCCCTGACTGCGGTCGACAGGGAGCTCGAGGAGCTCACGCGCTTCATCGACAAGCGCATGCCACCGGAGGACCCGGCGCTGTGCACCGGCGAATGTCCGGCGATCATGGCGCACTATATTCTCGAGGTGCTGAGCGCCGATCCCAACTGCGAGGAAGGCGCCCAACCAGGGCGGCGCCAGCTGCGCCTGTTGTCGCGGCGCGAATATCGCGCGACGCTGCTCGACCTGTTTGGCTTCAGCACGTCGGACGCCGATTGCGGCAAGCACGAGTTCGTGTACGCGCCCGCGGATGCCTCCACGACCAGGGTGCACGTAGCGGGTAGCTTCAATGCCTGGTCTACCACGGCATCGCCCTTGGCTTTTGACGGCAAGTCGAAGAGCTATCGCGGCAGCTTTTCAATCCCCGCAGGGCCGCAGTCGTATAAGTTCGTGCTCAATGGTGGCACCTGGATAAGCGACCCCACCAATCCGAATCGGGAACCTGACGGTCAGGGCGGGCAGAACTCTGTGCTGAGCCTGAGGTGTGGCGAGCCGCTAGACTTCGATCCGACCGCGAGTCTACCTGTCGAGGCGCGACCGCAGAACTATGCCTACGACAATCACGGTGGCGCCAATAACGTCAGTGTGGACTTCGTCACCGAAGCGCTATCGATCGCGACCTCTATGGTCGATGCGCTCGGGGAGCGGGTGCGCAAGCTTGCATCGTGCGACCCGATTGCGGATACGAGCTGCGCACCCACGTTCGTTCGCGAGCTCGGCCAGCGTACCTTTCGCAGGCCGCTATCCGATGCGGAAGTCACACGCTACAGCGCGCTTATTGCGGGCAGTACCGACCGTGCGCAAGGGGTCACGCTGGCGCTGCGCGCGCTGCTGGTCTCGCCCCACTTCCTGTACCGGGCGGAGCTCGGTCTACTAAAAGATGGCGGCTATCGCCTGACGGGCTGGGAGGTCGCATCACTCTTGTCCTATACCTTATGGGGCACGATGCCTGACGCGGAGTTACTACGCGCGGCAGGCGCAGGCGAGCTCGATACACCCGCGGGGATTCGCACTCAGGCCGAGCGCTTGCTTGAGCACACGCGCAGTCGCGAAGTGGTGCGCACATTCGCGGCGCAATGGTTAGGCGTCGATAACTTTGCCAACGTGGATAAGAACCCGACTCTGTTTCCCGCACTGACCGCCGAAGTGAAGAGCGCGATGGCGGAGGAGCCGGGTCGCCTCGTCGAGCATGTAACCTTTAACGGCACAGGAAGCTATGACGAGCTCGTCACAGCGCCCTACTCCATGCTCGATGCCAAGCTGGCAGACTTCTATGGCGTTCCCTTCGCAGACGCGAGCGGATTTGCAGAGACGGCGTTCCCGGAAGGAGAGCGCGCAGGCGTACTCGGCCTCGGCGCTGTGCTCGGAAGATACGCGCACTCGAATCAGACTTCACCGATTTTGCGCGGGCTGTTCGTGCGCAGAAATGTGCTGTGCCAGGCCTTTGGTGCACCTCCCGCCAACGCGGGAATGGTACCAGAGGTAGATCCCAGCGCGACCACGCGCGAGCGCTTCCGGCAACACACCGCCGATGCCAGTTGCGCGAGCTGCCACAACTATATCGATGATCTGGGCTTTGGCTTTGAACGCTTCGATGCGGTAGGTCGCGTGCGCAGCGAGGAGAACGGTCTAAGCATCGATTCCCTGGGCAACATGAACGATGTCGAAGGCCTGGGCGCCGGCACGGACGCCCCCTTCAGCACTTTTGCCGGGCTTGGAACGACACTCGCTCAAAGCGACGCGGCACCGAACTGCTACGTGCGGCAGTGGTTTCGGTACGCCCACGGCAGCTTGGAACGACCCGAAGACCGCTGCACCATCCAGGCGCTATCGCGCTCCTTCGAAAAAAGCGGCAGAAACCTCAAGCAGCTCATCGTTGACGTGGTCTCAGCGCCCGACTTCGTCACAAGGGTGGAGTAAACCCCATGCACATCACCCGTCGCACTTTGCTCAAGGGTCTACTTAGTAGCGCTGCTGCCTTCCCGCTGGCGCAGCTGTACCCCACCCGAGCCCGGGCAGCCGGCACGGCCAAGCGACTGATCGTCTTCTACTTCCCAGACGGAGTGCCCGCGAAGACGGACAACCGGGGTGGCCTATGGGATCCACGCATCGATAACGGTAAGGTCGTGCTGAGCTACCTGTTGGCACCGCTCGCTGACCGCGCCAAGGATTGCGTGTTCCTACGCGGTCTGAACATGGGTAGCACCGACGAAGGCAGCCACCCCGGAGGTGCGCAAAAGCTGCTGACGGGAGCCGACAAGGGAAACCATATCTCGGTCGATCAGCTGCTCGCCAATGGCGTCGGAAGCGGGCGCCCCTATCGGCATCTGTACCTGGGCGTGGCATCGAATGACGCCCGGAGCTCGGATATGCGCATCTCCTACCCAGTCGCGGGCACATCCGCGACACCGGAAGACAACCCGCGCCTGGCTTTCTCGCGGGTCTTCAACACGAGCTTCACCCCGCAAGCTCCCGGCAGCATCCCAGCCACGCCCAGCGCGCCCAATCTGAACGCCTCGGTCATCGACACGGCCCTCGCCGACCTGAATGACCTGCAGAAAAAGCTCGGTAAGACCGACCAAACCAAGCTCGCGCTGCACCTGGACGCACTGCGTCAGGTCGAAAAGCGCATCAAGGGCAGCTTCGACCCACCCTCGAGCCCCGTGCCCGAGCCGACCTGCGACGAGCCGGCGGCACCGAGCACCGATGATGCTCGTCTCTACGATGCCGCTTACTTTCCGAGCTTGATGACGGCAAGCATTGATCTGACGGTTCAAGCGATGGCCTGCGGGCTCACCCAGGTCGGCGTGATCCAAGGATCCCGACACACTAGTGAGCTCATCATGAGCCGCTTTCCAGCAGCCGAAACCTCAAGCGCCCAGGACATGCGCAGTCACGAGGCAAGTCACTACGGGGCGCAAGATCCCAGTGTGAACCCGCGGCTTTCGAGCTACATCAAGCAGCGCCGCTGGTGGGTCTCGCAGTTCAAGTATCTGCTCGACCAGCTCGATGCGCGTCCCGAGGGGGATGGCACCATGCTCGATCACTCGCTTGTGCTCATGTGCACCGAGGTTGCCGACGGTGACTCGCACACGCACTACAACATGCCCTTCGTGCTCGGCGGCCGCGCCGGCGGCTCGTTATCCACCGGCCGCATCGCCGACTTCGAAGGCCGCCATCACTCGAACCTACTGCTGAGCATCGCGAGAGCTTGCGGACAAAGCGTCGACAAGTTTGGCGATCGCAGCGATGGTGGGCTGAGCGGCCTATTCAAGTGAGCGTCGGTCGCACCAACCATTCCCTGGACTGACCCCCAGGCCTACGAGGCGGGCTTCCACTTCGGGACCGGCAGCGAGCAATCGGCCGCGCCGCTCGTCGAGGTACACAGATTCTGCGATCCCTGGCGCGAGATGAACACCTCGGTTTTGCTCGCAGCGTCGACCGGAATGAAGCCAGTCAATGTGCCGACCTGCTCGAACTGACCGGGCGTGCGCTCGCCGCCGCAGTTCAGATCGGCATCCAAGGGCAGCTCCAACTTCACACCACGCATGTGCAGCTGAAGCCGCGCAAAATCGTAGGCGCTGTCCATCCAGATCACCATCACGTAGTCCTTCGCGGAGGACGTCGGACCCAAGGTAAGCTTGCGGACGCTGCCTTCGGTCGAGAGTGCGGCCGGGATATCGGTGTGCGCATCCCAGACGCCCTTGGCGTTGAAGCTTTCGCCGCCGAGTTTGAACGGCCCCTTGACCGAGGTCCACGTGTTGTCGACGTTCGGAAGGGCATTGCCCGAACGTGCTGTCACGCTGCCATCTTCCTTTGAGCTCAAGACCGTCACCCAGTTGTACAGATCGGTCTCGATCGCTGCTTTGTTCACGCCAGTAACGACTGGAATCGCGAAATAGAGAGGTTGCGACATGGTGAGTGACGTGAGCTTGAACGCTGGCGTCGTAACCTTACTGTTATCGCCGCGCTGACAGCAGTTCATAGGGCCGTCTGACGAGACCATATTCGCCGGACACACATCCTCGCCGTCTTTTGCTGTGGGTGCGGCTTGCGCGCCTAGTGTTCCTGAGTCGGCCACCGTGATTGCCTGGAAGGAAACCTTACCCGCGAACGCCCATGCATTGCAGCCCGAGCCGCAGCGAGCCAAAGGATCGCAGGCGCCGGCGACACACCCGTCTGGCCCGCAGTAGGAGTCGGGATAGGCAATCCCGTTGTCGGGCACCGCGGGTAGCTTCTCGGGATCGCACGCGGCTGCAGCTGGACCACCGGTCGAGCCGCCGCCGTCCTCGCTATCGCCACCCGCGTCTACGACTGTCTCGTTGTCACCCGCACTCTTGTCGTCGCCGCAGCCCGCGCCAAACCCGCTCAAACCGAGCAACGCGCACGACAGTGCCACGCCCATTCTGACCTTCATGAAATCGCCCCCCGAACAATAGTGGATGCACGCCCGTCGCCGCAGCCCTGGGCCCGCCTTCTCAATCGTTTCACGACTCGTGCACAGCGCGGGCACCTTTGTGATGTAGGTACACGCGCGCACACTTCTTAGTCCCGCTAGCTTTGCCAGGCCTCGGTGCAAAGTGGATAGGTTATGGATACCGACCTCTCCGTCAACGCGCTTACCCCTAAGAGGCGACGATGGGCCGCCGTGATCATGGGGAAGTCACGCGGCAGCGACCTCCACCAGAGCAGTGCCGAGCACGGGCGAGCCGCGACGGCACTTACCGCAGGCACGGTGGCAACTCCCGCTCCGAGCGGTGCTCCTCGTCCTCTCCGGCAATGGTGTTGCGTGTCCTACCCCTAAGGGGCGTGTTCAGCTGCCCGGAACCGGCTCTTTTGGCGGATTTGCTGCCATTTGTGAGCATATTCGCCGAGCCTCACACGCGGATCCATCACGGGTGTGCCGCTATCGCCGCGCACCCAAGGTCCCCCACCAACTTGAAGGAACGCGTAAACGGAGTCTGAATTTCGCCCCGCGTTCCGTTAGCCTAGGAGCTGGTTAATTCTAGGGGAGGACCGAATTGGGCGACCAAGGTCAAGAACGGGCGCGGACCAAGAGCGCGCAACCACCAGCGAGCGAGCGCCGCAGCTGTACGCGTGTATCGGTGCTTTTACGCGTGGAGTATGCCGCGCGCGAAGACCTTGCTGCAGACTACGTAACGGACCTTGGTGAAGGCGGTCTGTTCATCCGCACCGACGTCGAGCTCGAGGTCGGCTCATCGATCAACGTTTCCCTTTCCTTTCCCGGTTTGCTCGAGCCGACAACCTTCGAAGGGGTGGTGCGCTGGCGGCGCGGTCCAGGTGACGCAGTGACCCCGGATCAGGTGGGCGTCGGAGTCATGTTCCTCGAGGGACGCAGCGAGGGTAAGCAACGCGTATTGGGTCTGCTGAAGGACTTACAGCGGCCTCGCACAGAGCTCAAGCCCGCACCAGCAAGCGGTACGTTCCGCGTCCTTTTGGCGGAAGACAACTCGTTTGTCTGCGAGCTGTTCAGACATGCGCTGCTCAAGTTCCAAGCCGAGCTAGCGGACTATCCTAGGCACGATCTGGTGACGGCGCGTACCGGACAAGAAGCGCTTCGTGCCCTCGAAACTGGAAAGCCAGACTTCATCATCCTCGATCACTATCTGCCTGGCATTACGGGGTGCGCACTCGTGCGACGCATCCGCGCCATGCCCGATCACGACGGGACACCCATTCTCATGATCAGCACGGGTGGCAGCGAGGTGCGTCGTGAAGCACTCGATGCAGGCGCCACCCTCTTTATGGATAAACCTGTACTTCTGACCCAGCTGCTCGACACGCTGCGCGCGTTGATCTTCAAGGAGCAGGCATGTCACTGACGAATACTCGCGCCCAGCACGCACCGAAGGTCGTCTTGCTCGACGACAGCCCTACGGTGCTCGCCGCGCTGCGCATGCGTTTTGTAAAGCTCGGTTGCGACGTGCGGACCGCGTCGGACGCCGCCCAGCTCAATCCGGACGAAGTCCGTGAGGCGACCCTAATCGTGGTCGACGTTCAGATGGAGCAAGTGTTCGGTGACGACGTCGTTTCGCTGCTGCGCGAGAGTTGGAATGTGACGGCGCCTATCTATCTGTACTCGAGTGTGCCGCACGAAGAGCTCGAGCGCCGCGGGCGTGCCTCCGGTGCCACCGGCTTCGTGTGCAAAGCAGATGGCGTCGACGCCCTGGTCTCAGGTGTTGCGCACTTGTTGGAGAAGCCGTGATCGCAAGTCTGATGACCGACGTCGCGGTCCGGGAGCGGCTTCAGCAAGACTGCGCAGCGCACGCCCATATGGTGCTCGAGATGCTCGCCGCCAACGCGGCAGGCGACCTGGACGACGCGGTCACGTTGCGAAGGTGCGCGCTCGAGGTGCACTCGCTGCACGGCGTCGCCAGCATCCTCGGTTTGAGTGGCGCGACCGACGCCATTGGACCTTTGTCCGAGCTGATGGCGCGGTCGACCGCCACGGCCAGCCCGGCTTTTTGGCAGTGCTTTCGCGACTGGTTTACGGAGCTAGTCGCTCAAGTCGCCGCGTTCGACAGCAGCAGTACAGTAGACTCCCTTACCCTCCGAAGGCTCAAGGCGGAGCGCGAAGCGCTCGCGGCGGCCCTCGGTCGTGGCCCCCAGCTCGTCCGTGCGAATTCTGCATCGGCGACACACACACCGCGCCCACTGTCGCCCTCAGCCGGACGCAGACTACTGCTGATAGACGATAGTGCCACCGTCCGCGCGGCCGTGGCAGCCCGTCTGGTCGACCGCGGTTACCCTGTAAGAACAGCGCGAAGCTTGACCGAAACCGCTCGTTTGATCGCTGAGTTCGATCCCGAAATCGTGGTCACGGATGTGTGCATGCCACACGTCGAAGGGGATGAGCTGTGCCGACGGATCAAGGCTCATATGAAGCGTCTGGTGCCTGTCTTGCTCTACTCGAGCTTGCCAGAGGAACAACTCGCAGAACGGGCTCGCGCCGCGGGTGCAGACGGCTACCTCTGTAAGATACGAGGGATCGAAGCGTTGATCGAACGCATGGATGAGCTGCTGGCCGAAGAGATTTTGTTCTAGCCATGTCCGATGCTCGAAATATGCAGACGTTCGTGCTCGCGCGGATAGACGGTCACCTGCGTCTGCTCGAGCTCAGCTCGGTGCGCGAGATCATCCCAGCCGTGCGGCTCGAAAAGCCAGTAGGGGTTGGAGGCAAGTGCTGCGGATTTGCCCAAGTACGTGGAGAGCTTATCCCGGTGTTTGACGTGGGCGCCCGGGAGGGAGACCTACTCGTGACTCAACTGATTGTGATTGCGCAATCGCATCGATCAGCCGTCGGCGTTGTCGTCGATGACGTTCTCGACATCCTGGACGTCGAAATCTCATGCGACATCCCGCATGCGACACGGTTCGGCGAACGGGTTCGCAGCGGACAAGTCTCGGGTGCAGTGGTGTCCGTGCTGAGTCTGACTGAGGTTCTCGATGCTGCCTGAGGCCAACGGAAGCCAGCTCGAGCGCAGGCTCGCGCTCCTCGGCTTAGACATCGGGCGTTACACGTCGGCCCTGGCCCACGGCTTTCTTGCCCGCTGGCCGGATACTGCAGCCTGGAGCAGCGTCGAGGCGGAAAGTGCGTTCATCTCCACCTTCGCCATCGGCGAGACCACGTTCATGCGTCACGCGGAACACTTCGCGACGCTGCAGGCGCTGCTTCCGGAGTTGTGCCTTAAGCGGGCCGGGGCGCCCTTGCGCGCGTGGAGTGCTGGTTGCTCCTCTGGCGAGGAAGCCTACAGCCTTGCAGCCACGCTCTCGGGGGTCGTAGGCCCATCATTCGAGCTGCTCGCGTGGGATGTCAATCCAGAGGCCATCGCACGGGCAAAACAGGCGGAATACCGCCCGTGGAGTCTACGAGGCGTCGACGTCCAAGCGACGCAAGGCTGGCTCGACCCAGTGCCCTGCGGCGTGAAAGTGCAGCCTTGGCTGCAAAAGAGAGTGTCCTTCCAGGTCGCCAATCTCTATCTCGACACCTTACCGACCGACCTCGACATCATCTTTTGTCGCAACGTGCTGCTGTACTTCCGCCCTGAGGCCGGCGCTTTCGTGCTCCAGCGGCTAAGCCAGTGTCTTCGACCTGGCGGCGTGCTGTTCCTCGGGCACTACGACCCGCGCCCCAATCCATTTACGGGCCTTGTCGAGCGCAATATCGCGAACATTACCTTTTATCAGAAGTCAGAACGCAGGCAGCAAACCTATGCTTCCCCGCTCGAGGTCTCGCTGCCAAGTATTCCGATTGTCACCTTACCGCTCATCACCGATGCGCTCTGCTCCCAAGCCGGCCTGCCCGCACGGATGCGCCGTGTGCGTCAACTCGCGAGCGATCGGCGCATGGACGATGCCCTGACTCTTCTCGCAGACATCCAGCACAAGACACCGTTGCTACCGGACGTTCATGTGCTCACAGCGCTCGTAGCCGAGGAGGCGGGCGACCTGCGTCTGATGCTCGAGGCCTCCCGACGCGCCTGCTTCCTCGTCCCGGACAAGCCCGGTCCGAACTACCTTATGAGCGTGGCATTTGCACGCAATGGTGAGCTGCGTAGGGCAGCGCTGCACCGTCGAATCGCGGCAGCGGCCTTGAAACCGATGCCGCCCATGGCGCTCGTGGACTTCAGCGAGGGTCTTACTGTCGGCCAACTAAGGAGGTCGATCGGTGCCATCGCCCGCTGATCGTGCATCGCAAGGGCCCGAGGGCGACGCACGCCTGCTTGAAGCGCGTGCGGCCCGGCTTCGGGTCCCGGCGGTACAAGAGCGCAAGCTCTTCGCATCGGTCGTTACGTTCCGACGCGCGCAGGGGCTCTATGCCCTGTCGTTGACCGATCTGCGTGAGATCAGAGCCCTGACGCGCATGTGCCAAATTCCCGGCGCAAGTCCGATCGTCCCCGGCATCGTCCATTTTCGTGGTGAGCTCTTGAGCCTGCATGACCTGGCAGTGTTCGCAGCGAGCACGGCCCTCAAAGAAACGGCCGCGTGGGTGTTGATCGCGGAGCACGCGGGCCGCCGGATCGGATTGCTCGCAGATGACGTGCTCGACGTGCTCGACATTGAAATGGGTGGCGTGCAGGCAGTCCCCGTCACGCTCGGCGACTTCGGCGAGGTCTTTGCCGGCATCACGCGCGACCGCGTGCTTGTGCTCGATGCCGCCAAACTGTTCCAGTCGTCGCGCTTCATCTCAGCGTTCTGAACAGAGGTCGAACGATGTCCGATGAAATGAACGCCGAAGTCCTCGCCATCTTCCGAGAAGAAGCGCTTGATCTGCTCCAGCGCATGCTTGCGACCCTCAACCACGCAGCCAATGCAGAGGGCGCGCAGCGTGCCAAGCAGGTCACGGAGATGTGTCGTCTGCTGCATACCCTTAAGGGCGCCGCGGCGGCCGTCTCGGCAGATGCGATCAAAGATGCGGCGCATGCCCTCGAAGATCAGATCGGTGCGTTGCCTGCGAATGCACCGGCGGTTGCATTTGACGCGATCTTTGGAACCCTGGAACAGCTCGAAAATAGATTCTCAGAGCTTGCGGCGCCGCAACCTGAGCTCCGCCCCTGGACACTCATGGAGAAAGCCGCAGCGAGGCCACCGGAAGCATTGGCGCCTGCCGCTCCACGAACGCAGCACGCGCCCGCTGCGACGATTGAAGCCCAGCGACCTTTGGCCCACTCAGCGCAAGCACAGCTTACGCCCGCCGCAGACAATACTCAGGTCAATGCTTTCACCGAGTGGTTGCGCGTACCACCGGAACGGGTCGACCAGCTCAACGCGCACATGAGTGAGCTTGTGCTGGCTAGACTGCAGCAGGACGAGATCGTGGACCGTATGGTCCATCTACGCGATAACGCCGGGCAGGCGATGACCAAGCAGCGGGAGCTGATGCGCCTGCTCAGCGAGCTTCGCGCAGAGCTCAGCCCCGAAAGCTGGAGAAGGCTCCGCGTGAGCGCACAGTCGATGACCCATGGTCTTTCCGGTCTGCTGGGCGGACTGTTGAATGTCTGCCGCGATGCGCGCGTGTTGCAGACGCAGTCCACGATCGTGAGCCAGGGCGTTGAAGAATCGATTCAAGGCCTGCGCCTGATGCCTTTGACGCCCTTCTTCGAGACGTTCGGCAAGACCGCGCGCGACGCGGCCCGGCGCGCAGACAAACGTATTCGCTTCGAGGTAAGAGCCGACGGCGCTGAGGTGGACCGTGCGGTGCTCACGCGCCTGCAAGACGCTCTCTTACATCTCGTCCGCAACGCCGTGGTGCACGGGATCGAAGACCCAGCTGAACGCCTCGCGCAGCGAAAGCCCGCCGAAGGCCAGATCACTTTAGAAGCGTTCTCCCAGGGCAGCAAAGCGGTCGTGCGCGTCATCGATGACGGCGCCGGCGTCGACGCCGAACGCGTGCGGCGAAAGGCCCAGGCCTTGGGCATCGCAGACTCCGATGATGTGCTCGAGTTGCTAACGCATCCTGGACTGTCCACGAAAGATGAAGCCGACGATCTCGCCGGCCGCGGCGTGGGCTTGGATGTGGTTGCCAGCATCGTAAGATCGCTTGACGGTACGCTTCAGCTCACTAGCGAGCGAGGCTCGGGAACTACGTTTACGATCCGTGTGCCGATCGCCGCATCCACCACGATGGGGCTTATCCTGACGGCCGCTTCGCAGAGCTTTGGTGTCATGATGAGCGATGTGGAACGCGTCGTTCGCACCACGCCCGACGAGATCTTCTCCGTGGAAGGGAAACCGTCCCTTAAGATTGGCGACGACATGGTGGCGCTCGTTTCACTTGCCAACCTGCTTGGCATCGACCGTGCGGAACGCTTCGATACGCGCATTCCGGCCGTCGTGCTGCAGCAGGGCCGTCGACGGTTAGCCGTGGCGGTGAGCGAGATCCCGGGAGAGCACGCTCTTGTTGTACGCCCCTTTGGTCATGCATTTCGAGGCACCGACCTTTTCATCGGCGGCGCCGTGCAGCCAGATCACAGCGTGGTGCCTGTGCTGAGCACCGCAGCGCTGTTTGCGCGGGCGATGCGCGCGAGCACGGCCAATCTCTCTTCTCTCTCGTCGGACGCCTTGCGAGAAAGGGCGGCTACCTCCAGCGACTTACGCGCCCTGGTCGTCGATGACTCGATCACTATGCGCACGATGCTGCGCAATGTCCTGCGCGCAGCGGGGTATCACGTCACCGTGGCAGAAGACGGCGAGGAAGCGTTGGCGGTCTTGTCGGATATGGACGCATGCCACATCGTCATCACCGACCTGCAGATGCCGCGTATGGACGGCATGGAGCTGTGTCGGAACATCCGCGGCCGCACTGGAGCTTACATCCCGATCGTGATGGTCACGTCGGTCGACGATGACCATGAAAAGACACGCGCTCTGTCCGCAGGTGCCGACGCGTACGTGGTGAAGGCCGCGTTTGAACAGTCCACTTTCCTGAAGCGCGTCGACACCCTCGTACGCGGCCCCGTCTGAGGTTCATCCGTTCATGAAGGTCTTACTTGTCGAAGATTCCGCAACAGTGGCCGCGTACATCGCATCGATCCTCGGCTCCGAAGCGGACATTCAACTTCTTCCTGTCGCGGCCAACGCGGAGGATGCCGTACGCTTTGCCAAGCGGGACGAACCTGAGGTGGTCCTGATGGATATGAAGCTGCCCGACCACGACGGCCTGTGGGCGATCGAGCACATTATGCGCGACGCCCCCTGCCCTATCGTCGTGCTCAGCGGCTATCTTAGCTCCCAGGAACGAGACATTACCTTCGAGTCGCTGCGCGCCGGTGCAGTGGACGTTCTCGCCAAGCCGACCGGTATCACCCTGGAAGCGCGCGCCGCCTTTCGACGCAACCTGCTGAACACCATCAGACTGATGTCCACGGCGGTCGTGGTTCGCCGCAACAGAAGGCAAGCACCTCCACCGCGGGTCCCGGCACGCAGCACGACGCCGCTATTCAGCCAAGATCTATCGCGCCTTCGCTATGTGCTGATCGGCGCGTCAACCGGGGGGCCCGAGCTGATATTCCGCATGCTCTCGGCGTTGCCCGCTCCCCTTCCCTATCCCATGCTGATCACGCAGCACACCCTCGAAGGATTCGATGAGAGCCTTGCCCAGTGGCTTTCGTCCACTGGACATAAAGTAAGAGTCGGATGTGATGGCGAGCGAGTAGAATCGGGTACTGTATGGATCGCGCCCGCCGAAAAGCACATGCGGGTGACCCTAGCCGGGTTGCAGCTGATCCAACCCAAGAAGGGGGAGTCGGTCGCGTCGATCGATGCCATGTTCGAAAGCGCAGCCAAAACCTGGGGCGAGCATTGCGCTGCGTTCGTGCTCACCGGCATGGGGCGAGACGGTGCGGTCGGCATGCGCAGCCTGTTCGATCGTGGAGCGCTCACTGTGGCGCAGTCGCCAGAGACCTGCGTGGTCGCGAGCATGCCGGACAGTGCCCGCGCACGGGGCGCCGCGCGCCTCGTCCTAAGTCCCGAAGGCATGCAGGGTTTGTTGAACCAACTCGCCCAGGTCCGCACTGCGCAAGTCTCGGGTGTAGATGACGGTCGAAGGGGAAAATGAGCGTATGACTAAGCTGGAACAAGAAACCTTAGGCTCGGACGTCGTAGCGTTTGCACCGCGTTACCTAGACCGCGTGAGCGCCACCGTGTTCGGCTGGGCGCCGGTATCGCCCTCTGAGCCGATTCTCATGACTACACCCGTGGCCAGTCGCGAGCAGCTCGCTGCGCTCCGCGATACTTACCTACGTGCCTTGCTTGGGCGCGCAGGCGCGAGCGAGCGAGTCAGCCTGCTCCAGGAGGTCGAGCGCGCCGCACGTCCCTGCATCTCGGTTTCCGGCGCGGGCGCAGCACTCGCCTTCGAACGTCTCGATGCGGCCTCCCGCAAGCTGCGCGAAGGGGCCAAGAATAAGCTGGACTCCCTTAGCCTATGGGCAGCCCTAGACGCACTCGCGGCAGACTTACGTAGCGACCGCGCCGCGGTCGACGCCCTACAACGCGACCATGACTTCGACACGTTTGCGATGGAGGTCGCCGAGAACGTGCAAGCGATCAGCGCCTCGCTGTACGGTCTGGCCCAGGCTTCCGATACGCAAGGTGCAACCCTGCAAGTTCTCGAGGCCGTGCGGGGCGCGTTCGGCTGGGGGCTTGCAACCTATTGGCGGATCAACCCCGCCGAAAGTGCCATGGCGCTCGCCCTCGTCTCTGGTGACCTATCGAATACGCTCCGCAGCTCCCTCGATAAGACGGTGCCTACCAAGGGCGACGAGCTGTTTGGCCGCGCCTGGAAACGCGGCGATGTGACCGATATCAAGATCACGAAGAACGCGCAGCTTGGCTCGAGCATGAGCGTGCTCGGCGAAGCCGGCATCCGGACACTCGTTTCCTTTCCGGTCATGGTCGGACAGGAAAGCGTCGCGGGCGTGGTCGCCTTCCTGATTACGCAGGAGCTTGAGCTTTCCGAAACACGAAGAGACCTTCTACGCAATATCGCAGTCTTACTGTCGTCGAGCTTTGAGCGCATGGCTCAGGTTGAACAGATGCGCGACCTCGCCGCCAGTGTCGAGGGCGTCAATCAGGTGCTGCGCCGGGTGAACGCCGCCAATACCAGCTTGGATGCAACTCGCACTGCTGTCGACTCGATCAAGGAAGCCTTTGGCGGTGTCTACGCGGCGTGTTGGGCGACGTCAGCGGATGGATCGAGCATGCAAATGGCGGCCGAATCCGGAGAAACCACGCACGCCTTCCGCACGACGACAAACAACGCTCGCTACACGCAGGGCGCCGGAGTGGTAGGCCGCGCGTGGCTTGAGCGTGACCTCGTGGTGGTCGCCGACATGGCGCGCGAAGACGGCGAGCTACGCAGAGCCTCAGCGCTCGAAGCAGGCGTGCGCTGTGGTGCGTGCTTCCCTTTGATCGGCAAAGGACGTGTAGTCGGCGCCATCGAAGTATGGTTCGGAGAGACGACGTCGCTCTCGCGCGGACGCATCGATGCGTTGCGCAGCGTCGGCAGCGCTGTCTCCTCCACGCTCGAAAGACTGACGGAACGCGACGGCTTTGCGGCCTCCCTCGAGGACTTCGCCAAGGAGTTGCTCGCTGTATCCAGCTCGTTGCGCGCTACCACGGCCGAGCAGAGTGCCTCCGCACAGGAGCTTGCAAGCGCGATAGGTCAGGTAACCGCCACGCTTAGCGAGTTGCGCGAAACCTCCTCAGAAGCCTTACGCAATGCCGAATCGGTGATCTTTAAAGCAGAGGGTGCGTTGGCCACGTCGGCGAGTGGACGGAGTAGCGTCGAGCGCGCCATCGAGAGCATGCGGGTGATAAGAGAGCAGGTCTCAGAAATCGCCGAACGAATTCTGCAACTGAACGACCAGACTTCCCAGATCGGCAGCATCATCGCCACCGTCAACGAGATCTCTGCGCAATCGAAGCTACTCGCGCTGAACGCGGCGATCGAAGCCGCACGCGCGGGCGAGCACGGCAAGGGGTTTGGTGTGGTCGCAAGTGAGATCCGAAGCCTCGCCGAACAGTCCAAAGAAGCGACAGGTCAGGTTCGTGAGATCTTGAGCGAGATTCAGGCGAGCACGAATGCGGCCGTCGTTGCGGCCGAAGAAGGTACGAAGAAATCCGAATCGGGCATGGCGCTGGCAGACACTTCCGGTGAACGCATTCAAGAGCTTGCCCGCTCGATGGAGGAGTCCTCCTCTTCCGCCAGGCTGATCGCCAACAGTGCACGGCAACAGAGTGCTGGCATCGAGCAGGTTGCGCAGGCTCTGGTCTCGATCAGCAACGCCACGAACGACACGGCTTCCGGCCTTAAACAAACCGAGCAAGCCACCCAACAACTCCTCACACTTGCGGAACGCATGGCCAACATCGTGCGTGGCGTCGCTCCGCGTATTCCTGCGAACTACAGCAGGCCGTCGAACCAAAATGCAGCGGAGTGACACGAACATGCGCAATGCAGCACAAACAGAGGCTACGGAGAACGACATGCTTACCGATCAGATCGTCGACGGCCAGCGCTTTGCCTCCTACGGCAACTGCGTCATCAACACCTGGGCTGCCGCCTTGCGCGCACCACACCTTGAGGCATTCGACCTCACGGCTGGTAAGGTCGCCAAGCGCTATCCAGACGGCATCGTCTTCTTCGTCATCATCGAACAAGGCTCGCCACTGCTCGACGCAGAACAGCGTAAGGATATCGAAGCTGTCTACGCGCGCTGGGCGCCCAGCATGCGCGCCGTAGCCCAAGTAGTCGAAGGCGGTAACCTGTGGTCTGTCACGATCCGCTCGCTGATGACGGCGATACGCCTCGTTCAGCGTCGGCCTTACCCCACCCGTGTTTTCACTGAAGTACGCGAGGGCGCAGAGTGGATTGCCCCGCACCTCATCGCGCCCGCGCACGACAGCGGCGGTGACATCGTGGCGGGGCTTGTGGCCAGCATCACGCAGCTGCGTTCGGCCTAAGTACAGGTCCCCAGAAGTAGGTGATCAGTCGATGTGGGGCGGGAGGGGCGGTTTTGTCAAAAAGTTGCCAGGCTCGAGCGTTGTGATCGTATGCGGGCATGGCGATGCAAACCCCGATTCGGATCGAGCTCACAGACGAT
>JBBSJC010000075.1:0-20492 GCA_038257655.1 Polyangiales bacterium | reverse complement strand
GCTGCCACATGTGCTGCCGCCACCGTTACCCGCGTTACCAGCATTACCCGTGTTACCACCGCCGCCACCTGCGCCCGCGTCATCCGCAGGTGCACCGGAGTCGTCAGCCGTCGCCGCACCTTGCCCGGTCTCGAACAGCTCGGGGTTTTTGAGCTCGCCTGCGCAAGCAGAGAATGAGAGGCCAAGAACCGGGAACAACCACAACTTACTGCGTGCCATGTTGCTTCTCCTAAAATCAGAGTCGAAGACGAATGCCGAGGCTGCCCGTCACGAAGTCATCTGTGGCTCCGCCAGCGACTTTCGGGTCGCCACTTTCCGGATTGAATGAGAAGAAAAAGTGCTCGATGCTGAGGTTTGCTACCAGGTCCAGGCTTGCCGTAAGACCATAAGATCCGAACACCGCTGCTTCGAAGCCGTTGCCAGTAGTGCGGGGGAACCAATCCGCAGATGCGATTTCGCCCCCGCCTACCACCCACAGGAACGCCGCGCTGCTTCCAACGCTGAGCTTCTCACCGACCGCGAAGTCGCCTCCAGCGCCCAGGCGCAGGTACCGATAATCGACGTCGGGGGTTGGCGATGGGTTCTTCTTGGAATCCGCAAACTGAAAGCGCCTGATGCCATAACCTGCCACTAAGGTGGCTTCGCTCTGGTCGAATGGAATGCGCACGCGAGCACCGACTGCGTACGAGTCCGCAGAGGTGGAGTACTTCTGGCCGTCCTTGGTCTCCGAAGCTGCCACGAGCGCAAGTTGTGCCTTCACATCGAGGCCGATGTAGGAGGGCCAGCCGGCCGTGACATGCGCGCCAGGATAATATTGAACATCCAAGGTCGCTTGAGGTGCGACGGCGAGGGTGTAGTTGCCTAGAGAAAGCGTTTGAGGGTCTTGGTACTTGAGAGCGCGGCTAAGTGTGCCGAGCGAAAAGGAGGCGAGGAGCGCATCTGGCAGATCCTCTTCAGGAACCGACGCGCCCGCCGGGCTTACGTTCCAGCGTGCGGATGAGAACGTCTGCTTCTTGCCAAGGGCCATGCTCGACGAAGCAGGGCTCTCCGCTGGGACGCTGGGCTCGGCGGGCGCGATCGCTTTGGGAGACTCCTGCGCAGGGGGCGCTTCAGGCGCCTCGCTCTCCGTGGTCTCCTCGACAGGGGTAGCAGCGGCAACCGCTTGGTCGCCATCTGCGCGGGGGGGGGCTTCTGCGCTGAGCAACGCATCGCGGCTCTCGCGCCAGAAGCTGCGGCGTATGCCATTGGTGAGCTCATTAGGAGTGCGGCGGGTCAGTACGGTGCGAGCGATGCGCTGATGGTTACGTCCGTCATAGACGAGCACCGTCACACGCAGCTCGCGGCCCTGTCGTTGCACGATGGCTTCGACCCAAGCAGCCACTCCCAGTCGACCTGCGAGGACGACACGGCCCTCTGGAGAGTTTGCATCGACACGCATGCGCTTGGCGCTTTGCTCGACCTCTCCAGAGTTGACCAGTGTCAGTTCCCGGTGCTGGGAGAGAATCGCGAGAATCTCTTTACGCACGTCGTCGGCATGGGGACCGAAAAAGGGGCGAACCGCAACGCGACTCTCCGCATGGGCAGTGCCTGAAACCAGGCACAACATGAGCACACTTAGAATGATCCAGCATCGTGACACGACAGCCTCCGCAAGCGTTCGTGGGTGGATGGATGGTAATGTTTAGGCGAAATGGCCGAGACAGAGAGGGGATGGTCTAGTTATTGTTGACCGCAGGGGTATCGAGGGCCCTGCCGAGGGCGAGTACCCTTTCTACTAGGTCTTTGATGTTAGCTTCGAATAGCTCGCGGCTGACTGTTCCACCGGTCTTCAGGCCGTTGAAGACCGCTACGTCGCCGACCAGGTTGTTCAGAGCTCCCTTGAGCTGCTCAGGGGTAACGCCGAGGACCGCCGCCACTTGGTTGACGTTCAGCGAACGCTCGTGGCCGTTGACCATCTTCGACATCGACAACTCTCCAAGCTTGTTGATGCCGGCCAGAGAGCGGGCGCGTGTGTACACGTCGTTGTCTTCGCTGACCAGCTCCGTCATCTCGGCCACCGGGGGGTATACTCGGAGCACCGCCTCTGCCGCCAGACCGTCCGACGATTGGCCGCCCGTGTCGTAGAGGTTACGGATTTCGTCGTCCTTGCGGATGATGCCGTTGGCGTGGCAACCCATGCATGACACCGCGCCAATGACCTCGCGTGTTTTAGAGTTCGGGTCCGTGGCGACGTCGTTGGGAACCTCATCGAGCAGGTTGCCCTGTGCGTCCATGATCAGGTATGCCAGCAGTCCGTTGGGGAGGTGGAAAATGGCCTCTCCACCAGCCTCCTGGAAGCCGAGGGGGCTGTTGGGGTCGAGCGCGAGGAATTCCTCTCGGCTCAGGGGATTGACCTGGAGATTCTCGTTGGCAATGTTGGTCAGGAAGTCGTAGCTGAGCCAGAAGCTGCCGGGTTGGCCAGGGATATCATGCTGCTCGATCATCCGGTTCTGCTCGGATACGCCCGAGAACGTGAAGGCGGAGCGAGCAATCTGTCCTCGCCTGATATTAGCATCGATGTCGACACCCACCTCAGCCGCGATCTGGTTCAGGTTCTTGCCACTGAATCCCAGCACGTCGTAGTAAAGGGGCGGCTGCGAGGCGTGCGCAATCAGCCAATCGGCTTGGATGTAAGGTGCAGTCGTGCGGGTAAGGTCGCGCAGCTCCCTTGCGAACTGCTCTTCAAAGGGGAACTTCTCCGAGTCATCGTTGTATTCGACGATGTAGGGGTAGTCCTCGACGATCAGATCCCAATCGGCGGCTTGCCAACCGTAGTCTCGCAAGTTGATCCTATAGAGCAGCCCGTTTGAGCCCTCGACGGGCTTTAGACTGCGCGCCAGCGTGCTGTAAGAAAGGGAGTTGAGTACGAGACTCGCTCCCTCGCGAAACTCCTCGACCTGAGCGGCAGAGTAGCCGCCGTTGCTTAGGCTCGCGAAGTCGATGTAGCGGATGTCCACGCGATCGGCGGCATTGACTCTTGGATTGCGCAAGTCGCTGCGCATCAGGGTCAAGCGCTCGTTGATCGACATATAAGCTGCTGCCCCGCCGCCGCCGGCCGGCGCGTCCCAATCGGGTGCGTCGCAAATGATCCAGTCCCTGATCGTGACGAGGTCCGCGGCCGAGGGGCGGGGATCTTGGACTCCCGCGGGCGGCATGGGGCTACCGGTCGAGGTCATGCGACCGTAAAGGGGCGAATCATCGGGCTTACCGGGTACGATCTTGCCGGAGGCGACCAGCGCCGGGGCGTCCAGTACGTTAGCGAATCCACCCTTGGCCTGCGCACCCGCCGTGTGGCAGCTAGCGCAGTTCGTGTTGAGCACGGCCTTCGCGGCCAACGCCACTTCGCCGCACGGCTCGGGGGGCAGCACGTTGCCACCCGTTGCGCCGCCGTTGGCCGCGCCGCCGTTTGCTGTGCCGCCATTTCCACCGCCCGCGTCGTCATCGGGTAGCGCGTTGGTATCGTCCTTTTCCGGCGCGTTCGGGCCCTGCGGGCCCTCGCCGATGGCGCCGCAACCGCCGCCTGTCAGCAGTAACGAAGTGGTGAGGGCGGCACTTGTGAGGAGTGCGCGGGGATCGAGCAAACTTCTAGGATTCGTGCGATTCATGGGCGCACCTCTCTCGGGGCTGGAGGAAAAATGGATCTGCTTCGATGGGCACGCCGGAGAGACGCGCATCGTCGCAAGACCCCCTTCAGCAAGCTGCGTACCAGCGTGAGAGAACTGCGCGCTTTGTCGGAAACATGGGGGAATTTGCCGCTTCGCTCTGTAAAAAGCGGTTCATCGTGTTGGCGTGGACCTACAGGAGTCTTCGCAGGACTGTTGGTGTCGGACGGCAGCGATTGTGTGTTAATGTTGCGAGCCAAACGATGAGTGAAGAGAGAACAGTTCGTGCGTTACCCCGATCCCGCCCGCAGCTCCGCCGCGTCCTTGTGCGCGTGGTGGACGGTCCTGACAGAGGGAGGAATGTGGAGCTCCTATCGGGTCAGTCCCTCAGTGTAGGTACATCCACCGACAATACGTTGCAGCTACAGGACCTAACCATCAGTCGCTATCACGTTGAGTTCAGCCTCGGTCGCGCCGGTGTTTGCGTGCACGACCTCGAGAGCATGAACGGCACGTTCATCGGCGATGTGCGAGTGGACCAAGCGACCGTGCCGCCGGGAACGCGGGTCACCCTGGGCTCGACCACACTATCCATTGAGATCGACGTGCAGACCGCGGGCATGTCGTTGCCACCCCCGTTGCCGGACGTTGCGGTGCCCACGATTAGTGGACTCGTTGCGCAAAGCGCCGTGATGAAAGAGGTGGCGCGTTCGATCGCACGTCTTGCGAACACCAGCGTCACGGTGCTCCTGCACGGCGAAACCGGCACGGGCAAAGAAGTGCTCGCACGCGCACTTCATGATCTGAGTGATCGTCGCGACCAGCCCTTCGAAGTCGTCGACTGCGGATCGATGGCGCCGACGCTTATCGCAAGCGAGCTGTTCGGCCATGAGCGCGGTGCGTTCACCGGCGCCCACAATGATCGCGCAGGCGCCTTTGAGCGCGCCAACGGCGGCACCGTGTTCCTCGACGAAATCGGCGAGTTACCACTCGAGCTGCAGCCGATGCTGCTCGGTGTGCTCGAGCGTCGTCGCTTCAAGCGCGTGGGCGGTGGCAAAGAGCGCGCGATAGACGTGCGCGTCGTGGCAGCTACCCACCGTGATCTGCGCAACGCGACCAACATCGGCACGTTCCGCGCTGATTTGTACTTCCGCTTGGCCGTCGCGCGCGTTGTCATCCCTTCGCTACGAGATCGTCCAGAGGACATCGAGCCCCTCGTGCGCCACTTCGCGGAACAGCTCACCGGCGATCCCGACGCACAGCCCTTTGATCGCGGGACCCTCGATGCGCTCGAGGCACACCCTTGGAGCGGCAACGTGCGCGAGCTGCGCAACGTGGTCGAGAGCGCGATCGCCGTGGGCACCGTGGTGCTCGAGGGACAAAACCTCGGACTAGACCCGAACGCGGATGCGGCGGTGGTTCCAGCGGCGGCGCGCACGTTCTCCTTCGACGTGCCGTACCGAGACGCGCGCGCGCTCGCGATCAATGAGTTCGAAGCCGCCTACCTGCGGCAGCTGATCGAGGCCTGCGAAGGCAATGCCTCCGAGGCGGCGCGGCGAGCACGCATGGATCGACCTTACTTGCTCGGCCTCTTGCGTAAGCACAGCCTGCGCTAGGCGTCGGCAAGCTCGACTCGTCGGCGGAGAGCCGGCGCGAGAACGCGGCGAGTGCCTGCCGCTGCTATCAGCGCAGGGTGCGGTTGCGAGCGGCCGCCTTCAGATGCTTTGGCACTGGCACTGGACGCTTGCGGGTGATCACAGCGCGCTTCGGCGCCGCTGGGGGCTGCTCAAGCGGCTCTACGATGGGCGCTACGCCCGCCTCTCCGGTGAGCTCGACCGCGGCGTCTCGATCAAGCTGTTCTAACTGGATCGGCTGCGCCTCTGGCACCGGCTGCGGCTTTGGACTCGCCGTCATCGGCGCGGCATTGGCGATCCGGTCCTGGGTTGCGGGCGATGCGGCTGCCACGGAGACGCTGCGTCGGGACACGACCAGCGCTTGGCCTGCGGGGCTCGTGGTCGGTGCGGTCGCGCGACCGATCCACAGGCCCAAAGCCAGGCAGATGCAACCGACGGAGATCAGGGAAACCAGCGGCGCATAAGCAGACGGAACAGGCCGTAAGGTTGTGCCCTGCGGCGATAGACTCTCCACCGGGTAGGTCGGATTATCGCGGGCAGAAATGGGAGCGTAGGCGCGCAGGTCCTCTGGTCGGACCGGAAGGTGCTCACCTGAGGGTTCCATATCGGACAGCGCGAGCTGCATGGTGAGCTCGGAAAGCGATTCGGAAAACTCGGGTGGGCGCTGAGACAGCGTGTCTTCCAACACCCGCGTGACTTCGTTGGGCAGTTTGGCGGCCTGCTCGTCCAGCTCGTCGCCGACGACCGCGCGCATCATCGTCGCGAGCTTGAGTGCATCGACGCGCGCCGCGTCAGGCTGCGCCCTGAGCAGGGCACGCCGGAACTCGAGCGCTGTCGCATAGCGGTGCGCGGGATTGGGTGCGAGTGCCTTCAAGATGGCGCGATCGAGGGCCGGCTTCACCAGCGTTGAATAGCGACTCGGCGGCGGCGGATTGAGGCGGATGGCTTCATCACGCGGATCATCCAGTCGATTGCAGCGCAGAAAGTTGCGCGCGGTGAGCATCTCCCACAGCACGACGCCAAGCGCGTAGACATCTGTGCGTAGATCGACGCTCTCGGAGTTCAGCTGCTCGGGCGACATGTAGCGAAGCTTGCCGAGCACACCCGCTCCCGTGCGGGACTCGTGCAGGGCCGCCCGACTCTTGGCGATGCCGAAGTCGATAAGCTTTACGTGTCCCGTATGCGCGAGCAGAACGTTCTGCGGGCTCACGTCGCGATGGACCACGTGCAGCTTCGCGCCGTGCTCGCCGACCGCTTCATGGGCAGCGTGCAGGGCTTCGGCGACCTGTGAAGCGAGACACACCGCAAGCGTCGGTGACATGCGTCGCCGGTCTTGGGACAGGCGCTTGAGTAAGTGCGCGAGGGACACGCCATGCACGTACTCCATGGCGATGAAGTACATGCCATCGTGCACGCCCACTTCTTCGACATGCACCACGTTCGGATGGGTGACGTGCGCCGAGATCCGCGCTTCGTCGAAGAACAGCCTGATCATCGCGCTGTCTTCTGTCAGGTGCTGATGCACGAGCTTGAGCGCAACCAGGCGACTAAACCCACCTACGCCGCGACGTCGCGCCAACATCAGCGTCGCCATCCCGCCCTCCGTAAGGGGGGCGATGATTTCGTAGTCGCGCAATCTGTCGCCGGGGGATAGCAACGTCCGGACCTTACCTCCGGAGGCAGTTGTCGACAATCATGTAGTCAAAGGGAGTAGCTCACCGCCACTCACTAATTCGGCGAAAACGAGCCCGAGTAGCGAGTCAGCGTACCTTACGTGTGAGTAGAAGCGTCGGCTGCACTGTAGCTAAGGCAGCTCACCTCACGAACAGAGGCGACCGTTTACGGGCGTTCACACACGAACGGTTTGAGATTCACGCAAGACGAGTCATCCCACTCTGCTCGAGGCGTTGAGCTGCCGGCTGGCGTGCTCTGCCGATCGCCGCGCGACTCCGCGCAGTCCTCGCCTGGTTCTTGGTTTGGGTTGTCGCCACTGCCGTTGTTGGGCTCCCTGTTGCCTACAGTCGGCGCGTTACTACCCCAATGTGTGTAGGGAACAGAAGACGTGGCCTTGAAGCGCCTGTTGGTATCCGGGTCATTCAAGTCGAAGACGATCGAGGATGGAGGGGCGCTGTCGTCGAGCCAAGTCCACAGCTTCTCCAAGGCCGCATCGCTAAAGCCGATCCAAAAACGCGGCGGCGTGCCGAACGTACCCAAGACTACCGCTTGCTGACTGACCCACAGCTCTTCCGCTGGGTCGTTGAAGGACACCAGATGTCCACCCCAGCTGACGCATTTGGCTTCTGCCATCGCGAAATTCAGCGCCTCGCTGTCGAAGCGATAGCAATGGGAGCTTGGACCGCCGATGACGCCATCGCAGCCGGCGCCGGCGTCGACACCCATCTGTGGGCCGGCGTCCGGTTCACTCATGCTGGCATCACGACTGATCTCCGCGTCTTTCCCCGCCGGATCGGGCGAAGTGCCTCCGTCGCTGATGGCGGCGTCACCTCCGATCGGTGGCTTCATCCCCGCTTCGTCTAAGTCGCAGCGAGCCGCGCACTCACCCGTACAGATAGGTTGCTCAGGCACATCAGCGAGCACGATCTGCAACGTGGTGCCGTCTGTTGCCGGCAGCTCGGTTTGGACGCAGCCATAGGCGATGAGTCCGCATTGGGCACTGATTGCGCGGCCGAGCAGGGCGTAATCTCCCGGCGGAAGACGCGGCGGGATCGCACCTTCCGTGTCACGCGTGATCTGCGAGGTATAGAGCGCATCGTCGCCGCTGCAGCTCCCTGCGACGATCGATACTTCCACGCTGTTTGCGCGTGCTGCAGTGTCAGGATTCGCGAAGCGCACGCTGAAGCCAAGACTTGGAGCACTGCTCGCATCACAAGCACAGACACAGAGGAGAGTAAGCCACGCAAGGCTTCGCGGCATGTTGATCTCAGACTATCAGGAGGATCCCCAATGCGCAGGCTGAGAAACCGTGTCATCTGCCGTCAACTTACGGTTGTACATCCCGTGTAAGGTCATGTGGCTCGGTCTCCTTGGCTAGATCTAAGGGGGAGATGAGCTGAATGATTCCTCCCACACCGGCTGCAATCAGCGAGCTAAGCAAAAATGCCAATGCGGTCGCCGTGCCCGCGGCGACGGGAGCACCGAGCGCCTCGTACAGCTTGATCAAGACCAGATCACGAGCGCCGGCACCCGCGACCGTAAGTGGAAAGAAGCCGGCTGCCGCTGCCACGGGCATCGCGACGAACGAGTCCCCAATGGGAATGTCCGGAACCACCGACGAGATCAAGACGTGACCTATCAGCGCCACCACAGTGTGGGTAAGCAGAGACATCAACGCCGCCGTGACGAACGAGCCGTATCCGACCAGAATCGGCAGCGAGCCAAGAATGCCGGCAATAGGCCGGGGGAAGAGGCGGGCGAGGCGTCTGCCCCAGGCAAGTCCTGTCACGCAGACCATGACGCCGAACAAGCCAAGCAGGCTGTAGGGCAAGAGGTCGCTAAAGCGCCCTCCAGCATAGACCGAAATCGCGATGCCGGTCAGGGCGAACACACCGGCAAGCCCGAGGGCGCGCTCAACGAGCACGACGGCCATCGCACCTGTCGCACCTGTTTCACCAAAGGCTTTGCGCGTCACGACGCCGCGCATCACGTCCCCGCCGACCGCGCCGGGCAAGTACGTGTTGTAGAAGTATCCGACGATGTACACCTTGAACAGCTGCCTAAATGCTGGAATGTGCGTCGCCCCGTAAGCACGCATCAAAATACGCCAGCGTAAGGTTCCGATGGTAAGGGCAGCGTATTGCAGCGCGGTTGCCACAGCGAAGGCCCCTGGCGAAATCGCGCGCACGGCTTCGAGCAGCTCCGAAATCGGTTGGCGCGAAAAAATGAACGCGAACGCGAAAGCCGTGATCGCGAGCTTCAATATGAGCAGAGCTCGGCTCGAGCGGGGCCTGGCGCTTAGGGGCACTTCAGTGGACACGCGTCATTTCAGCGCTCGCCAGCGAGCGGGTCAAGATTCGGTAAGGTATGCCCGGCCTGGTCTAGGAATGCACTAGCTCGCGTGAGGCCGACGTCGGATAGCACCTCGCTCGCGGTCGTATCCCATCGTTCCCCTGGCTCACCATTGATCCAGGTGCGTTGCCTGCGCGCGTAGATGCGCGTGGAGCGGATGATCTGCAGCTCGGTTTGCGCGATCGGGACGTCGTCGCACACGTGGGCCACCATCTCGCGATAACCGACGGCCGACAATGCCCGGAGTGCTCGTCCAAAGCGCGCGACCAGAGCACGGGTTTCGTTCGCGAGGCCGGCTTCGATCATCTGACGCGTGCGCTCCACAATGCGTGGCGTGAGCGCTTCGCTGCCAGGGGTGAGCACGATGCGCAATGCGTGATAGCGCGGGGCGCCGAGCGCATGGTCACGCCGCAGCTCGCCGAGCGGCAGGCCCGTCTGTTCGAACACTTCCAGTGCCCTCACCACACGCATTCGATCGTTCGGATGGATGCTCGCTGCGGCGAGCGGATCAAAGCGGCAAAGTCGCGTGTGAAGCGTCGGGGTTCCATGCTCATCGGCTTCGGCCGTCAAGCGCGCACGCAGCTCCTCATCCACGACGGGCAGTTTAACGAGCCCCCGCAGTAAAGCGCGTAGCCACAAGCCAGAGCCACCGACTACGATCGGGTGCTTGCCGCGTTGACGAATGTTCGCGATCGCAGCGTCCGCCAAGCTTGCAAAGGCCACCGCATCGAGCGGTTGGTCGGGCTCGCATACGTCGATTAAATGATGCGGGATGCCCTGCAGCTCGGCGCTCGTGGGCTTGCTGCTGCCGATGTCCATGCCGCGATAGACCTGCACGCTATCGGCGCCAACGATCTCGCCATCGAGCAGCCTCGCCAGGCTCAACCCGAGCGCCGTCTTGCCGCTGGCGGTCGGGCCGGTGATCACAATCATCGGCCGACCTTGCGCGCCAACGTATCAAATGGAATCTCAAACAGGATCGGTCGACCGTGCGGACAATGGCCGCCGAAGTCTCCGATCTGAGCGATGCCGTCGAGCAGCGCCTGGCACTCTGGGAGCGACAACGGATCGCCGGCGCGAATCGCGCCGTGACAGGCCATCGTCGCCAAAGCCATATCGAGGGCATCACCAAAGCCTCGTTCGCCTGCGCGCGCGAGCTCAGACAGCAAATCGCGCAGTAAACGCTCGGGCGAAGCACGCCCCAGCAACGCGGGCACCGCCTGCACGGCGGCCGTGGTCGGACCGATCAGCGAGACGTCGAGGCCCGTAAGCTGGATTTGCTCTGCATGCGCCTCAACGAGCGCAGCTTCGCGTTCACTGAGCTCGACGCGTTCTGCCAATAAGAGGCGCTGCTGCCGTATCTCTCGCGCCGCGAGCTGCTTGCGCAGGCGATCATATTTGATGCGCTCGTCAGCCGCGTGTTGATCGATGACACACAGTCCGGTCTCGCTCTCGGCGATGATGAACAAGCGTTTGGATTGCGCGATGGCACGGTAAGGTGAAACCATCGGAGCACTTGCTGCCACGAGTGATGCTGGCGACGCGTTTGGTAAGGTCTCTGCATCGCGCGCCTCGGGGGAGCGTTCCGCAAAGCGTGCGTAGGGCAGGGCAGGCTGTTGCGTCGCGCTTGTCGCGAGTGCTCCCAATCCCCAGGGATCAGGCTCGAGCGATGCGCCACGCGGAGCGCCCGGACCTGTGTTTTCGTCGATTGGTCCCGCCGGCAGACGCTGCGTCCAGAACTCGTGGCTACGCGGCGTGGGACCGCGCCAAGCGGATGTGCCAAGGCCCTGGGCGAGCACGCGGGTGACGGCATCGAGCACCTCGCGTCCGCGTTGAAAGCGCACTTCTGCTTTTTGTGGATGCACGTTCACGTCGACCTCGGTGGGATCGAGATCGATATGCACCACACCTACCGGGTAGCGGCCCGGTGGCATCACGCTGCCGTAGGCAAACGCGACGCTGCGCGCTAGGCCGCGTTCGCGCACGGGTCGTCCATTGACGAACATGTGCAGCGCGGTCGCCCCTGAGCGTGCGTCTTCCGGTGCACCGAGCAAAGCCCGCACCTGGACGCCTCCGTATTCGCCCTCGATGCGTGTGCGCTTGGCAGATGCCACGTGCTCGGCGCGCTCGGCCCAGTCGGCTGCTGGCAGAAACTCGCGGCTACGTTTTCCGTCGCGAATCAACACCAACCGTAAGCCAGGGTCGATCAGCGCCGCGCGCAGACACACTTCGCCGATTTGAGCGCTCTCGGTGGCCGAGCTCTTGAGGAACTTCTTACGTGCTGGCACGTTGAAGAAAAGCTCGCGCACTTCGACAGTTGTGCCAACCGGACAACCCGTCGGACTGACGCTGGCAGCGCCGCCGCCCTCGACGGTAATCTCGGTGCCCTCGACGGAGTCTTGCGTGCGCGTAATCAAACGAAAGCGCGAGACCGAGGCAATCGAAGGCAGGGCTTCTCCGCGAAAGCCAAGCGTACGGATCGCCTCGAGGTCTGCTTGCGTGCGGATCTTACTCGTGGCGTGTCTGCGTACTGACAGCAGCGCATCTTCACGCGCCATCCCGAAGCCGTCGTCGGTCACACGCAAGAGGCCCGTACCACCATCGCGCATCTCGACGGTAATCGAACGAGCGCCAGCGTCCAGGGCATTTTCGACAAGCTCCTTGACCACGCTGGCGGGCCGCTCGACCACCTCACCTGCCGCGATCTGATCAGCCAAGGTGGAGTCGAGAATTCGGACGGGCTCACGCACGCAGCGACGCTAGCAAGATGTGCTGAGCCCAGCAATCAACGTCCGAAGCGACGCAGAGTTGCGCGTTGGCTGACCCAAGGCGTGTCGGCCGCTGCAATGCGCCAGGGAGCACGAATGTCGCGCGGGCTCGCATAGTCGATGCCCACGCGCGGGCCGCGCAGCAGCGCAGCAGGTGCTGGTCCCTCTCGCAGCGTCAGGTCACCTTCTGCAAACAGCGCATGTCTACTCCAGCCCGCATCGAGCCCGAGCGCGGCGCCCACTTTGCCTGGCCCCGTGAGCAACACAGGACCGTTCAAGTTGCCGCGTCGCGCACGTATCGTCTCGAGGCCTGCCACGGGCTCGCAGCCGCGCACCAAAACGGCAGCGCCCTTGTTGTCGGCGTCCGTCACGAGGTTGAGCAGGTTGTGCATGCCATAACAGAGATACACGTAAGCATGACCAGGCGGGCCCCACATGGCGGCGTTGCGCGCCGTGCGCCCGACGCGGCAGTGATTGGCCGTGTCATCCGGAAAGCGGTAGGCCTCGACCTCGGTGATACGCAACTCCACGTCGTCGCGGCATAAAAGCTTTCCTATCAAGTCGATCGCGACCTCGAGAGCTTCGCGCGCATAAAACGATTGAGGGACGAGGGGATACATCGTGCTGCGCCTACTCTAGCGCGCGCCAATGCTTCCATCTTGCGCTGGCAAACTCCAGCACAGTTCGGTTCCTCTGGGGTTTAGTCGTGTCCTGTGCTCAGTTGAGCGCGCGCCGGGGCTTCAGTACCTCATCTGCCAGCGTCGGCGCTTGTTCCAGCGCGGAGTGTCGCCTGAGCAGATAATCGGCAGCGCGCATGCGTCGGGTCGCGAGTCGGTACGCGAAAGTAAACCCCGGCCAGTTGTTCGTGTTCTTGCCAGAATCGGTCTTGTACCAATTGCGGCAGTCAGCGCTCCAAACCCTCTTACTGAGTTGCGCTTGTAGGCCGCGATTAAAGCTGTTCTGCACATCAAAGCGCACCTCCGCGGACGCTGCCTGTTCTGCCTCCAGTAAGGAGAGCGCAGCCATCACGTACTTTATCTGACTCTCGATCATGTACACGATCGAGGTGTGGCCAAGGTTGGTATTGGGGCCGTAAAGCATGAAGAAATTGGGAAATCCGTGCACCACCAAGCCGAGGTAAGCCTCGGCGCCTTGCTGCCAGGTGCCGCTCAGCGACTGGCCACGCGCGCCGGTGATCTCGATCGGAGTCAAAAATTCTGTGGCACGAAAGCCCGTACCGAACACGATGGCATCGACCTCATGTCGCACTCCGTCAGAGGTCACGATCGCTGCCTCGTCCACGTGCGAAATAGGTTCGTTCTCCACGTGGACGTTGGGCTGCGTCAACGCCGGGAAGTAGTCGTCGGACAGCAGCACGCGTTTACAACCCGCGGGATAATCTGGTGTCAGCTTGGTGCGAAGCACGGGGTCTGCGACCTGGGCGGCCAAGTGCTCGGCGCAGCCCTTTTGCAGCGCTGGCAGGAACAGCGCCGGGTTTAGAAACGCCAGCATCCGCAGCTCGAGCAACCCGTAGGTCAATCCGCGACTGAGTGTGTGTAGCGCCGGAAAGCGCGACATGAGAGCAAGCTCCATTTGGGAGTAAGCTCTGTCGTTACGCGGAACGACGTAAGCTGCGGAGCGCTGAAACAAAGTAAGCGTTGCTACCTGCGGCTGAAGCGCAGGTACCATTTGGATCGCGCTCGCACCGGTGCCCAGCACAGCCACGCGAAGCTGTCGCAGGTCGACTGCGTGATCCCAGCGCGCCGAATGAAATGCAAGGCCGCGGAAGCTTTCGAGGCCTGTTAGGTGCGGTATGTATGGTCGGCTCAGCTGGCCCACGGCGGACACCAGTATGCTCGCCTCATACGCATCGCCGTGGTGAGTGACAACCGTCCACAGCGCGCGCCGTGCATCAAAGCTTGCGCTCTTGACTTCGTGACGCAGTTTCACGTGCGAGCTGATTCCGTGCTTGTCGGCGACGTGCTGCAAATACGCCAAAATCTCGGATTGCGGTGCGTACTTACGCGACCAGTCGAGCTTGGGCTCGAAGGAAAACGAGTACAGATGGGAAGGTACGTCGCAGGCTGCGCCCGGGTAGCTGTTGTCGCGCCATACGCCGCCTACGTCGTGGCCCTTCTCGAAGATCACGTAGTCCTCGATGCCGCGCTGCTTGAGCGCATGGGCCAGCCCGATGCCGCCAAACCCTGCGCCGATGATCGCAACCCGATGTCTGACTACCATACGGAGCGTTATCCCAGGACTGACGATGCCGCCAGGATCCGAGCGTGACGATGATTAAGTCACGTGCCGCGCTGCTTTGGTTTTCGCGTGCGTACCGGCAACTTGGCGAGTTGTCCAGACTCGAGCAGCTTACGCAGCGCCTGTTCCATCTCGCGTCCGAAGATCACGCGCACCGTCTCAATGCCAGTGGGACGCAGTGCTTGAAAGAGCCTGGCGGGTTCGGTGGTCTCGACAAATCCTTCGCGCGCGCGCCGCACGAAAAGCTCGACAAGCTCGTTTGCCGCCCGTGCCATGTACTTGCGAACGATTGCCGAAGCACTTGCGGCTGTGTCGAGGTCGATCCCGGCCGCTTCGAGCTTCATCCCGACACCGAGCAAAGCTGGGCTGCGCAACAAGTACACATCGCCGTGACGCTGCAACAACTTCACCCGCAACAGGTCGGCGATAAGTCCTGGACGGTGTGTGCCCGCGAGCTCGAACAGCTCCGCTTCGCTGACGGTGCGCGCTTGATCATTGGCCCACGGCGTCTGTACCTGTTGCTCGACGCCAAGCCATTCCGCCAAATCGAGCTCACCGCGATCGATGCGCAACACCAGGTCGCGTATCGCATCGATGCGTAAGCCACGATCCTGAAGCTGAGCTATCAGCTTGAGCCGCTCCAGGTGTTGCGGGCCGTAATAAGCCACGCGTCCGTGCAGCTCTGGGGCCATCAACGCCCCCCGTGACTGGTAAAAGCGAATAGTGCGGCTCGGGACTTTCGCTTCAGAGGCGAGCTCGTCGATGGTGAGCGTGAGCTCGTGACTCTTGGGTGCGTCAGCGGTCATGGCGTTCGGGGCAAATAGTCCAGACGAATACGTCAACAGCGACATCCTAGTGCACTCCTTCTGTGAACGCCGCGCCGATATGATCAGCGTCACAACTCCCGTCTGCACGCGCAGAAGGGCAAAGCCGGGCGACTCCTACGCGAGCTCGCGCGCCTGCCACAGCTCCGCTCGGTGTGTCATTTATTACTGTGCCAGTAAATGGTGTCAAGAATGTCGGCGGGCACGGCTGCTTTACCCGCCGCTTGCGTGAGTGATACGTTGGCGGCGCAAGTGAACGCGACGAGCACAGTCTGTCCGCTCTGCGGACTCGTCTACACCGGTGGCGAGGTCTTCTGCCCTAGCGATGGCGGGCGTCTTTTCGCGCACGAGCCCGACCTTTCGCACTCGCAGCCCCCGCGCGTTTACGTCGACCCACTGCTAGGCCAGGTGCTCAGCGGCCGCTATCGCATCCTGCGCAAGATCGGCGAAGGCGGCATGGGCATCGTCTACGAGGCCGAGCACATCTTGATCGAGAAGCGCGTGGGCCTGAAGGTCTTGCGTGAAGACTTCTCGAGTCGACAGGACGTCGTCGAGCGTTTTCGTCAGGAGGCCAAGAGCGCATCGAAGATCGGCCATGAGCACATCATCGACATCTCGGACTTCGGCGAGACGCCCCAGGGCGCAAGCTTCTTCGTAATGGAGCTGCTGCGCGGTCGCGACCTGGCCGAAGAGCTCGAGCAGGTAGGCGCCTTGTCAGCACGCCGCACCGTGTCGCTGATGCTGCAATGCGCGCGCGCCCTCGAAGCTGCCCATGCCAAGGGCATCGTGCATCGCGACATGAAGCCCGAAAACATCTTCCTCGTGGAACGCGGCGGCGACGATTTCGTCAAGATCGTTGACTTCGGGATCGCGAAGATGAGCGAGATCGAAACGGCAGGACAACCGGGCCGCAAGCTCACCAAAACCGGCATGATCTTCGGCACGCCTGAGTACATGTCGCCCGAACAAGCCGCAGGCAAGAAGCTTGACCATCGCGTCGACATCTACGCCATGGGCATCATTCTCTATGAGTTGCTCACTGGCCGGGTGCCCTTCATGGGCGACACGTTCATGGGTATCTTGACCAAGCATATCTTCGAAGTAGCGCCGCCACTTTCCGTCATGAATCCCAACGTGCGCGTCGAGCCCGAGCTCGAACAGTTGGTCTTCAAGGCGCTCGCCAAAAATCCTGACGAACGCTTCCAGAGCATGGCTGAGCTTTCCGCCGAGCTCAGCCGCGTTCTTGCGCGCACGACGAGCTCGGCCGCCTCCTTGGCGCCTCCTCCAGGCACGATCACCCATCACGGCTATCTGGAGGGAGCAGGGCAGGAGTCGCATACACCACGCCCGAGTGCGCCGACGCCCGTCGCCGTGTTTGCCCATTTACCCGAACCCCCGAGCAAACGCGGCGGTACTGGGCTGCGGGTAGGCGCTGTTGCGTTGCTTGGACTGTTGTTCGTCGGAGGCGGCTACGTGCTGCTTCAGCAGGATGAGCCGCCGGCTAAAACCGCGACGAGCAGGCAGGTCGTAGCGCTTCCGGCCCAGACGCCACCAGTGGCCGCGGCTGTGCTTGCGCCTGATCCCTCCGTCACAGCAGCGCCGAAGCTAGCGCCGACGTTGGTCATGGTAGACGTCGTCTCGGAGCCCGCAGGCGCTACGGTGCGTGTCGAAGGCCGCGGCGAAGTGTGCGTGCCCACGCCCTGCAGTTTTGCAACTGAGCGCGACCAGCCGGTGATCGTCGAAGTAGAAAAGGCGGGCTTCAAGTCGAGTAAGTCGAGCGTGCTACCCCACGACGATAACAACAGCCTGTCGTTGTCGATGCGCAAACGCGAGGTCCGCGAGTCTGCTCCCAAGCGCAACAACCGTGTAGGAGACCTCAAGATTCCAGACGCGTTCGGCGGTCGCTGATCTGGCTTGGCTTGTGCCTCGTGGTATTGCATCTGATGAACCTGGCTGGGTCGTTGTGACCGAACCGAATCTTCTCGACAAGACGCTTGACGATCTCGAATGGCCACGCATCGAAGCGGCCGTCTCGGAATTGCGTCGCGCACCCTCATCTACCCATCGCAGCCTGCCCCAGGCCGAGACGCGCGCTGCGGCAGAACAAGGTTTGGCCGAAACCGGCGAGGCGCTCGCTCTGCTCAGTGCGGGCGAGCCGCTGCCACTCGATGGGATACGCGATGTTGGTCTGCATCTGACGCGCCTTGAACGTCACGGCGCGCTCGATGCGCACGCCTTGCACGAGCTGCGCCTTACGCTCGGCACCACCCGCGGTTTGCGTCGCTTTTTGGCCGCACGTCGGGACCGGCTCCCTGCGCTGATGACTGCCTGTTCCTTCGATCCTACGTTGGACCGCGTGTTCGATACCTTGAATGAGGCACTGGACCCCGAAGGCACCCTGGCAGACCACGCAAGCGCCGAGCTCAAGCGTTTGCGCATCGAAACGCGCAACCTGCGCGCGCACATGATCTCGCGGCTCGAGGAGCTCGTGCATAAGCACTCCGAGCTGTTGTCTGACACGTTCTACACCCTTCGCGACGGCCGTTACGTGTTGCCGGTGCGCAGCGATGCCCACGAGCGGGTGCACGGCATCGTGCACGGCGCCAGCGCTAGCGGCTCCACCATCTTCGTCGAGCCACGCTCGCTTATCGTGCAGGGCAATCGCCTCAAGTTGGCCGAGGCCGAAGAGGAGCGCGAGGTGCTGCGCGTGCTCGCCGCGCTCTCCGATGAAGTGCGGGCCGAAGCACCCAGCATTCGCACCGCCTTCGAGTCACTACTGCATGCGGATCTACGCGGGGCTTGCGCCAAGCTTTGCCAGCGCCTCGGCTTGACGCGACCCGTGCTGGCAGACGTTGCCCGCATCCGTTTGAAGCAAGCGAAGCATCCCATGCTGCTACTCGATGGCGTCGAAGTGGTCGCCAACGACGTGGAGGCAGAAGCGGGCCACGCCCTCGTAATTTCGGGACCGAACGCTGGCGGTAAGACGGTCGCGCTCAAGTTGCTCGGGCTGTCCGCCCTGATGGTGCGCACTGGTTTGTTTCTGCCCGCCGACGAAGACTCAGAGTGCGGTTTTTTCAGCGCGGTGCTCAGCGACATCGGCGACGCTCAGAGCCTGAGCAAAAACCTGAGCACGTTCTCAGCGCACGTCCGTCGCATGACAGAGGTCATCGAAGTTGCAGGCGAGGGTGCGCTCGTGCTGCTCGACGAGCTTGCTGGCAGCACCGATCCGGAAGAGGGCGCAGCGCTCGCCTGTGCGGTGGTTGAACGGTTGTGCGAGCAGCGCGCGGCGGTCGCCGTCACGACGCACTACGAACCCTTGAAGGCACGCGCGTTGTCCGACCCACGCCTGCGAAACGCGTCCGTCGGCTTTGATGTGGCGCGCATGGCACCGACGTTTCGTCTACGTCTGGGCGTCCCCGGCGCATCGAGCGCCCTTGCTGTCGCCGAACGCTTCGGCATGCCGCACGCTGTGGTCGAGCGCGCCCGTACCGTGCTGCCCGAACAATCCAAGCACTTCGATGCACTAGTCAAGCAACTTGAGCATCAGCTCGATGCGGTGGAGGCGCAGCGCGAGCAAATCGACACAGACCGACGCGTCACCAAGGCCGCACGCGAGGCGATCGAGCACGAGCTAGCTCAGCAAAAGGCCCGCGAGAAGAAGCAACTAAGCACAGAAGCTCAAGCCTTGCTGACAAGCCTGCGCGACGCCCGATCGGAGATCGACCGCGCGAAGAAGGCACTCCGTCAGGGCGCGATGTCCAGCGAGGACCTGCGCGCGCTGAGCAAGCGCCTCGATGTCGTATCCTCCGCCACCGTTCAGTCCGATCAGGTGCGTGCGCTCGTTTCCAGTCCCCACCAGGAGTCCGACGCCGCGCCGGTGACGCTCGAGGACTTGGCGGTTGGCAAGCGCGTCTACGCCCCCCATCTGCGCGCCGACGTCGAGGTACTTGAGCCACCCCAGAAGGGCCGTGTGCGGGTGGCCGCCGGTGCGATGCGCCTATGGGTCGACGTCGACCAGTTGCGCCAGCGTGTTCAAGCAAAGCCCGAGCCCGCTCCCAACAAGAATAAAGCAGGCTCGCTGCCGCAGCGACCGGGCGTGCGTAGCTCCGACAACACGCTGGATCTGCGCGGTATGCGCGTGGAGGATGCCCTCGACATGCTCGATGCGTTCCTCGACCGTATGTACGGCCGCGACGAGAGCGTGGCCTACGTCGAGCACGGCTTCGGGACGGGTGCTCTGCGCGAAGCAGTGCGCGAGCACTTGGCGCGACCTTCGCCCTACGTAGCGAGCGTGCGTGCCGGTGGACCCGACGAGGGTGGCGAGCGCGTCACTATCGTCAGCCTGCGCTAAGCGACCGCCGCGAAACAATCAGGTCGGATCGGCGTCGAGGCGCCCCGCATGCAAGGCGCGAAACCGCCGGAATACTGCCTGTATTTCAAGGTTTCGCAACGCCGCAGGCGGGGATGCGTCGGCGTCGAGGCGATCTGATTGTTTTGCGGCGGTCGCTAAGTCCCCGAGCGGCGGGCTAAACGCCTGCGCGTGATCTACTCGAAGCGCTCGTAGGGCCCGGGCGGCTCGCTGGGATTGCGCTGGGTACTTGGGGGTTTGCTTCTGTTCGGACGCTTGTCATTGGATCGGCGACGTGGAGAAAGCTTGAACACGCGCTCGCCCTCGGAGGGCGTCAGCTCAGCGGCCAGCGGTAAAAACCCTGCTGCGCGGAGCTCAACCCGCACCATCTCTTCACTGGGCTGCACGACGAGATGCACCGGCGTGGTGCCGAGGCGCTTACCGTCGCGATACACCCAGGCGCCCGTGGGCTCGCTGCGCAGGGAAACGAGCGATGGCTCCGTGCGTGCAGCGGGCGCTGCTTCAGACGTCGCCGCCAACGCCTTGAAATCTTCCGGCTCGTCGTCGCTATTGGGCTTGGGCTCGGAGTCAGCCGTCACGACTGGCGGGGCCGGCTGAGCCGCCGAGGTGTCGTCGCCAATCACCACTGGCGTGCCCTGGGCGCGATCGGCAGCAAACAAAAGGGAGCTCGCGTAGCCCAGCAGCACGAGCGCGGCCGCCATCAACACGATCCACGAAGCGCGCGGTGGCTTGGGTCGGAACGAATCGAGCGCCGTCATCGGGTTATCACGCGCCATGACCACGTCAGGAACGCAGGCTTCGAGCGCGGCTTCGAACTCGCTCGCATCTTGAAAACGCGCGGCCGGCTCTTTGGCGAGCGCACGCAGCACAGCACTCTCTAGGCTGGCAGGAATAGGCCGATCAGGCGCGGCGGCGCGAGGCGGATCCGGCGCCTCGCGAATATGCTTGGCCATGACGACCACCGCGTCGTC
>JBBSJC010000074.1:0-20637 GCA_038257655.1 Polyangiales bacterium | reverse complement strand
GCCGTGCTGAAACGTAAAGGCAGGCTGCGATATCATCTCGGCAGGCGGCTGCTCCGAGACGGTCTCGACTGGCTTCGGCGCTTGGAACCCGTCCTCGCACGTGAGACCGCCGGCGCCCCCCACGTTCTCATGTCCGCACGCTGCCAGGGGCACGACGGCCACCCCCTGAAGTACGGTTTTGAGAAAGTGGCGGCGACCCGATGGCACCCACAAGTGTGCGTTTTGACGAGCTCGAAAGCCAGAGGGAAGAGGTTGAAATCGGGGTGAACGCACACTAACAGCCATGACCCCAGCGCCGACCACATCAAGTGTCTTGCCTTGAGAGCGGCGCGTCCATGACGCCGAGTGGAGTTGCTCTGGGCCGACATTACGTGGCCCAGGCGTCTGCTCGTGCACAGAACGAGGTCATGATCATAAGGAGGATGTTAGGTCTCATGACTTGTGTAGTCGCAGGTTGCGGTTCGTATCCATGCATTCCGCACTTTGCTGCGGTAGCATGTCGGGATTTCGCCGCGTTTCTCACGCAGACGATCTGAGTGTTGATGGAGGAGCCTATGTACGATCTGACGTCCGAATGGCAACGCAAGGGCGCAACGCTGAGCGACAAGACCGCACGCAAGGAATTCGGGCCGACGCAAGACGAGATCGTTCAGACGATCCGAGATGGCAACCTCCAGTACCGCCGCAACGCGATCCACGGGAACCCATTTCTGCGACTGCTTCGACGTGAGGTTGAGGCGCTGGTCAAGCAGAGGCACGGCGGCGACCTCCTGAAGAACCAACAGGCAAAGACTGAGCTTGCGCGCGTCAATCGCGAGCTCAAGTTGCTGAAGGGCCAGGTCGTTGCGCTCGAAGCGCGCAGGGCGGCGCTAGTCGAGGAGCTCGGCAGGTGATCCAGGCCTCCGCGCCGAGCACGCGCGTTAGACCCACTCTTACTCTTCGGTCGTCAACGCAACACAGCCATAGGTCGGCCCACCGAGCGGCTTACCCCGTTACCCGGACGCTGCTGGCCTGGGGGCCCTTCTTGCCCTGAACGACCTCGAATTCGACCTTGGTGCCCTCGTTGAGGTTGGCGCCGCCCGAGTCATTGGCGTGTACGAACACGTCTTTGCCACCGGCGTCCGGTGTGATGAAGCCGAAGCCCTTGTCTGCATTGAAAAACTTAACCGTGCCTGTTTGCATGCACCCCTATCCCACGCGGACCGTCAGAAGCAAGCACGACGCTCAAACCGCTACCGGGCCGCAGTCTCCCCGGGAACCGCACCTCGCCACCAACCCAGCCGCTGGACACGGCGTTGGAGGCCGAACGGTCCTCCATCAAACACCAGCCCGCCAACGTCCAAATCGCAATGCTTTTTCATCGCTTCCACCTTTGGTTGTAGTCGGCCTGCTCATCGCGGTGGGCTTTGCGCGCTGAAATGAGTCGGATGATGTCTCCGCATCGGACACGACGGGCTCGAAGCTTTAAGCGCCCGGCACAAAAGAATCAGGTCGGATCGGCGTCGAGGCGCCCCGTCGGTGGTGATGAAAATTCGCAAGGATACTCTCTGTATCTGGAGAATTTTCAGCGCTGGCGACGGGGATGCCTCGGCGTCGAGGCGATCTGATTGTTTTGCGGCAGTCGCTAAGTGGCCTCAACTTCATTGACACGCCCCGAGATCGTCGCGGCAGTCGATGTCGATCAGACCTTGCTCGAACGGCACAGCCAGCACCTGGGAGGACTGTCGACGTAGAATGGTGCGTGCGCCTTGGTCGCCTTGTAAAGTCTGCAACTCATCAAAGCTTTCGCGTTTAAATGCGGCGGGTACGCCGAGCACGCCCGCGTAATGCGATGCCGCGATTGGATGGCCCTTGGCGAGCCCGCGAACCAGGCCGCGCAGCAGCTGGGTATGAATATAAGGTTGGTCACAGAGCGTAAATACGACCGCGAGCAATCCCGGATCCGCGACGCGCGCAGCGCTTAGACCCAGGCGCAGCGAGCTGCTCATACCTTGCCCCGGCGCGGGATTATGTAGTGGGGTCACCTGAAAGGGCATAAGCTCAGACTCGAGCTCTGCGCAACGGTCGCTCAACACCACAAAAGTATGCGGGACAGCTAGCCCGGCAATCGCCGAGAGAGTGCGCGCGATAAGCGTCGTGCCTTGTACGCGCACCAGCTGCTTTGGCGAGCCCAAGCGCTGCGATTGACCCGCGGCCAACACCACCACGGCTGTCCGCGTGAGCAGTGAGGTAAGACAGGCTGAACCCGCGTAGATCATCAGTCCGCACCCGCGGCCTTCGCGGCATGAGAGGCGGGAAGAATCTGCAAGCGTGCTGTTTCGCGCAACGAGCGCGCGCTGCTCGCGCTACAGCGCGCCTGAAGCTCGGCCACGATCGACAAGGCGATGTCTTCCGGCGTGACGGCCCCTAGATCTAGTCCGACCGGCGCATGCAGCCGCTTGAGTGCCGCATCCTCAATTGGCGTGCCTTCACGCAAGAGCTCGCTCAGCATACGTTCCGTACGACGTCTTGGACCCAACACGCCCAGGTACGCTACGGGTAGCCCAAGCACGTGACGAAGAATATTTTTGTCGCGCTCATAGTTGTGGGTCATCACGACGAAGGAAGAGCGCGGGGTGAAGCGTAAGGCTGGCAAAATCTCGGGCACCCTTCCGAGCAGAATCCGCAAGCCGGTCTGGGTAAAGTCGACTTGTTCAGCGCTGAATGGTGTCTTGTGCGCTACTAAGGTCACATCCCAGCCGAGCGAGTGAGCCAGGCGGGCGAGCGGTAAAGCGTCATGGTTTTGACCGAAAACGAACAGTGCGCGCGGGGGCATGACCAGCTCGTGCGCGACCTCGATCTGAGTGTCGTCGAGAACGTGTCGCGAATAGCTTGTGACGCCCCTGGCACACGCCCCTGCGGTGGCGAGGACGCTCAGCGCCTGCGCTGTGATGTCTCGCCGCACAGCCGTGGGCAGATCGCTTGCGGGCTCGTCTCCTGCGAGCGCTAGCACACGTTGCCCAAGGCAGAGCCCGTGCCGCGCCCCCTTACCCGACACACCGATTACCGTAGACAGGACAGCGGCACGTCCAGTGTGGAGCGCCTTAGAGAGCAGGCTGAGCGGATGGACTGGGAACTCTGGGGCCAAGCGCTCGATCAAGACATCGATGCTGCCGTCACAGCCTAGGCCGAAGCCACCACGCCAAGACTCAGATGCGTCGTCGTCGTCGAGGGCGCTTACGCCATCGTAAGTAACCAGCACTGCGTGGGTGCGGGAGGTCCGCCACGAGGCTTTGCGCAGCAGGTCTGCCTCGAGGCAACCGCCGCTGATCCCGCCCGCAAGCCAAGCGTCCTCACTCATCAGCATGCGCGCACCGGGCTTGCGATAGGTGGAGCCACGCGCAGCGACTACGGTAGCGAGAACGAGCGTCTGACCTCGGTGCGCCTGATAAGCTTGAATAATGTCGCGCAGCTCTTTCATGCTACGCGGACAGACTCGGGTTCACGGCGCGTGCGGAGCGCTGGAGGTCGAGTGCGGCCATCAAAACAAGGCAGTCCCTGAAAGCAGCAGATATTGACACTGTTAACATATTGAACTTTCGACGAAACCGAGCAAGGAACGGCCGAAGGGGGCGCCTTGAAGGACTTGGTCAGAGCTTAGCTTAGCTTAGATGGGAGGAATCGGCCGCCACGAAGTGGTCGCCGATCAGAGCCCCACGGGAACGAGAAACGCGGTCAAGCCGCATAGTGCAGGCCGGCCAATACCCCACCTGCTCAGCACCGTTCAAGTCTTGCCTCCGAAGCGAGGCGCGAGTGCTTCAGCCAGCAGCTCGACAAACGCGCGCACGCGCGGCTGCGTGTACGCGGCGGGAGACATGAGCACTTGGATTGACGCGACCGGTAGCTCATGGCGGGGTAATAATGCGACGAGGCGCCTGGTACTCAAGTCGTCTGTAGGCGGGGGAGGCGACCAAGTATCTGCGCGTGGTACCGATCACCCGAGCCTTTAGGCTCGAATCTTCGGGCAGACCGACCCGCACGGCGGCATCGAACCCTTCTTCCACTAAGTTGATGTAGCGGTCGCTGAACACAAGCTCCAGCTCCAAACAGCGACGACGGCTGCAACCAGCGAATGGGCGGTAGATCCGGCTCACTCGGTGGTTTCGACCGCGTCCCTCGCCGCGCGGCCAGGCGGAGCGCTCGTGCCAGCTCGCTTCTTCCGCCAGACGAAGCAGGACTGTGCGTGCGCGCTCGTCGGTCAGGTGACGAAGTCGAAACGCGAGCGGGTCGGCGAGAGCTACTGATCGTCCAGCGTGGATTGCAAGCGCTGTGCTTCAGCTAAGGTCGGACAGATGATGTCCGTGGTCTCGATCACGATCCCACAGTGTGCGCGGTGCACGGTACGATCAAGCCAGCACATCCCCTGCAGGTTCCGACGCTTGCGGTTCGATGCTGGACAGGTCGCGCAGCTTCGCAAGCTCTGCGCGCGTCAACAGCAGATGGGTCACGACTGCATCGGTGCTTTTCGACTCCTTTCCTTTGTCATCCTTCGAGATACTGATGCGCTGCACGCTCAGCGTGTTGGTGTGGTCACACGAAGCGCAGCGGTGGACGTCGAGGCGCAGGAAATGCAGCTCGTCAGTGCCGGCCGTGCCGAGCGCCCGCAGCGCGGCGAAATCCTTGGCCTCGGCGTGTGCCTTCACGGTGTTGTCGTCGGTGCTGCGCAGCGTCTGCACCCCTTCTTCTTCGTCGCACCATTTGCTGCAGCGCTCGCAGAACGGAGCGGAGATCATCACGTAGGCCACGAAAACACAAGGCACCACGATCAACAGCGCTTCCACCGTCCAAAGGAGCCAGAGCACGATGCCCGTGGGGGTGCTGTGAAACAGTTCCCAAGCGCCAGTTTCGTTGATGCGCGCGACGATTTCCCAGAGCACGGCAGGCTGAAAGAACAGGGCTAGCAAAGAGGCGTCGACATCGGCACGCTGCAGAAATGCGTGAACCCAAATCGCCCAGTGCGCATAGAAAGCAAACAGCCCGAGCAGCAGCGGGAGCGCGATGCCCAATGTCCGATTGCGCACCTTGCCCAAGCGCAGCGCATACCCGAATGCGACGCCGGAAAGCAGGCCGAAGCCGACCGATAGGATGAACGTCACGTAGCCCGCGATCGGGATGTACAGAATCGCGTAGGCGTAGATCGTCGCAAGGAGCATCGCCGCGGGCAAACCCGCCAGCAATACCGTCGGGAAGGCGAGCGGCGAGAACGCACCCGAGTGGCGATAGTGGGTCGTGGCGTGCATGGAGGACTCTCCAGGGAGAAAGAGGAGTAGCCGAGAGTTTACCCGCTGACCTGACGGCGCCAAGCTGCGTTCACCCCTTGTGGGTAGTCAAGACCCGCAAAGCTCGTGATGCTTGAGTTTTCGCCTCGGGAAGAGCTCCTGTGGCAGGTGCCGACCCATGCCTACACGCCGCTGGACACGTGCGACCTGCACGGCGACCAAGGGCGCATCGATCTCTGCCTGCGGCCAGGCACCTGCCGTGCTGTGGAGCTCCGCCATGGTGCACGAACCAAGCATACGCAAGCAGCGCGCACTGCGATCGGCCGCGCGCGCGCTCGAGCTCGATCCCCACCAACCGCAGGCGCTCGCCTTCGCCCTGAGCGAGGATGCCGACCTTCACACATGGGTCGCGCGCGCCGAAGCAGCAAACCAGGTCCAACCCCAATCCTGGCTTATCTGGGCGACCCTCAGCTTCGCATTGGCAGAGCTCGGCGAGCTCGACCGCAGGCTCAGTCCCGATCCCGTGGTCCAGATGCTGCGCCTGGCACCACAGCATCCTTACAGCTGGAGGGCGGTCGCGATTCAACATGCCGGCGCAGTCGAGCGCGAGCAGGCACTACGCTGTGCCGCCACGGCCCGTCGTCTCGCGCCGACCGACACTCAGCTGCTGTACCTGCAGGCCAGCTTGATGTCGGAGCTCCACGCTTGCACGGAACTCGAGGCCATCCTGCACACCTTGAGTAACCTGGACGGGCCCCCGACTCCGCGCTCCAGATTCCTCTTCGTCTGCGCTGTACCCAGGGCGCCGACCTGTTGAGGCGGCCGCCCGCCGACCCAGATCGGACATCCTGACTGGTGAGGGCGCGAGGTTAGCCGCGGGCTTCGGTCATGACGTGGACGCCCAGACGAGTTCGAAGCGTGGATGAATCGCGAAAGGATGCTCGGCATCCGCGACGGGAGGCTCGTAGTCATGCGCTGCGGCGACGAACGCATTGACGGCGGGCGTCTTGTCGGCCTCCGGCTCTGAGGCCGGGTCGTCTGCTTCGGCGGCAGCGTTCGGCTCAGGAGAAGCACCGATGGGCGCGCCTTGGTTAGCACTCGCTTCGAGCGCGCTTCCGCCGCAAGCCGTGGTGAAAAGTAAGGTTACGCCCGGACCCGAGGTCGCTCCGTAGCGGGCCTGGACGCTCACGTTCACCCCGTGCTGGCGCAAATGCCCGTTGACTCGCCGCATGGCGTTGTGCTCCAAACATGTATGTCACGTTTCTTCTCTGCTCCGCGTGCGCTTACGGTCGGGACCGTGCTCATCGTCGCTCTGCCCCCGATTCAAGCGGCCTGGGCCTGTTCGCTTGCGTCTTACGACGCGGTGTCCGGCCCCATGGGCTCAGGCTTCGCGCGTGATGATCCAGACGGGCGCGTGCTGCCATCCAACGCGCTGTTCCTGGTGGCACGGGATCAAATCGACGCATTGACGCTGGAGGATGGGACCCGTGTGGACCTCGAGCGCACGGACGGTCCAACCCCACCGGCCGGCTCGTTCACCTTTTCGCCGTCCGCCGATGTCGCGGGGCTTACGGTCGATTTCGCGTCGACCACCCTTACTTTCTCGCAGAAGCCGGATACTAAGCCGCCAACCGCGCCAGTGCTTGAGAGCATCAAGAAGCGCGAGCTTGGTGACAGCGATCGCGGGTGCATGGATAGAACCAGGACCAGTTGTGACGGCGTGGCCCGCGTGGACGCCGAGCTCTCCAGCGTGGGCGACGACGTGGCGACTGCCGATCATCTGGTGTTTGCGATCTACCAAGGCGACACTGCGGAACAGGCATCGCAAGCGAGCGTACCCGCGCAGTGGATGTTGAAGGCTGAGGGAGAGGATGAAGTGCGGTTGCTAGGAATCAGCGTCACTCGCGGAAGCTGGGTAGCGGTGTCCGTCATTGACGAGGCGGGCAACGAAAGCGGGCGCAGCGCGGCAGCGCGCGTGCGCTGATGAGGGCCTCCAAAAAGGGTGCGCGGTGGGTGGAGGCTTCGTGGTGCGTAGCCAACGGCGTGCTCGGAACAGGTGCGCTGTTGGCGATGAGTGCGAGAAGACCGGCGATCAGCGCCTCGTGTCGTTGCGACCTCTCAGTGACGCGTCCGAAGAGTGCGCACAGAGGCGCGATGGCATCCAGCATGTTCAGGCCGAGCGCCACTCTCCTCCGTGCCGTAGTGCTCCTCAAGACATCGTTGTGGGAGGAGAGTCACGAGTCCCAAGCGTGGACCCGCATGAACGTGCTCCAGCCAGAAGGTACTCCGCATGGAGGAATGGAGGAATGGAGGAATCGAGGAATGGAGGAATAGGTAAGGCCCGTTGTGAGGGCACTGGTGCGAGAAATCGAGTTCAACCGCAGACCGACGATGACAACAACCATACCCAAGCAAATCAAGGTGAGCCGTGAGCGCTTCTAACTACGCAGTACGCACCGCTAGCGTGGACGACGCCAGTGAGCTGGCACGGATGCGACGTGCCCTTCAGCAGACCATGGAGCGCGAGAATCCTGCGCTCTGGCCGATGACCGAGGAGCGGGCGCTCGGGCTGCCCGAGTTCTTTGCCAAATGCGTGCAAGATCCGGACGTACGAGTCTTGGTCGCGAGCTCCGAGGGTAAGATCGTAGCAACGATCACCGGACGCATTGGGCAGGGGCGCGACATCGCGGCGTTTGGCCTGGTCGATGACGCGTGGGTGGACCCGGAGCACCGTGGCCGAGGCCTTTGCCGGCTTCTCCTTTCGACACTGGTCGAGTTCTTTCGGGAGCGCTCTCTGACCAAGCTGCAACTGGGCTACATCCATGGCGGAGAGGCGGGCGCGGCTTGGCAGCGTCTCGGCTTCTCACCAGTCGTGGTCACGGCCAACGCCGCGCTTACGCCACCAACGTAACGGTGGATTTCCGCGGTTGGCCCGTCGCGCCTCCCGGCCTCAAGCCCGCGCTATGGTGCGCTGCCGTGACAGCGACCTCCTTCGACTTCGTGCTGCTAACCGTGTGTGGTTGGATCAACCGCCGACAGCTCCTCGCCATCGCCTACCTGCGCGAGGAGAACCGCGTGCGCATAGACGCGCAACGATAAGGTCCTACGATGCGAACGGTAACACCAGCGACTGAGCAAACGCGCGATCCCGACGTCATCAAAACACTTGGACTGGCCGCGCCAAACCGCAGACGACGAGGTTGGCTTTTGTGGGGCAGCTTGGGCATGGTCTTGCTCCTGGCCGTGGGCTGGGGGGTTGCACGTTTCATGGAAAAGCGCGCCTTGGCACGCGAGCCGGCCTTTGCCGCATGCATCCGTTCTCGACGTGGGTCTGCTGGAGAGCGGAGACTGGGTATTCATCGAAGCGAACGCCGCCTGGGGAGCCGGACTCAACGGATGCGACCCGCACAAGGTGCTTGCATGCATCGCGGCCGCATCAAGGGCTTGTTGAACATCATGGACGAGACGCGCCGTACAGCCGTGAGCAAGTTCATGAGCTACGTGCTCAGGCACCAGCCCGCGGCCGTTGGAGTCGTGCTCGACTCGGGAGGCTGGATCGCCATCGACCTACTGCTCGCCGCATGCGCCAAGCATGGTCGCTCGCTTTCTCGGGCTGAGCTCGACGAGGTGGTGGTTACTAGCCCGAAGCAGCGCTTTGCGCTCTCGGCTGACGGTCAGCGCATCCGCGCGAGTCAGGGGCACTCGACCGCGGTGGATCTTGGGTACGAGCCGGCCATGCCACCCGATCTCCTTTTTCATGGCACCGTCGCACGACTGTTGCCCTCAATTAGGGACAAGGGGCTATTGCGCATGAAACGCCACCACGTCCATCTCTCGTCGGACGAGGCCACTGCCCGTGCCGTGGGTGTTCGACGGGGCAAGCCGATCATCCTGCGTATAGATGCTCGAGCAATGCGCGACGTTGGGTACCTCTTCTTCCACACACCGAACGGTGTCTGGCTGACCGACGCGGTGCCGAGTGTGTATATCTCGGGGTGGGGTGACGAGTAAGCAGCGCTACTCGTACGACTGCCCCGCGTCGAGGAAGTCGACGAACATCCCCCAGGAAATTTCTGCGAGCTCGACCACTGTCTCGTCGAGGTCGCGCGGGTCCATCGAAGTCATTGCGCCGGAAGCATCGAGGACGGCGACCGGTCCGGGCACGTAACACCGCCCCGTATCATCGCCGTGTTGCCAGCCCCCGAAGGTCCCTTCTGCGGCGCACTCGAGGTAGGTGCAGGGGTCGAAGTTGTACCAACGTCCGCCCCGCGGGGCGTCCAGGCCTAAGTAGCGGTGCTCGTTCGCAAGGGTTCCTGCCTCCTTCATTTCGCCAAGGTCAAGGATCTGCTCGGTGATGCGCGCTTCCCACGCGAGGTAGTCATGGCTCGCGCTCGCAGCCGACTCAGCGCTGCTGGGAGCCGGTTCGAAGGCGGCTTGCAGGAGCTCCGCAAAGTTTGCCAACGGAAGCGCATCGAGCTGTCGATGTTGGTGACAGAGCCGTCGCAAGTTCGCAAGGTATTCCTGCAGCGTGAGTCGGCACTCCGCTCGCTGCTTCACCAGGTCCGCGAAGAAGCAGTAGAGATCGCGATTGGTTCTCATCTCAGGCATTCGTTACCCCACTGGCGAGCGCCGCAGGGAGCACTGCAGGGACCAGAAGCGTGTGTTGACCGAGCTGCAGGCGCATTCGACAGTCTTGCACACTGTGACCCAAGTCAGACGCGTCCTGCAGCGCGACGCGGCCAAACCCGCATGTACCAATGCCCACCTCGCACGCGCTCACACTTAGAATGATTATCCACATCCCGCGTCCCGCGATCAACCTGCTTGCATACAGCAGGCGCTGTGGTCCGCAGCGCGCAAGTCACCCCAGCGGTGAAACCGACATGACCTGACCGGCTACGAATATGATCTCATCGATCCGCCCGACCTCACTCTGCGCGTCGAACTCCTGCAGTTGGCCATGCAGGACTCGCCCACCCTTCAATGACAGCGTGACCTGACTGCCGACTCTCTCCTGCAACCTTCGAAGGACCCGGCGATGCCGACGCTGCTCGGCCGGCTGGGCGCGCAGCACAACGACCTTACCAAGCTCCAGGGCCGTGCAAAACTCCGGTTCATCGGGATCGACTTCGCGCTCGACAAGCTCGTAGCGATCCCCAGACCAGAAGTGAATGAGTGCAAGCCACTCAACCGAAGCCTGGTCCATGACCCCGCGGGAGACTTCGTACAACGCATCCCAATCTTGAAAGCCGCACAGGCACATGCTTGCGCCGCTCCCCACGAGGAATGTTCCCTTCGACTTCCCGTAGCGAAGCACGAAATCCTTCTGCAGCTCGCCACCGTCGCTGAAGGTAAGCCCGCGCACCACCGAGGAGGCTTGTGCGCGGGCGGGGACGAACATGTTCAGCATCTCGCACATGGAATCGAACAGTCTAGCGCACTGACGGCCGCCTGCGAATCTCGCCTTCAACGTACATTACTGAGACTGAACCCGGAATGGTAAGATCACGCTGATCTTATACACCACCCCAGAGCAACTCTTTACGCAGCCTCCGCCTCCGCGTCCTTGACCCCACCCCTACGGGAGCGCGCCTCGATCTTCGCATACAGCTCCGGCCGGTCGACCAAGCAGTGCCGCGCCCGCTCACGTCCCTGGCACAAGCTCTCGGGCCCAACCAGAGCTTTCCTCGCGGCCGCTAAGGTAGAACGAACTGCCGCGCTGAGCTGAGTAGGCTAAGAACAACAAGCGAACGGGGCAACTTCTTTCCCTCGAGAAATGGACGACCATGGCTTCTATTGCGTCCATCACCGCCAAAAATCGCTAGCAACAAAACGAAAGCCGCAGCGCTCAAGGCTCACATGATGGAGCTGAAAGCTGCGCTCGCGGATGCCAAATCCTCGGCAAAGGCAAAGAACGAAGCCGCCAAGGCCAAGCGGAAGTAGTTGGGGGTCGCGCTAGCGGGACCTACCGCTCGCAGGGTGATGCGAGCCGACGCGGTCGCATGACGCGGCGCCGGTCCCGTTCTCGCGTAGTGCTGGGCTGCGCTGGTACCACTCTTAAGTTTTCGGTAGTCAACCAACGCAGCCAACCGAGGGGCTTATCCTCGGTTACCCCGTTACCCGGACGCTGCCGGCCTGGGGGCCCTTCCTGCCCTCAACGATCTCGAATTCGACCTTGGTGCCCTCGTTGAGGTTGGCGCCACCCAAGTCATTGACGTGGACGAACACGTCCTTGCCACCGGCGTCCGGCGTGATGAAGCCGAAACCCTTGTCTGCATTGAAAAACTTGACCGTACCTGTTTGCATAGCGTCCGCTATCCCACGCAGACGTTGGGAAGCAAACGAAGCAGACACCACGCTTAAAGCGGCTGTGTGAGCACGTCGACCACGCGCTCCAGCATCGGCGTAAAGAGCGCGCTGTTCTCGAAGCTCGCCTCGGCTGCTGGGAGTGACGCTACATGCTCCAGCGCAATTGCAGCCCCACAGCCGTAGCGCGTCCCCGTAAGCGCAGCGTGGGTGCCAGGTGAAGCGCTGACGTTCCGCGGCGCTCGCGACGAACTTGCTCGTACTCACGCTTGGCTTCGCGCGCGCGATCGCGGGCGTCGATGCGCGCCTGCACGTGGGGATTGGTCCGGCTGCGGTGGAGCAAGAGCCCGGCACCGGTGGCACCCGCAGCGAGGCCGACCGCGGAGGTGATGAGCAGTGCGTGGACAAAGTTATAGTCGATATCGCCATGCCCGGCGGACACTTCGAGCAAGCTCAAGAAAGCCGTCGCGAAGGAAATCGGAAACCCCATGATCATCATAGTAAGGCCCACGCGCATGGAGCGCTGTTTGTAGCCTCTTGCCGCCCGCGTGGCTTCCAGGTGTGCGGCATGTTCGAGCTCGTAGCGCTGCCAGGCGAGCTGTAGCTCGGAGCCGTTGGGATTTGGCGGCCTGGCACTTGGCGGCCTTTCGTCCAGATGGGGAAACTCTTCCGCGCTAAACGCCTGGGCATGAGCGACCTCGCCTTGGAAGAGGATGGCGCAGTAAGCGACGATCAGCAGGCATAGAGACTTTGAAGACAAGTTTGCGACCTTACTCCAAGCCCACGGGCTCAGTCACGTCGGACATGCGCGTCGCGTGCGCGGCGATATGCTGCGGGCGGTGCCCCCGGATCACGTGTTGCCAAAGCATCGAGACGCTCTCCCGCGGCATGGCGGATCACTTCAACGTCAAATCTCGCGAGAGTCTCGAGGTGCGATCGCGCGGCATCGGTTCCAATATCGTGCAATGCCCAGATGCACTTGACTGCAAGCGCACGAGCGTCGTCGAACGCGAGGTACGCGTGCTCCACGCAGGTGGCCGCGAAGAGGCCGTCCACGGTGGTAGGGTCGCGCAGATCTTGCAGGGCCGAAGCCAAGTCCTCGTGGCTCTGGTGCCAGTCCTCCTGGAGCAGTCGGCATAACAAAGGTGCCCAGCTCGCGGAGAGATCGAAACGAAAGGCGAGGGCGAGCAGAGCGGACACATCATCGGAAGATCGGTCGATCAGCGCTCGTTCAAGACCGAGCCGAACGAACTGACGATCGGTTGTCGGGTCCACGCCAAACTGCTCAACGAAATCATGGGTCGACAATCGACCGACTAGCAAGTCTGTCACGAGGCGGTGCTGCGCTTCATTCACGGTTACGTCCCCGGCTTGCTAGGTCGAAAAAAATCGACAGAGCCTAAACTTAAACTAATGGCACCAAAGCGGGAACTTCAACTATCGAAGCCGATCCCCTCGCGACGAGCGCGCCCGGTGCGGAGTCTGGGCCAGCCAAGCACGCGAAATTGTCGGCCGCGATTCGACGCGTACGGAGGGGCATGACGTTACCGGCTCGCGGCTCATCGCGCGCTTGAGCGCGGGCTCCGCAGCGCACGAGTCACAGAGCGCAATCGTAAGGTCGTCGCCTTTTCCGACCCAGCCATCCTCGTCGTCACTCCAGGTGAGCCGGCCTGTCGCTAGCGCGTGCGCCTCAGCACGAATCCGCCTTCGATCAAGCTCATCCATTGTCGCTCGAGCTGCCTCGCGAACGTCGCATCGTGCAGCAACACACCGGCCTCGATGTTGCGCTCTTGCGCGCGCGTGGTGAAGTTGGCGCTCGACACGAAAGCGCGTTCGCCATCTACAGAGACGCACTTCGCGTGCAGGCTGGTGTACTCGCTGCCTCGGCCGGGACGGAGCGCGCGTCGGTCACAGTAAAGGTCAGGGTAGGGCGCGCCGAAGGGCCAGCTTGCCGCCAGGAATGCCTCGAACGCAGCCTGACCGTAAGCCTCTTCGCTCGGCTGCCGATAGTCAGGCTGCTCGACGTTGATGAAGAAGTGGGTTTCGACGGCGTGGTCGACCATGACTTTGTGCAGTGGCGCGAGCACGCTCTCGGCGTTGAGGAAACTGTAGCCGCCGAGCACTACGCGCCTACGTGCACCCTCGAACAGGTCCCGCAGTACGACGGCCGTGTCGCGTGCGGCCGCGCTTGTGCCCTCTGGCCCCGTCCACACCAGCTCGGGGGCCGGGCGCGTGAGCTTACGGCGTTCGGCCAAGACCGACTCAAGGATGCTGACGCTGGCAGCCTTGGAGTGGCCTTCAAGTGAGCGCACGAGTGCATCGAGTTGGCCCTTTACGCCGAATGCGACGAGCAGCGAGCGAGACAGCGGTGCGCGGAGCTGTCCGTCTTGCAGCGCGGCGAGGATGCGCTCGAGGCTCGAAGTGCTGACGTCGGAGACGCCCTGGGTCACGGTCGCTCTCGGAAGAAGGCGAGCTCGTGCTCATTGCCAATGGTGGGCACGACGAGCGCGCGGTCGAGGTAGCGGTTGAAGCGTTCGCACGAGCACTCGGCGATGTAGAGGCAGCCATGACAGGCGGCGCCTTCGAGGCGTCGGTCGTCCGCATCCCGCGATGGATCGTGGCCCGCGCATACGGGGTCGTTCGAGCACAGGCGGCCGAGCTCCCAGGCTTCGCGGAGGTGCTCGCCGATACGACGGCCTTCTTCGACCAGGCCGCCGAGCGTGCCCTCGGAGCCGGTGGTGCCCGTGGAGAGCAGGATGCCTGCCATGCCGCCGCCATCGGCGCCGTCGGGGGCGCAGTAGATCCGTTCGTGAATGGCGCTTGCGGCGTAGCCGCACTCGAGGCTGATGGCTGTGAGCAAGAGGTGCGACAAGGAGTGCAGCAGATAGAACCGTATGCCCGGAAACAGCGATGCGTCATTGCCGTCGGCTTCGTAGGCGCGAAGCAAGAGCTCGGCGCGAGCCTGCACTGCAGGACGCCGTTCCCAGTCCGACACGGCCTTTGCATCGAGCTCGAGAAATACGCCCTCGCCGCGTACCTCGGCAGCAGGTAGCCATTTCTGATTGCCCGTCGGCAGAGTCAGCGCGGCCGGCTTCACGGAGTAGGTGTCGAAATCGTATTCGCCCTGGAGATTCGCGCTCACCGAGTCGAAGCGACTGAAGCTCACCTGCACGCGTACCTCGCGGAGCTCGGGCACGATCACCAAACGCGAGAGCCCGGCCGGAAGTTTGGCGCGCCCAGGTGGCACGCGATAGGCGACGAACTGCGCGCCCTGCGGAGCGAGCGTGCCCGGAGTCTCGTTGCGCGCGTTGAGAAAGCGAAGGTACTCCTCTGAGCGCAAGGGCCGTTCTGCCGCATCCTTTTCACCATCCCGTTCGGTCTCGATGACCCGGAGCACGTTGGCGAGGTTCTGTCCCGCGATGGCGCTGGCCACGATGTCTTGGAGGTCCGCGAGCAGTTGCAACTGCTCCACGCTTTTGACCTTCTGGACGGCCTTCCACACGTCTTTCTGACGCAGCCTGAGTGTGAGCGGGTCGGGATCGGGCGCGGGCAGCCGCAATGCGCTGACCACCTGTGCGAAGTAGGCATTGGACGCTGTGCGCACCAGCAGCTTGATCTTCTCGGTGCATAGCTCGTTGGCGGCGCGGCCACCGAGCCAAGGGCGGTCACCGGCGCAGTCAAACGGCAGCACACTCGCCTGGCTGAGTGGACGTGAGGCGCCGCAGTTGTGGCACTCGACGATGATGCGCGCGACATCGCCGGTGGCGCCTTCTTTCAGGTACATCTCCGAGCGGTCACACACACCTTCGCCGTGGGCGAACGCGACCCAGGGGAAGTCGCCGAGGTGACCGTGTTTGCAGGCCGCCACGAAGCGCACTGGCACGGCCTGGGACGAGCGACCGTTCGCGCATTTGTGCAGGTAGCGGTTGGCCTTCGTCTCGAGGCCTTCCGGCGCGCGCGTCAGGCGTCTGCAGTCCTGGCATACGAACCAGTGCGGAAATTCCACGGCGCGCACTCCGACTCGCTTGTCAGGCTCGCGGTCGTTGCACTCGGGGGCCATGCGAAAGTAGCCGTGTTGCGCGAGGTCGAGGTTGGGGTCGAGGGACTTGAGCCTCGGAATGAGTGAGCGGCGGAGGCGCGTATCATCCAGTGCCACATACCGTTCATCGGCGAACGACCAGTGCTCGATGCCTCCGATGAGCACGGCGCGATCGATCAGATCGACCATGGCACCTGGGCCAAAGGTCGTCACCATTTGGCTCTGACGGATCTGCCCATCGGCGCGATGCACCGCGTGCTTATCCTTACTCTTTGTGTAGCGGGCCATCGCTCAGTCTTTCTGGTCGAGCTGCTTGAAGCGCAGCCAGATGTGGGTGCTGGGCTCGACGTCGCGCATCGAGGTGGGAGCGACGAAGCGGCGTTCGTCCAGATCGTCAGGCTGATCGTCGGTAGCGGTGTAGAGCAGCGCCTTGCCCTGTGCGGTGCACTTGTCGAACTCACTGTAGGTGCGCTCGGCAGCTCCCTCGCGCGCACGATCGACTACGCGCTCCCACGCATCGAGGAAGTTGCGGCCTCGCGCTCGCAGTTCATCCGCGATGCGCTGCTCGGCCTCGGCATCCTGCCAATCGCGATGGTGGCGTGCACGGTCCACCAGCGCTTCGAGTGCTCGGTCTGCGAAGGCGCGCTGGGCATGAACGCGCATCACGCCCAGCGGCGGCTCCATGTCGAGTTGACCGTGGCGAATCATCGACAGCAATGTGCCCGCCATACCGCGGTCGAGTGTCTGCAGTGAGAACGGCGTCACGCTGGTGGCCTCGACCTCACGGTAGAAGCTCTCGTGATAGGCGACAAAGCGCTCGTAGTGCGAACGGTCGCGCGGACGCGAAGCGTTCAGGCAAGTCACCACCAGACCGGGATACTTGCGGCCCACGCGGCTGGTTGCCTGAATGTACTCGCTCGAGGTTTTGGGCTGGCCAGTCACAACCATCAGACCCAAACGATCCACGTCGAGACCGACCGAGATCATGTTTGATGCAAGCACGGTGTCGAGAGGCTCGGCCTGCTTGTCCTGACTGGCGCGTCGCGCTGATAGTCGTCGCTTGGTCTCCTTCACGCGGTCGGTGGACTCGCGCGATGTGAGCTCGGCCGGCATGAGCAGTTTTCGGTTGGCCGCCCAGGGATGGGGGCCGATGTGATGGTAAGGATGCTTGTCGGCGAAGGCCTTCACCGCGTTTTGTTGGCTGAAGCTCAGGGCAACCTGAGCCACTCCGGCAGCCGCGGGGAGGTTCGCACGACCCGGCCATGCTCGACCTCAGCAACCTTACGGAATGGGTCACCGAGGTCGGAGTTGTCGTAGACCCAGACGAACGGCAGCGTGGCCATCGCACGGGCGAGGTTCACGAGCGAGCGTGGGTAGCGTCCGAGCACCTTGTCGGGCGGAACGTCGTGGCCTCCCTGCAGCACGCGCATCGCCACGCGCTCGTCGGAGGTGCTCGCGCTGTCGAGACCGATGAAGCACAGCACCACCGTGTAGCCCTGCTTCGCCGTCGCCTCGAGAAACGCGACTTTTTCGCCCGCAGGATCAGAAAACACGGTCTCGAACGCGAAGCTCTCCCCCTCTGCGACGAGCTTGCTGCGCAGTATCCCGGCGAGCTCGGCGGCTTGATAGGCATCAATGCCGGCTTCCTTGGCGATCACATCCGCGTTGATGAAGCGCAGGCCTGCTGGTTTGACGAACACCTCGAAGAAGGTGGACTTACCGGCGCCGTTCGGCCCCGCGATGGCGACGATCACGGGCCGTGCTTCGAAGGGATGGGCCACCTTACTCCTCGACAGGCGTGAACACGCGATGGATGAAGCGACCGACCGTGCGCGTGCCATCTTCGTCAATCTTCACGAGCAAGCCAGGCTGATCCGGCGCAGCCTCGAAGTGCGGAAACGGACGCTCGGCCAAGTGCGCTCTCAGTCGGTCACGTCCCTCCTCGCTCTCTACGGCACCGAGCGCCGACGACAGCGGCAGCACATCGCCACGCCGTTTGAGCGCGAGCGCCTCGCCGGCGCGCAGCACCGTCTCGACCGCGCGACCCAGCCGCGCCCAGTACTCGACCTGCCCCGCAATCGAGCGCTCGGACGATTCGCCCGTGAGCCGGGCATCGAGGACGAGGTCATCGGATAGCTTCACTGGCTGGGCCATTTGGACAGGGTAGCATTTTGCCACCTGACTGGCTCTCCCGATTTGACCTTTTGATTCGGACCGTTGCTGGGCTAGCGTGAACAAAGCATGTGGCAGCAGCTAAAGTTCAGGAACTTCAAGAGCCTACGCGAGGTCGACCTCGACCTGGAGCGGCTTACAGTGCTGGTGGGCCCTAACGGCGCGGGCAAGAGCTCGGTGCTGAGCGGCGTGCGCCATCTTGCGGACCTGGCCACGCCTACCCAACCCGGCGTGGATGCAGGCGGGCTGATTCGCCAGCGCTACGCCTTCGGAGCTCCGCTTGGCCCCGAACAGCTCCGGACAAAGGGCACGGCCGAGGAAGAATTTATCGTGCTTGGTGCGGAAATCGCGCCGGGCGCGTGGAACCTGACTAAAGACAGCATTCGTTTGCGTCTGCGTCCGGCCCCGAGCACCGACGCAGATCAGACCCCTTGGATCGAGCTGCTGCTTAACGGGGCTGAGGGTGGTCTTACGCACACGAGCGGACCGGCTGTCGAGAATGGCCTCTCGGTTGCGAAAGAGGTTGCGAGGCTTGGCCATGGTCCAGCGATGGAGTTGTCGCTGAGCGCCGAAGCCATGGCGCGCCCGAGCGTGCTCGAAGACGACGTGGGGCGACTGCGCCGCGATGGTTACGGCCTGGCGTCGCTGATCGCTGTGATGGCAGCCACCGACCGAACGCGGATTGACCGACTAGAGGAGGCGCTGCGAAGGGTTGTCCCGCGTGCGCTACGTCTGCGTACGCCGCCAACAAAGGTAAGTCGCGGCGAGACTCAGATCATCTCGGTGAACGGTAAGGACCACGCCGTCGAAAACTACCGGGACATGCCAGGCAATCGTTTGGAGATCGAGATGAAGGGGACAGGCTTTCTCGACGGGAGCATGGTCAGTGATGGCACTCTGATCGCCTTGGGCGTGCTCGCTCTGTTGCACTCCGAGTCATGTCCAAAGGTAGTGTTGATCGATGACCTCGATCACAGCCTGCATCCTTCTGCCCACAAAGAGTTGATCGGATGTCTGCGGTCGATTCTTGCCGAACGGTCAGAGTTACAGATCCTGTGTACGACGCACGCACCTTACTTTTTGGATCACTTTGAGCCCAAAGAGGTCAGAGTGCTTGCGCTTGACGATCAGGGACATACCCACGCGAGTAAACTGGTCGATCATCCCGAATGGTCCGAAGCGCTTGAGGGCCTCTCCAGAAGCGAGTTTTGGAGCTCCGTGGGTGAGCAGTGGGTGACTGCGAATGGCAACGGGTGATGTGCCCGTCCTTGTCCTGTTCGCGGAGGACAATGGGCACCGCGAGGCAACCGTCAGGCTGACGGACCGCGGTTAGTCAGCCTGGATCCAAGGCTCCGCGGTAGAGCGCCTCGGTGGTCTTCGCATCGTGCTCGCAGCAAAGGATGCGGTACAAATCGTCGCCGGGAATCTTCATCGTTCGCGCGGAGTTGCGGATCTCATCACGCCTCACCTCGCGCGCACCCCGAGAGATCTTGAAGAAGAGGTTCGTCTTCTTGCCGTCGAGCTCGAAGAAGTACATCTCGTGATCGCGATTGCCCTTTGTGGAAACTACGAAGCCCTTGGTACCAAGCGATCGGCGGGCCAGCGGCGTTTCTACCGGCTTGATCATCGGGCGAAGACTTTCGAGAGCTTCTTGCGCAAGGCTTGGGCCGACGGATGCAGAGCTTCATAGGGCTCGTCGCGAAACTCCAGCCAGAGACGCTCCAAAGAGTCGGTCAGATCGGAGACCGCATCTCGATACGTCGCACCGACTCCCCCAAGGTTGAGCACGGGGGAGAACACTGAGATCGATCCGTCGCCCGTGCGCTCCACCTCGAGTTTCAAGGGATACATGAGCGGCACCTCGTGCCCTTCGAGCAGCACGTTGCGCAGGTAGCCAATCGTAGGCTCCCAGGTCTGGCCACTCTGCCGGTCGTCAGCTGCGTGGCCGAGGCCCTGGTGCTCCATGAGTCGCAGCTTGGGGGCCCGACCGCGCGAGTCGCGCTCTACGTCCACCATAGGGGGAATGGTATCCAGAATCATTCTCGGCCCTCCAGGTAGCGATGGTACTCGTCCGTGATCAAAGAGAGAAAAGTCTCCTCGATGAATGCATGGGCAGCCGTCAGAAATGCCGGCATGCGTTCCGGCGTCGCATCACCCGTCTCCGAGCAGTCGAGGTCGAGCTTGGTGCCCGCGTGCTCGGGTGCCGCCAGCAGCGAAAGTCGAAGATCGAGCGACGAGCGTTGGGCGACGTAGACGAGCTGCGGCGCCTCAGAGGCAGACGGAGAGGGGCTCCAGCCTGTCAGGCGCAGCTTCAGGCACGGATGCAGTGATCCAGCTGCAGCGTCGGCATCGCCGAAGTCGTGCGGCAGCACGTTGGTGTACCTCAGTCCCATCCGCGTAAAGCGCGGGACCACGCAGTGCCTCGCGAGCACGTCGTAGGCCCGTTGGAAGGTCTGCACGAAGGCGTCGAACCCCTCGTACTGGTGCGTCGAAACGGCGAAGCTGTTGATGGCGAGCATCACCTTGCGCTTGTGATCTTCGCGCGCGAGCTGAAGCGGTTGCAACATCGGCGCGGTGCCCGCCACGGCCGCCGGTACAAAAAGGGATGGGTACTCGTCCCGGAGCTCGGCCTGGATGGCGCCCCACGCCCCGAGCAGCGCGAGGTCGCCAGGAAACCGCAGCTCGCAGACGACCTCGACCAAAGGCGAGTTGGGCAGAATAGGGCTGGCCATAGTGTTCTCCTCGTCGTGTCCCAAAACACGACCGACCCGAAACATGAGCGATTGTAGCGAGTTGGCAAGCCGTGGAGGGGCGTCCGAGAACCGCGCTATTGTGCCGGTGTGACAGCAACTTCGTTCGACT
>JBBSJC010000073.1:0-20706 GCA_038257655.1 Polyangiales bacterium | reverse complement strand
CGCCCGAACGAATCGCGCCGTGCGTACCACCCCAGCCGATCACGAGTAGCTCACCGCTGCTATCGCCGAAGATCTCTGTCCTGGCGTAACGGTCGGCGACTCTCTGCACCTTTTCGGCGCGCAAGTTGCTCATGAACTCGTGGTTCTCAGGCGTGTAGCTGACGTTGCCCGTGATGTTTTCCTTCTCGATGCCACCAATGCGATGCTCGAGCCCGGGTGTGCCGGGGATAGCCCAAGGGCGCGCTAGCTTTTCGTCGCGAGAGTAAGGTTTGAAGCCCGCCGCGTCCGTCGCGAACTTCACCTCGATCTTGGGAATTTCGGCCATCGACGGCACCTTCCAAGGCTCCGAGCCATTGGCGATGTAACCGTCGCTGAGCAGGATTACCGGGCTCATCGTCTCGAGCGCGATGCGTGCCGCTTCGATCACCGCATAGAAACAATCGCCAGGCGAACAGGGTGCGATGATCGGAATCGGCGACTCACCATTGCGACCGTACATCGCCATCATCAGATCGGACTGTTCGGTCTTGGTCGGCAGACCCGTGCTCGGGCCGCCGCGCTGGATGTCGATGACGATAAGCGGCAGCTCCATCATCAGCGCGAGGTTCATCGCCTCCGCCTTGAGCAGCATGCCCGGGCCACTCGTCGTCGTGATCGCGAGCGCACCGGAGTAGGACGCGCCCACGGCCGAGGCGATCGCGGCGATTTCGTCTTCGGCCTGGAAGGTACGTACGCCCATGTGCTTGTAGCGGCTGAGCGCGTGCAGAACGTCAGAGGCGGGCGTGATCGGATAGGAGCCGAGGAACAGATCGAGACCCGACAGCTCCGCGGCTGCGACCAGACCGAGCGCAAGCGCTTCGTTGCCCGAGATATTTCGGTAGGTGCCAGGCTCGATCACTGCCTGATTGATCACGTAGCTGTGCGTGAACAGCTCGGCCGTCTCACCGTAGTGATAGCCGGCCTTGAGCGCGCGCCGATTGGCCTCAGCGATTTCGGGTTTGCCGGGGAACTTTGCTTCGATCCAAGTAAGCGTGTGCTCGAGCGTACGGTTGTACATCCAGTACACGAGGCCGAGCGCGAAGAAATTCTTGCAGCGCACCGCAGCGCGTTGATTGAGCCCCTGCTCTTCGATCGACCGTAAGGTCATGCCCGTGATGTCGACGCGGTGAATCTTGTAGGCCGCGAGCGAGCCATCTTCGATCGGGTTCTGCTTGTAGCCGACGCGCGCCAGATTCTTCTCGGTGAACTGATCTGTATCGAGAATCAGCACGCCGCCCTTGCGCAAGTCCTTCAGGTTCGCCTTCAGTGCCGCTGGATTCATCGCAATCAGAACGTCAGGCTCGTCGCCGGGCGTGAACACCTCGAGGGACGAGATGTGCACCTGAAAACCAGACACACCGGCCAAACTGCCTGCAGGAGCGCGAATCTCCGCAGGGAAGTCGGGGAAGGTTGCGAGATCGTTGCCCGCGAGCGCACTCGTGTCGGTGAACTGCGTGCCGGTGAGTTGCATCCCGTCGCCGGAGTCACCGGCAAAGCGAATGACGACGGAGTCGATCGTCTGGGGGGCTACTTGCATGATGAAGTTACCTTGTTTTCGCGCCTCGCCTGGTCGCAAGGTCGCGCGGTGGTCGAGATGTAGCGCACAGGGCGCGGTTTTCATCCGCTCGAGGTTGCGCTAAGCACGGTAAACACTGTTTACTTAGCCGAAATCCGTGGCCGACGCCAAGGACTCTAAGATCAGGTCACATAGCTCACGAACGGCGCCTCTCCCGCCATCGCGCAGCAGCACGATGCGCGACGCCATCCGTGCGCTGGCATGCGCATCTTGCGGACACACTGCGCAGCCGACGTGCCGCATGCACTCGAGGTCGTTGACGTCGTTACCGGCATACACAGTATCGCGCGCTGCAACGTCGTGCTGCGCAAGCCAACGCTGCATTTCGTCAAGCTTGTTGTCGATCCCTTGCAAGCACTCGATGCCAAGCTTCTTCGCGCGCGCCGTGACGACCGGGTTTCGTTCCTTGGACAAGATCAGTAGCTTAACGCCGCTTGCCTTGAGCATGCCGAGTCCCATGCCGTCGCCCCGGTCGCAACGCACGCTTTCTTGTCCTTCTTGCGTCACCCACACGGCGTTGTCGGTCATCACGCCATCAAAGTCGAAGACTACCGCTTTCAGCTGCTTGGGTAACAGCGCGGCCAGGTTGGCTTGCGCATCCTGGCGCAGCACGACCTCGGCCAATGCGCGATCGAGGGCAGAGCTTACAGGCAAGCTGCGCTGCGTCTCAAACCGTTGCAGCGCGATGCGGCCCGCGCGCAACTTACCCGTGGACCTGAACGTGCTCGCGCGCAGCGCACAGGCGGCACCGCTCTCGACCAGCCAACTCCCGCTAGTAGGCGCGACGAGGTCACTCGTGGTGAGCACCAGGCTGTCGCTCTGTGCTGTCGATGGAAACCCTGACCGGGGAACGCTCAAGGCCGCGCACACGCAATCGACCGGCAGCTCATGCAACGCCACAAGCAGTCGTTCGTAATCCTGGGCGCGCAGCAGGGGAAAGGCGGCATCGACACACAACAAGAGATCTGCTGCTAGCCTCTTGGCCTCGTGCTTCTGCAGCGTGCGCAACAGCATCGCATCGGGAGGCGCAGCTTCATCGCACGGTTCAATCAGCACCATGTCTGCTCCCGCGCGTCCAGCGGGCTCCGCCAGCGCCGGATCGGCAGTCACGACCCATACCTTGTTGATGCCGGTCGTAGCCTTGCAGGCTTGTACGAGCTGCGCGATCTGTGGCAGCCCCGCCAAATCCTCCGCGTAGTTAGTCTTCTGATCGCCGTCGCGCGTGTGCGCAACGATCACTGCCAGGCCGTTCGAGAGCATATGATTGCCATCCCTTCTGTGTTGCAGACAGCACGCATCATTTTCGGCAAGCTGCCAGAGAAGCGTGACACGTCGTCGGCGCCATCGCGGTCGGCGCGTGGGACGATTTTGGTGCCGATGTGGCAGCCCTGAGTCCAGATAATGGAGCCATGTCCAACACAGATGCGTTCGGTCAATCCAGCAGCGACCTATTCGCAGGACGACGGTCTACATTTTGTAGCGATATGCTTTCCGGTGTGCGCGATCCCGTAGCCTGGCTCACTGACCTGGCTATGCTGACGCGCGAATGAGCAAGGAGCAGCCCGTGTCCCAAACGCCTTACGCATTCTTCCGCAGCGTCCACGACACCCTCGAGGAAGCCGGCAGAGTGATTGAGCTTTCGTCCGACGTCGCCGTGCTTTTGTCGCAGCCCAAATCCGAGATCGTGGTGAACTTTCCGGTGCGCATGGATACCGGCGAGCTTGAAATGTTCAGGGGCTATCGCACCCAGCACAACAACCTGCTTGGGCCTTACAAAGGTGGCATTCGTTACCACCCCGACGTCAACACCGATGAGATCAAGGCGCTCGCGTCACTGATGACCTGGAAGTGCGCGTTGATGGACATCCCCTTCGGAGGAGCCAAAGGCGCGGTCAAATGTGACCCCACGAAGCTATCGGTCGGCGAGCGCATGCGCATCACGCGCCGCTTCACCCATCAGCTCGGAACCAACATCGGGCCCGATCACGACATCCCTGCGCCAGACGTCGGCACCGGCCCCGCAGAGATGGCGTGGATGATGGACACGTACATGAACACGGCGTCGACAGCGCAGAAAAATGCGCAGCGCGCAGTGGTCACGGGTAAGCCTATCGCTTGCGGTGGCTCGCTTGGTCGCGTCAAGGCCACAGGACAAGGCGTGGCTTACTGTGCAAGTGAGTGGGCACGCGAAAACGATCTCAAGCTCGATGGCTCTCGCGCGATCATCCAGGGTTTTGGCAATGTTGGATCGCACGCGGGGCTCTTGCTCGATTCCATGGGCGTCGACTTAGTCGCCGTCGGTGACTTCGGCGGCTATCTCGTCAATGCAAAGGGCATCGACGTACGCGCGTTGCTCGCCCACGTGAAAGTGACAGGCACGGTCGCAGGCTTTGGCGGCGCAGAACGCTGCTCGCGCGAAGACTTCTTCAGCGCCGATGCCGAGTTCTTGATCCCGGCTGCCCTCGAAAACCAAATCGGCGAAGACGAAGCACGCATCCTCAAGGCGCGCTGCGTCGTCGAAGGTGCCAACGGCCCCGTCAACCCCGACGGAGAACGCGCGCTCCGGCAGCGCGGGATAGACGTGGTGCCCGACGTGCTCGCCAACGCAGGCGGCGTCACCGTCAGCTACTACGAATGGTTGCAGAATCGCCGCAGCGAACGCTGGACCCTCGAAGAAGTCGACTCCAAGCTCGAAATGGCCGTCGTGCGCGCCTATCAGCGAGTGCGCGACTTTGCCCAGAACTATGGCTGCAGCAAACGCATCGCGGCCTATGGCCTCGCGCTCAAGACCTTGTCTGAGTGTTATGGCGATCGCGGAGTCTTCCCGTGACCGAAACAAAGCGCGAGGCCGAGCTGGGCCGGGCGCTCGCTGCCCTGAGTGTTAGGCAGAGTGAAATCCTCGCGCTTACCGAGGCGCTGGTTCGCGTCAATAGTTACACGGGCAACGTAGCGGGCGTCAATGCGGTCGGGGGTTTGCTGCGCGCGGCGCTTTCCGATCTCGAGCTAAAGCTCGAGGTCACAGCTGGCTCGGGCACAGGCGATCACCTGAGCTTCAGTACGCAAGCCGCTGATCACGCTGCACCGATCTTACTAATTGGACATCACGACACCGTGTTTCCGCCCGATACCTTCGAAACGTTTAGTGTCGATGGCGATCTAGCGCGCGGCCCTGGTGTGCTCGATATGAAAGGTGGGCTTGCGTTGGTCGTGATCGTCTTGCGCAGTTTGCACGACGCGGGCCTGCTCCACGGACTGCCCTTACGCTTTTTGAGCGTGGGGGATGAAGAGGTCGGCTCGCCGAGCTCCCGGGCCATGCTGCAAGCCAGCGCTCGCATTGCGCGCGCTGGTTTGGTGTTCGAAGCGGGCCGGGCTGGAGACGCGATTATCACGGCGCGGCGCGGCTCCGGGCATGCGGTTGTCACGGGCCACGGCAAAGCCGCGCACGCGGGCAACGCGCTTTCGAGCGGACGCAATGCAATTTGGGCGCTCTCGAAGTTCATCGACCAAGTCCAGACGCGCACGGATGAAGCACGCGGCATGTCCGTCAACGTGGGCATCGTCAGTGGCGGCAGCGCGCGCAACACCGTACCTGACCTAGCCCGCTGCGAGCTCGACCTGCGATTTGGCGATGCCGACGGCGAACGCGACCTGATTCGCGCCTTGCAGACCGACGCAGAACGCGCGCAGCAAGCTATGCCAGGCACGCGCGTAGACGTCGAAGTCCATGTCTCTCGCAAACCTTGGATGCGCTCTGCCGACAGCGCTGCGTTGTGCGAAAGGTATGGGGCTTGCCAACGCGCAGCAGGTCTGCAGGCGACGGAAGCACCGCGCATGGGCGGCGGCAGCGACGCGAACACGGTGGCAGCAGTAGGCCTGCCCGCAATCGATGGCCTCGGACCGCGCGGCAGTGGCTTCCATACCCACGATGAGCAGATCTCGATCGCAAGTCTTCCGCTCAAAGCCGAAGCCCTGTTGCGATTTCTCGTTGCCGAGCTCAGCGCGCCATCAACGTGATGACGGAAACACGCTGCGGCGCCGCGGCGGCAAGCTGGTCGCCTCCGCTGTTTCGCTTTCGTAATCGCGCGTGGACATGCGTTGATTCGCTTCACGCAGTCGCTTGGTGAGCTCTTCCAGACTGGGCGGCTCGCTCGGCATGTCTGGTGGCTTGACGGCGAGTAAGATGTCGACACGTTCGACCGCGTCGTAGGCCTGCTCACTCGATAAGACGGCTTCGAGTGCTCGCCTGAGAGCTGGCAGTGCGTTGCGCAGGTCCGCAGCCGAAGGGCTCATCGAATCGCAACCGGACTCACGCAGGGCACGACGCAATGCGACTTGGCCGACTTCGGCGTCCAGATCGCAGGCATCGATTACCTCATCCATCAGCGCCATAGTTGGTGGAACCCTCGTTGACGACGTTACCATTCAAGGGTTTTGCGCCGCTGGGGAAGTGGCAGCCAGGTAAGGCTCGTTACTAAGGTTTAGCTTACAGAGTGGTCGCGTAGAAAAGACTAAGTCCCCATACCTTGTCGTCGCTGAACGAGAAGCCACCGGGGCCGTCGAGATTGACCAAGTACCTGAGCCCCAGCGAGTCTTTGCCTACGCGCGCACGCAAGTATGCCGACAGCGCCGATTGGAAGCGATCGCCCTGAAAGGTGGGATAAAACGCGCCATGCACGCGGCCACCGAACACGAAATTGGAACCGAACCAAAGGCCGGCATCGCCAGCGCTTTGAAATCCAAGCTCCCTGTCGCGACCATTGCCCGGGAGGCCCACTATCAGGTCGCCATCCCAAACGAGATGCAACATGCCAAGGCGCATGAGCGTGCTCGCGCCTGCCACGAGCGGCAGCAGGCCAGGCGTCCATAGGTAGCTATCCCAACTGCCTTGCGCGCCTCGGGTCAACGCCAACGCCGTCTGATCGAGGGGCGCACCCCCGGTTGCCAGGTCCGGCGCGATACCCAGCGACAAGCGCGAGAGTCCGCAAGAGCAGTCAGGCAAGTAAGACAGCCCGAACCAAGGGTTGCCCAAGACCATGTTGTTCTTATCGTCTCCCGGCTCGTTACGCTGATGCAGGTATGCAAATGGCAGCGCCGCTTCGATCACGACCTCTGAGATGCGCAGCGATGCGCCCACCGTGGGCGCGTTCAAGGCGTAGCGAGGCTCGCCCAGGTCTCCAAAAAAGCTGGACGTGTCGATGGCGAGCGCAACTTTGCCGCTGTCCATTTGACGTGCGTGCTCGCGGAGCATGAACAGCTCGGCGCGAGCGGGCATGGGGTCAAGCAGCACGAGCAGCACGAGCAGCACGAGCAGACTGACGAGCGGGCCGATCAGGACGTTGACGAGGGAGGTGACTACAGCAAAGCGCACATTCCCCTGTACGACGCGCAGCTGCGCACGAAAAGTTTTTGTACCTTCCGCGCAGCGCGTGCGGCAGGAACGCTCAGAACGAGCGCTGCGCGCACAAACGTCACATCCATTCAAACCAGAGTTGCTCGGGCGCGTTCTCACTTTCGAGATTGCTCATGGACACACCGAGCAGCCGAATCGGGCGCGTACCCGCCTCGGTCGACGAGAGGAGCAGCTCGCGCGCAACCTCGCTTATCGCCTTGCTGTCGCGCATGGCTGGATCGTTCGAGCGGCTGCGGGTAATCGTTGAAAAGTCCGCGTAGCGAACCTTGAGCGTGCAGGTGCGGGCTCGTAGCGACAGCCGCGCCAAGTCGCGGGCTACGTCACAGCTCAGCTCGAGCAGCACTTCAGTCAGGCGCTCGATGCTCGACACGTCCTCTTGAAACGTGGTCTCGCTGCCGCGGCTTCTGGCCTCGCGTCGCGTATCGACCGGCCGCGGGTCATCTCCCCAGGCAAGCCGCGCTAGAAAAGGACCATAGGAGCCGAGCTTCTGGCTCAGCAACGCGACGTCGCAACGACGTACATCCTCTACCGTTTTGATGCCGAGGTCGAGCAAGCGCTCCGCAGTGCGTGGCCCTACCCCCCATAGGCGCCCTACGGGCAACGGCGCAAGAAACCGCTGCACGTCTTCGGGCGGCACGATAATCAGACCGTCAGGTTTGCGCACGTCGCTTGCAATCTTGGCCACGAGCTTGTTAGGGGCGACGCCTGCCGAGGCCGTCAGCTGCGTGCGGCGCTTGATCTCGTCTTTGAGCCAGCGTGCGAGCTTGCCCGCGAGCGGCTCCTGGAATTTGTTCTCGGTGACGTCGAGGTAAGCTTCGTCGAGGGACAGTGGCTCGACCAAATCGGTCACTTCATGAAACACCGCGCGTATCTCGCGGCTGACCTCCACGTAATGCTGCATGCGCGGATTCACGAACGCAGCATGCGGACACAGACGATAGGCACGGGAGGTCGGCATGGCGGAATGGATGCCAAACACCCGCGCCTCGTAGGAGCATGCCGCAACTACGCCGCGACTCTCGGGCTTACCGCCAACGATCACCGGCTTTCCGCGCAGACTGGGATCATCACGCTGCTCGACCGACGCATAAAACGCGTCCATGTCGACGTGAATGATCTTGCGAGGGCCCTGGGACACAGCGTGGAGAATGTACTGTCCGCGCGCGTGAATAGGAAACGGACCCCATCACTACGCGAGTAGGAGAGCGAACAGGACAGGCAACGTGAGGAGGGACAAGAGCGTCGAGACCATGATCAAGCCCGCTACCTCGTCTGCGTCCCTACCGTAGCGCAGGGCGAGCAAGTAGTTGAACACCGCGACCGGCATCGCGCATTCGACCACCAGCACACCGCGCGCGTCACCCCGGAAGCGGAACAACCACGCGACCAAGAATCCTAGCGCGGGGCCCACGACCAGACGCAGAGCAGAAATCGTCAATGCTCTTGACATGTTACCAGGCCGCATCGAGGCGAGCGAAATCCCGAGCGTGATCAGCATCAGCGGAATGGTAAGGCCGCCGAGGAGCTGCGTGGTGTTGGTGATGACCTCGGGTGGCGTGAGACGCAGCGCCGCGCAAGCAAAGCCAAGAGCGCTGGCCCAGGCGATAGGCGACCTGAGTATCTCGACAAACCCGCGTTTGCCCGACCAGATCCACAGGCCAAGGCTGAACTGCCAAAGCGTGAACATGGCAAAGCAGGCGACCGCCAGCCCCAGCGCATCTTCGCCGAAAGCGAACAAGCATAACGGTAAGCCCATGTTGCCACTGTTCGAAAAGATCACGGGCGGCACGAACGTGTGCACGGGCCAATGCATGAGCCGGGCAACTGAAAAACCTAACAGTGCAAACGCCAGAATCGCGATCGAGCTCGCGCCAGCCATCTGTACGAGCAGCGCAGGCTCAACCTTGGCCGTGGCGAGGCTATGAAAGACCAAGGCAGGGGCGCCGATATCGGCGACGAGTAATCCGATTTCGCGCCGCGGCAACGAGAGGCCACGACGCTCAAGTACGAAGCCGATGCTTACGCACAAGACGACGGGCCCGAGGATGGCCGCAAGCTGCGTTATCAATCGACGAAGTACTCGCGGTCACCCGCTAGACCTTGCTCGAGCGCGGCCATGCCCTTAGCGACATCCAGCTTGATGCCATCGCGCGCAAAGCTCATGCCCATGGCGTACAGCGTCTTGAACAAGTTGTGTGAGCGACACTGCTCGCCCATCTGTCCGATACGGACGATGTCGAGGCCGAACGCGCCCGAGATCTCCACACGAAACGCCTTGGTCATGTACTCGCGCACGCGCGTGCTGTCGGAGCCCTGGGGCATGTTGATCGCGATCACGGAGTTGAGGCGCACTTCCGGCGGTGTAAAGAGCGTCAGACCCATCGCCTCGATGCCTGCCTGCATGGCAAGGGAGCTCATTTCGTGACGCCTAAAGCGGCGCTCCAGGGTTTCTTCGCCGATCAGCCGCAGCGCTTCGTGCAGCGCGAGAATGCCCGGCACCGGCGCCGTGTAATGGTACTGCTGATGGCCCCAAAACTTCTGGGCGCGCGTGGCGTCGTAACACCAGTGGGGGCGGGGCAGAGGGCGCGCTTCGACGGTCTTCCAAGCGTCCGATGAGAAAGCACAGACCGACACGCCGGGGATCGAAGACAGCGCCTTCTGGCCGCCTACGATGCCAACGTCGATGCCCCAGTCATCCATGTGCACGGGCATGGCGCTCAAGGTCACCACGGCGTCGACGATCGTCAGCGCACCGTGCTCCTTTGCCAGCCGACAGATCTCGGGCAAGTCGACCATCTTGACGCCACAGGACGTTTCGCCGTGGGCCATGGTGATGACGTCGAAGCTGCCCTTCTTGAGTGCGGCGCGCACCTGATCGGCGCTGACGGGCCGGCCGGGCTCGCTCTCGAGCATCGTGACCTCCGCGCCGACGCCCAGCGCCATCTCGCCGAGCCGGCCGCTAAAGGTGCCGCTCTTCAGGCACAACACTTTGCGACCAGGCCAACACAAGTTGGAGACGGCCATTTCCATGGCAGCGGATGCGGGACCTGCCAGGCCGATGATCTTGTCGCTGCGCGTCTGAAAAGCGTAGGCGGCCATCTGCTTCACGTTTTGGATCACGCGATCCATCGTGGGGCCGAGGTGGTTAATGATGACGCCGTTGGCTTGGGCGACTGCCTGCGGGATCGGCACGGGGCCTGCGCCCATGAGCAGCAAGGGCTCCGAAGGCAGAATGGACGCTAGGGGAGCGATTCGGGTCGGGAGGATCGAAAACGTCATCGCACGCAACCGGGGCAAAAAGACCGAAGATTCCAATGATGTTGCGCCAGATCCCGCGAGCCCGCAAATCAACGTGCGACAACTCCTAACACTTGCTGGCTTCAGCTGCCTCGGTGTGTGCCCGCTCCTTCGCGGCGGCTGCGCTGTTTCGTCTCGGATCGTGCGTTCTCTGAGGAAGTGGCGCGGGCTCTCTCGCGTTTGGAGCGCGCCTGGGCGCGCGGCGTGGCCTTGCTGTCATTGCTTCGAGGCTCTGCCCGCTGCGGCTGCTCGCGGTCGAGAGTCGGAGTCGCAGCCCGCTGGGGAGCCTCGATCTGAGGCTCTGCCGGGGGAACCGGGGGGGCCGCTGGTGCCGCTGGTGCCGCGGCGGGTGTCCTAGGGGCTGCTCCTGGCGGCGGTCGCGTTTCAAAAATCGGCTCCGCGGTCAGGCGGCGCACCACAGAGGCACCGACGCGCACCTTACTGTTCAGCGTATCGAGCCAGTCGGAGGAAGCACCGGTGTGCGCGGCATCCAAAGCCAACAGGACGGCCGTGCCGAGCATGAAACTGACGCTCGCAAAGAAAAATGGACCCCGACCGAGCCAGCTGGCCGTGGCGGGCTGCAGCAGATCGACCACTTCGAATTCCGAGCTGTGCACATCTAGCGTCGGGTCTTGCGTCAGGCCGCGCCGCGCTGGAGCAGCGTGTTGCGAGGGCATCGTGTCTTCGATTCGTTGCATACGTGATCTCCCAATGTGCTTGATGGCCTCTTTCGGTAGGTCGGCCGATGTACAGTTCCGGGGCCCATCAGACTGCAAGCTGTTGCAGCGATGGGTCGTACGTCCCTCCCGTCCAGCGCAGTCAGCAATACCTGGACCAGCCTGCGCGCGGATGGTGCGCGCAAAGAGCTCAGCAAAATCGTGTACCGCGCCTCGGACGCTTTCGGAAACTGACCGATTCCCGGAGGATCTGGTGGCTACTGCACACAGTCACTGGCGCGCGCGGCTCTTTTGTAGTTGCTAGGCCAGCGAGGGGTAAGAGCACGAGGCCCAACGACTACGCAATACTTCATCGCGCATCGGCCTTACGGTTACAGCCACTCCTGATGGTTGGGATTTGTGACGTTGCACGGGCCCGAGTGGATCGACCTAGTAACGGAGATCGAGCGGAGTGACCTGTGCCCGCACAACCATCGTCCCAAGCCGAGGATGTCCGCGCAACCTGCGGCAAATAAAACGCATGAACTGGGGCTCGCGGAGTAGATGACTTCATAAAACGCAGCATAATGCTGCCAGTAATCCTCGCCCCGCCATCGTCAGTTTACCCCCGTCGATATGCCTTCCATCTCTCGAGAAGTATCGCGCTCTCGCCGCGCGTCCGCCGCTTCTGGCGAGACAAATCTGTACACGCCGCCACGCAGCGAGCTCCTGATTGTCGCCGAGCCCGGGCGTGTACGGGCAGATCTGTTTCGAGCGATGCACACGGACGAAACGTGCGTTCCGGAAAGTCTTGCTGCGGTGGAAAAGCTGCTGCGCCGACACGGTAAGCCGATGACGCGCACCGAGCTTATCGCAACCCTTGGCGCAAGCACCCAAACCATTTTCTACGTGATGTTAGGCCAGCGCCCCTTCGTCGAGCTTTACTCGCAAGTGTGGGGGCTTATCGATCGCGACGTGCCAGGTGGCGACGCCGCCTTTGACGAGGCCTTGGCACTCCTGCGGCCGTCATGGAGTCGGTGTTCTGCGATCACGGAGGAGGCGGTCGAAGCGGTGCGCGCTCTGTCCGCCCACCACCGCAGTTGGTCGCGCGATACGATTGTTAGCGCGATACGCTGTGCACGTCGCCAAAGCTGAGTGAGCGCTCAGATATAATCCAGCAGCACGATCCAACCCGCGTAGGCGACAGCCAGCGCGGTACTGAACAGGACGCCGCGCACGACGCCAGCGCTAGTCCAGAGAGGATTCGGGTTGCCCAGGATCGTAGGCAGCTGGTCCGCCGGGGTCTCGTACTCGGAATGGCTGGGGGCCGCGGCCACGATCGAGCCGGTCCCGGGCGCCTGAGCCCCGCCGAAGTCAGTCGGCCAGCGCGATCCATCCGCTGCTAACTCGACTGTCCCGTCACTACTGGCGTCGACGGTCCACTCTGGAAGCCGAGCCGTCCGCTGACGAGCTTCTGACTGCGGCAAGTTGGGCGCCGGCTCGGGACTGGACACGGCCGCGGAGAAAGCGGGCGCCGAGCGCAGGTGAGACGGGCTGCGTACGCCCTGCGCGCCCTGCACATGCGAAACACGCATGGTCGCGGCCCGACCTGCCCCGGGGCGCGGACGCACTGGCGCGGTCGTCGTCGGCTGCGCCCGTCCCTGCGCGCTCCTGCCGCGATTCCGAGGGTCGGCGGCCTCGCGACTGGCCTTGCCGGCGGCGTAAGCAGCGAAATCCAGAGGTCTCCAGTCCGATTCTGCCTCAGCTTCGTGCAGCGATCGTGGCAGTTCTGCGCGTAGCGCACGCTCGCCCGACAACAGCTCTTGCTCTTGCGAGTCTGCATCGGCGAGCGCGACTTCCATGCACGAGGTGCCGATCTCGACCACATCTCCGTGCTCGAGTGGCACCCAACGCGGCCACAGGCGAGCGCCATTGAGCCAGATATCTTCGCTCGCGCCATCGTTCTTGATCAACAAGCATTCGCCTGTAAACAGCACGAGTAACGGCCCGACGCCGGGGGCCGCGATCGGCCAATCGCAGCCCGCACAACCGCCCACGGAGATGGTCACGCCGGCATCCTCGGCATCAAATCCCCAAGCCCCCCAGCTGGTTGCGCCGCGCCTCAAGGTAAGAGTGGCGATGTGACGCTCGCGCGGTTCGTCGTCAGCCACGATTACAGATGAGCGTTCCATGCCACCTCAAGACGCAAAAGCCGTACCGACTCGCAGCGAAGCACCCAACGCAGGCACGTAGTAGCGGCACAGGTCGCGAAAGCGCTAGACGGTAGGCCCAATCAGCACATCGGCAAGTTTGCGCCGCTGATGCACCCCGTCACCGTACAGCGCCTGATTGTGACGATTGCGCTTAAAGAACAAATGCACATCACATTCCCAGGTGAAGCCGATACCGCCGTGAAGTTGTACCGAGCGGCTCGAGATGAACGCCGCCGCATCACTGGCGGCGCTCTTCACCATGCGCGCCGGGACCAGCGCCTTGTCCGGCTCGTGGTCGACTGCGCAGGCTGCGTTGTAGAGATGAGAACGCGCGCGATCGATGTCCATCATCGCGTTCACCAACGGATGCTTTACCGCCTGAAAAAAGCCGATCGAACGGTCGAACTGCCGACGGACCTTGGCGTACTCCACCGTGGTCTGCAGCTGCCATTCGCAGCACCCGAGCATGTCCGCAGAAACGACGGTAAGCACCGCAGGCCAGGCATGTTCGAGCGCAGCCAACCCCGAAGGCGCCTTTGCCATGATCTGCGCCTGTGCGACCTTGACCTTGTCGAAACGCACGTGAGCTTGATCGCGCGTCAGGTCCACGATGTGATCCCGCACGAGCGACACGCCTTGGTCAGTCTTATTGACAAGTACCAGCGCGATGCCCGCGGGCGTACGCACCGCGACTAGAAACGCGTCCACCTTCAGCGCGTCCTGTACGAAGTAAGATGTGCCGCTGAGCGAAAGCCCCGTGCCATCCGATTCTGCGCTCACCTCGGTGGCATCAAGCTCCCAGGAGCCTTCGTGATTCGTCAGCGCAAGCGAGGCGGTCGCACCTTCCGCGATTTGGCCGAGCCAACTCTTGGCCTGCTCCGTGCCGCAATGGCGCAGCACATACGTCACGTTGATCGTCGCCACGAGCGGCGACGGAAACGCGTGGCGCCCGACCTCTTCCACGAGCGCAGCCACGCCGACCGTCTTGGCGCCTACACCTCCCGCATCTTCGGGCACGGCGAGCGCCGTCCAGCCGAGCTCCACGCACTTTTTCCACACGTCCTGGTCGTAGCTTGGCAAGTCCCCGTTCACGTAAACGGCGTCGTGATCGTGACCGACGAGCTTTCGAAGCTTGGCGATGCTCGCATGCTCATCGAGGAACTTGCGCGCCTGATCCCGCAACATCTGCTCATCGGAGCCAAAACCGAAATCTCTAGGTTGTGCCATGTCGCCCTGCCCTACTTACCCTTCTCCATCCCGAGCACACGTTCGCCCAGGATGTTGCGTTGAATCTCGCTCGTGCCGGCTGCGATCGTCATGCCGTAGCTGTTCATGTAAGAGAGCGGCCAATGGCCTTCGTCCGGCGCGTGCTCGTCAAGCTTATACAGCTGGCCGGCAGCGCCCGCGAGATCGCAACCCAGCCGCGAGACCTCTTGCTCGAACTCGCTAAAGGTGACCTTAGTCTGTAGTGGTAAGCGCATGGGATGCTCGACCAGCCCCGCGACACGCGCACGACGATTGTTGAGGTGCACGCCTTCGGCTTTGATCACGAGTTGCACGATCTGATCGCGCGTGATCGGATCATGGGCAGCCAATGCACCATCGCGCTTGACCTTCTTGGCAAGTTTGATCAGCTTGTCCGTGTGGTCGGTAAGTCGACCGCCGCCGCCTGCCCCCTCTGCGGCTCCGCGCTCGTGAAGCAGTGTGGTCATCGCCACCTGCCAGCCCGCACCCACCTTATCAAGGCGTAGGTCGTCCGGCACGATTGCGTTCTCGAACAACACTTCGTTGAAGCCGGTCTCGCCCGTGATCTTGATCAGAGGACGTACCGTGGTGCCTTCTGCACCTTCGATCTGACAAATGAAATAGGTAAGGCCGCGATACTTATCCTCGCGACTAGTTCGCGCGAGCAAGATCATCCACTGCGCAAAATGTCCGAGGCTCGTCCATACCTTGTGGCCGTTGACGATCCAGTTGTCGCCGTCCTTCTCGCAAAACGTCTGAGTATTGGCGAGGTCGCTGCCGGCGCCCGGCTCGCTAAAGCCCTGACACCAAATCTCGCTCGCGCTCAAGCAGCCAGGGATGAAGCGGCGCTTCTGCTCCTCGGTGCCGCGATGAAGGATGGTGGGCGCGGCCATGTTCAATGCGATCACGTTGATCATGAACGGCACACCAGCGCGCCCTATCTCTTGATTGGCAACGCGCTGAAAGCCCTTGTGACCCCAGCCGCCGTACTCCTTGGAGATGTCACTGCCGATCAAACGTGCTGCGTGACACTTACCTTGCCACTCCACGAAATAGTCGCGCTGCTGCCGCGTCATGACCTCGAGGGCGGACAAGGGCAGGCGAAAACCGGGGTCTTTCGGCCTATTTTCCGCGAGCCAACGCCGTGCGTATTCTTGGAACTCGAGCTGTTCCGGATTCAACTGCGAGGACATGAAAGAAGCCTCCGCTTACCTATCTGGCGGGCGACATGCCTCGCTGTAGGGCCTGGACGCTCATACCACAGTCGCAGCATAAGCGACCACGTCTACCGTGATCTCTACGGATCTACCGCGATCAAAAGCGGCGTGTCGCCTTCATCTGCGCTTCGCCCATACGATTGGAGAGCATGCTCGCGACTTCGTCCTTCCCGAAGACCGTTTCAGCGAGCACGTTCATGGGGTCCAGGCGATACCCGAGCTCGCGCAGCTTGTAGTCGTACTTCTGTTGCGCGGCGCGCTCGCTGTCCGGTACGGGCTCCGCTTCAGCCAGCCAACCGAACCAGCGGTCGACAAACTGCGTCGTGTACGCTTCGAGCGTGTCCATCACATCGCTATTGAGCTCCGCGGTGAGACTCGAGCAGACGGGGGAAAGCATGGCACGCATGTAGGTGCCATGGCTGACGGACCAGGTGAAGCGCGGATCACTACGGAGCTTGAGGTAAGACTCCTTGGGCGGCTCATAGTAACGCTGCAGATAATCCTCATCGACGCGGATATCCGAACGCGGGCAATAGTCGGCGTAGAAGAACATCTTGGGAATCGTGCCAAACACGACGATCAAGTGCGGCACGCGCGTGTCCTGGCTCAAGAAACAAGTGGCGTTCATATCCAGAATGCTGTTCTTGCGGCTGCCCAACCAGGAGTGAACGAACCAATCCATGCCGGGCCCGGTGAACGTGTTGAGTGAGCCTTCCCACTGCTCGTTGGCCGAGGTGTAATACTCACGTCCTGCACACGAAGGATGACGTTCCAACGGAAAGCGTGCAGCCACGCGGTCTTTGATCCCTGACAGGATCTTCCAGCAACGTTCCCAGGCCGCGCTGACATCGACGTTGGGATTCTCCGCTAAGAATTCGTGGATCGTTTTTGTGTCTGTATTGCCCGCCATGATAAGCACCTCGCACAGGAGGCGCGATGCGTGTGGTCGCCCCCGAGCCGGCTTCTTGTACCCTCTTGTTTCAGGTACGCCAAGGGGGCTTTTTCCAACGCTCCGCTAGAAAGTCCACAAATGTACGCACGCGCGATGCCACGTGCTTGCGCGGCGGAAACACCGCATGCATCACCATTTCGTCGAGGCGCCACTCGGGCAAGACGGCAACGAGCGCGCCTGAACGAAGTGCGCCGCCGACCTCGAAATCAGGTACGAGCACGATACCGTGGCCCAGCAGCGCGGCTTGGATGGCCGCGGGACCATCGCGACTGGACAGACGCCCGCGCCCGAGCACCGTGACCGCACGCTTGCCGCGCTGTAACGTCACCCGCATCGGATCCATCGAGCCGTGCAAAATGAATGCATGCTCCGCAAGTGCTTCGGGCGACTTGGGATGGCCGTGACGCGACAAGTAGGGTGGTGAGGCGCACAAGAGCAGGCGCACAGTGTTGAGCTTGCGTGAGACAAGGCTGCTCTCGCGCAAACGGCCTACGCGCAGTGCGACATCGATGCGGTCTTCGACGAGGTCAGCAAACGAGTCCGCGAGCAACAGCTCGGCGGTCGTGTGGGGATGCAGCGCGAGAAATTCGCCTACCAATGGCACGACATAATCACGTCCGAGTGCCAAGGGCGCCGCGATCCGCAAGTGTCCCGCCACTTGCGAGCGATGCGTGAGCGCGGCCTCGCGTGCAGACTCCACATCCTCCGCGATCCGGGCGCACGATGCATAGACGCGCTCGCCCACATCGGTCAGCGAAAGCTTGCGCGTGGTACGCATCAGGAGCTGCACGCCGAGCTCCGCCTCTAGGCCAGCGATGTGCTTGGATACACCGCTCCGTGTGATGTCGAGCCGCTGCGCCGCCTTGGTGAAGTCATGGAACAAAACCCTCGACATGGGCGGTGTGGTGCTCGGCGATGAGGTCGCTCTCAACGTCAAGATCGAGCTGAACAAGTAAGCGTCGCCCACACGCAGGCGTCCAAGCATGCGCTCGCGCAGGCGCACGCCGACTTGAATCGCCTCGACAGACCCGCGTCCATCGCGGTGGTGGGTGCAAGCTGCCGGATACTAATGCCTCGTCGCAGAGGTATTGACCGCCGAAAGCTCGTAGCGCGCGCCAACCTTTTGCCACGACACGCCTGGGGGTATGCCGGGCCAGGCGCCCGCGCGTTCGCCCGCGGCCGCGAGCATGATGCGGCGAAACGCGGGGGCTGCGCCGGCCACGCCCGACACGCCGTGCATGGGGGAGCCATCATGCCGACCCACCCAGACGCCGACTACCACATCGCCCGCATAGCCCAGAGTCCAGTTGTCGCGGTAATCCGAAGAGGTGCCGGTCTTGACCGCCACGTCGAATGGTAGCTCTAGAACGCTGCCTTTCCCGAACGCTGCGCGACGTGCTGCACTATCGGCGAGCACGTGCCCCACGAGGTAGCTCACCTGCGGGGAGAACACGCGGTGGCTTTCACGCGGTGCCAGCGCCAGCGCCGTTCCGCGCGACAACACCCGAGACAGTAAGGTTGGCTCGCGATAGTCGCCGCCTCGCGCCAGGGTGGCATAGGCTGACGTCAGGTCGAGCAAGGTAACTTCACCATCGCCAAGTGCGAGCCCCACCCCGTAATGCGAAGCGTCCTTGGACAGCGACGCGAGTCCGGCACTACGCAACCGGGCGAGCACAGCCTCAAGGCCAAGCTCCGAGGCCAGCTTGAGCGCGGGGATGTTGTAAGAGTTTGCCAGCGCTTCGCGCAAGGTCACCACGCCATGAAACCGACCGTCGTAGTTCTTCGGGATGTACTGGCCGAAAGCAGCGGGAAACAGCGTAGGCGCATCGTCGATCAGACTGGCCGGCGAGTAACCTCTCTCGAAAGCGAGCGCATAGACGAACGGCTTGAGCGCACTACCAGGCTGCCGCAGCGCGATAGACGCGTTGACCTGCCCGCCGTTCGGTGAGCGAAAGTCTGGTGAGCCCACTAAGGCGAGCACCTCGGTGGTCGACGCACGTAACACCACCGCTGCGCAGTCTGTCGCAGCCGCATGGGCAAGCTTGCGAACGGCCGCTCTGCAAGCTTGCTCGGCAATCACCTGCAAGCTGCGATCGATCGTCGTGTAGATGCGCGAAGGAGCCGTGGGACTGCGGCGACGAGCTTCGATCATCGCCAAATCTGCCGCGTGCGGCGCGCGAAATACACGCTCGAACCGCATGAGACGTATCGGCTCCGCTGCGGCAAGCGAGCGTGTCTGTGCGTCGAGCATGCCGCGCCTTTGCATCAAGCCGAGTACGTGCGCGCGCCGCCGTAAAAGACGAGCTGGGTTACGATGGGGATCATAAAGCGACGGACCACGCGGCAAGCAGGCGAGGAGCACCGCTTCAGCCACGGTCAGGTCGGCTAGCGGCTTACCAAAATAGGCACGACTGGCTGCACGAACGCCGCGCAGATCCCGACCGTAAGGTGCGAGATTGACGTACGCCTCGAGCACACCGCTCGCACCAAGCCGCGCTTGTAGAAAGATCGCTAGCACTGCCTGCTGAAGCTTACCTGCGGGCGTGCGCGGCAGATCGTAGCTCAGACGGGCAAGCTGCATCGCTAGGGTCGACGCACCAGACACCACACGGCCCGCGCGCGCGTCGAGCCAGATCGCCCGCAATACTCCCCAAGGGTCGACGCCAGGGTGTTGGCCGAGCCGGTGATCCTCAGAAGCGACGATGGCGTCACGCAACGCCCGGGGTACATTCGCGTAAGCCACCCACTCCGCGCGCAGGCCGTCGCTACCGGGGGGCTCACGCAGCAGGCCGCCAGTCGCGTCATGCACGACAACGGCACCACGTCCCGCCTGCAACACATCAGGCAAAGGTGTGAGAGCGATAGCCAACGCTGCGAGCGCGCAGCCCGCTACGACAAGCCACAGAAGCTTGTGCCAGTGGCCCTTCATCGCGTCACGACCTCGAACTGTGCCGCGGCAGTCCGACCAAAGGTCTCAGGGTGGTACATCTCTTCGGCGCGGCTGGGCGGTGCGACAAAGCTACCTACCGTCATTGCGCGTGCGAGGTAAGTATAACGATAGATCCCTGGTTCAAGCTGGGTTGCGGCGAACACGACCTTACCATCGCGGATCTCAGTGTGATCGAGCGGTCCCATCTGCAGGCCCAAGGCAGAGGCTGCTGCGTGTGATTCTGTGGACAATCCGAAGCTCATCGGCTCGAGGCCCGCAGGCAATGCATCTTCAATCACAACGAAACGACGCGTCGCTGGCACCGCCACGCGCAGCGTTACCCGAACGTAGTCTCCCAATGCAGCCCGCTGACTCGGCGCACCTTTCCGCTCGCCTCGAGCCAGGGCCGCAGGCTCCACGCGCTCGTACTCACGCGACACGAAAAAGCCTTGCTCTAGCGGTGTCGCGGGAAGCTGCTGTTTCGCGTAGCTCAGCCGCAGCGTGTAATGCATACGCCCCTGTCCCTTACGGCTGAGTTCAATGCGTGTGCCGGCCTGCGGAAGCCTGGACATAGCGACGAACGTCTGTGCGTTTGCCGTGCGACCTTCGAGAGCGGCGCTCAACACCCTATCGCCATCGATCTGCGCCAGGGCCGTAAATGTCGGCAGCGTGCTCTCGCTCGCCTCAAGGTAAGCTGACAGGGCCATCAAGCCCCATGCATTCTGCTGGGTCGACCCCCAGTGGCCGTGCGTCTCGCGCGCGTTCGACAGCCAACGGGCAAGGCGCGGCAACATGGGGTGTTGCTTGTCGCTCGCGCTCAACAGCAGCACCAGCTCCGCTGTGGCACGCACGTCAGAGGTCATCAGCGATTGGTAAGCATCGCCAAGATTCTCCGTGAGATGCGCTTCGTCCGCAGTGACACGCAAACGATTCAACAGATCGTTGACGACCGTAGCGGCGCCGATCTTATCCTGAGCTAACAGTAAGGTATGCGCGAGCTCCACCTTGGAGATCGACGGCAGCTTCTGATGGCGCTCCAAAAAAGTCCCCGCGTAGGATTTGTCCGGTAACCCGGAGCGAGCCAGCGCGTACATCACAAAGACGCGGTCGGCATCCGCAAGCTCCGTCGCTCGGGGGCTCTCTGCACGTAAGTAGGCGGCAAGCCAGCGCTT
>JBBSJC010000072.1:0-20809 GCA_038257655.1 Polyangiales bacterium | reverse complement strand
CTCGACAGCGACTGCGACACGGGCTGCTGTGTGTTGTTTACCGGTCGCGACGACGGTATCTGTGCACCCAAGGATCGCTGCCCGACGCAGTGAGCAGACTCGAAGCGCGACGATGCCCTTCAGGTCACCCTGCACCGAGCAGTCGGCCGCCTTGATAGACAAGAAAGCTGACTATCCAGGCCAGACCGGTCATGTAGGTGAAGAGAAACAGCGGCCAACGCAGGCTCTGTGTCTCGCGCTTCACGACCGCCAGGGTGCTCACGCACTGGCAGGCCAGCGCGAAGAATACGAGCAGCGACAGGCCGACGAGCGGCGAGTAGGCGCGTTCGCCGTTTTCCTTGCGCTCTTCGCGCAACTTGTCGCGCAAGCTCGTGCTCGTCTCGTCGACGTCGTCGCCCGCGTTGTACACGACGCCCATGGTGGCCACGAACACTTCGCGCGCAGCGAACGCGCCGATGATGCCAACGCCAATCTTCCAGTCAAAACCCAAGGGCTTCAGCACCGGCTCGATCGCCTTACCCAAGCGTCCGCCGTAGCTGTTTTGCAGGATTTCGGTCTTATCCCTGGGGCCGAGCTCGCTCTCATGGCTAGGCGGCCGGGGGAAGTTCAGTAAGAGCCACAACACCACACTGCAGGCCAAGATGATCGTGCCCGCCTCTGATAAGAACGAGCGGGCGCGTTGCCACATCATGCGCAGCACATCAGGCAGGCGCGGCAAACGGTAAGGTGGCAATTCCAGGATCAACGCCGAGCCTGACGACGGCAAAATTGTTTTGGACAACACCCAAGCCGCAATCAAGGTGGTCGCCACCGAGAACACGTACATGGCGACCATCAGCCCGCCCTGGATCGGCACACCGAACAGCGAGGCCGACACCGGAAACATCGCGCCGATGATCAGGGTGTAGACCGGCAGGCGCGCCGAGCAGCTCATCAAGGGCACAACCATCATCGTCAGCAGGCGATCGCGCTGCTTGTCCATGGTGCGCGTCGCCATGATCGCCGGCACCGCGCAGGCAAAACCCGAGAGCATGGGCACAAATGCGCGGCCGTGCAGGCCCATGGTCTTCATGATGCGATCCATCAAAAAGGCGACGCGCGCCATGTAACCTGAGTCTTCCATCAGACCGATGAAGAAGAACAGGAGCAGGATCTGCGGCAGAAACACGACCACCGAGCCTGCGCCGCCGATCACGCCTTCGACCAACAGCTCGCTGAGAATGCCGGGGCCGAGCAGCTCCGACACGCCCTCGCCGACCCATGCGAACAGGCTTTCGATCGCGGAGATCGCCGGATCGGACCAGGCAAACAGCGACTGAAACACCACAAGATTGATCAGCAAAAACAGCACGAAGCCCCAGACCGGGTGAATCAGAATCGCGTCGGCGCGCTCGGTTGCGCTGTGTCGTACCTGCGTCTGACAAAGCGGCGCCACATGCTCATCGAGCCAGGCGTAGCGCGCGCGTACGACTTCTTCGTCGATCTGCATGCCGATTGCTTCATCGCGTACTTGCGTGAGGACGGCCTTGCGCACCTCGGGCGGAATGCTCAGCTCCGCGTCGGCCGTGACGCTCATCAGCGCCCATAGCGCGAGCGCATCGGAGGCGGGCCAGCTCCTCGGCAAGGCGGTGCGTACCTGGGCGATGCTTGATGCCAGCGCCTCGCTCGGCGTAAACCGTAAGGTAGGCGCCGCGCGTGCGCCCAGCTGCCCGGCCATGGCCTTGCGTAACGCGGGCAGCCCCTGGCCGGTGCGCGTCACGATGCCCAGCACCGGACAGCCCAGGATCTCGCTCAACCGCTCAGCGTCGGGGGCATGCGCGCCCGCTTCGTCGATCATGGTCAAGGCCACGAGCACGTTCAGACCCAGCTCTTGCGCTTGTAAGACTAGGTACAGATTGCGGGTCAGGTTGGTCGCGTCGACGCAGCAGACGATGAGGTCCGGCGAGGGCGAGCCTTCGATGCCGAGCAGACAGTCGATCGCGACTTGCTCTTCGTGGGAGCGCGCCACCAGTGAATAGGTGCCTGGGACATCGATCACTTCGACGCGACCGTGCGGCGCACCCAGGTCGAGCTGCCCGCGCAACAACTCCACCGTCACGCCCGGATAGTTACCGACGCGGCCTTGCCCACCCGTCAAACGATTGAACAGCGTGGTTTTGCCGGTGTTGGGATTGCCGGCAAGCGCGACGCGTCGCGTGCTGATTTCACCTGGTGCGACGCGTAAAGCGCTCACTGCTCGACCTCGAGTGCCCAGGCTTCTTTTCTACGGATCGACAAACGTGAGCCTCGCACTTGCAGCTCGAGGGGATCGCCCAGGGGCGAGACACTCACCACCGTCACCGGCGTGCCGGGCACCAGGCCCAGCTCCATCAAACGGCGGCGCACGGCGCGCGATCCACCGACCGAAACGACGCGACAGGCGGTACGCAAGGGTGCTTGGGCCAGGGCCGCCATCGACGAGTCATAGCATGCTGTACCCATAGCGGAGCCGAGCCGCTTTTTGGGTGTCTGATGGCGGGCGGCCGTCTGTGCGCTATGAAAAACGAGTAAAGGAGCGCGTAAAAACCATGGATTCGCAGCTCAAGCAGGAAATCGTCGATCTCGTCACGACCCATCCCGTGGTCTTGTTCATGAAGGGCTCGAAGAACTTTCCCCAGTGCGGGTTCTCCGCAACCGTCACCAACATTCTGCGCGAAGCCGGCGTGCGCGACTTCAAAGACGTCAACGTGCTTTCACGCGCCGACCTGCGCGACGGCATCAAGGAATACGCCAATTGGCCGACGATCCCCCAACTCTACGTCAAGGGCGAGTTCGTCGGCGGCTGCGACATCGTGAAAGAGATGTTTGCAAGCGGCGAGTTGTTCGACGTGCTCGGCGTGCAAAAGCCCGAGATCAAAGAGCCGAGCATCAAGCTCAGCGACGCTGCCAAACGCGCCGTGCAATCTGCGGCAGCCGGCGAGAGCGGCACCTTACGCATCGAAATCTCCTCGCAGTTCGAGTACGCGCTCTCGATCGATGAGCCTAAGGAAGGTGACTTCAAGCTGGTTGTCGGCGGGATCACGATTTTGATGGATCGCCAGAGCGCCACGCGCGCCGACGGCTTGTCGATCGACTTCGTGGACAGCGCCGAGGGCGGCTTTCGCCTCGATAATCCAAACGAGCCACCACGCGTACGTCCGCTTCCCGTGCGTGAGCTAAAGCGCCTGCTCGATGCCGGTCCGATCGAGCTGTTCGATGTGCGCACGCCGGATGAGCGCGCCACGGCCAAGCTGGAAGCGGCCCAACATTTCGATCAGGCCGCGCAAGACAAGCTAGCCAAGCTCGATCGCGATACGCCCCTGTACTTTCATTGTCATCACGGCGGCCGCAGTCAGCAGGCTGCTGAGCACTATCTCAGACAGGGCTTCAAGAAGGTCTACAACGTCGTTGGTGGCATCGACGCCTGGTCGGTCGAGATCGATCCCAAGCTGCCACGCTACTGAGATCCTGGGCCGGCATTCGGCCCTGCTGCTCGTGCCGGGCGGTCTTTGACTCCCCTAGCGTTGGACCTGCGTCTCCCGATGTTTCGCGGGGCAGCTTGGCGAAGCGTATGCCGCTGAGCGTGAGCATGGCGTAGGCTAACGCTGATCGGACCTGTAGCACCCGCGCCGCTATCCGCCCGGGCCGCTTTGCGATGGAAGTCATGCGTAGCGCCCCACTCACCACGCGCCAAACCTTACTGTGGCTCGACCACGAGCTTTTTCCGAAAGCGCCCTACAGCAACTTCGTTTTGACCTGGGAGCTGCTCGGCGAGCTCGACCTGCCTCGCTTGCACACCGCATTCGAGGGCCTCGTCCAAGACCACGATGCGCTGAAGTGTCGCGTGCGCTCCCGTGACGGCAGCAACCAGCTTGCAGTAGACGAGAGCTTTGGCACCAAGCTCGTACTTCACGACCTGTCCGCCGCCCCGGCCGAGCTTGAGCGCTTGGTGCGAACGCGCGCCTGTATCCCGCTTGTGCCCCACGAGCAGACCAGCGATGCACTGTTGATCAAGCTCGGGCCCACACGCCACGTCCTGTACTTGGCCCAACATCACATCGTGTCGGACCGGACGAGCTTGGTCGCGTTCTGTGAGCAGCTCGCCGCCCGCTATTCGCAACGTAAGCCCGAGGTGGGCCCTTCGTTACTCGACTACGCGCGCTTCGAGCAATCGTACGTAACGTCCGCCGACGGCCGGCGCGATGCCGAATTCTGGGCCAATCGGCTCAAGGGAGGCGTGCCGCCGCCTGCGCTGTACGGCGTCCAGCGCACGAGCCGCGCTGTCGGCCTGCGCGCGACCACCTTGCGTGTGCCGGAACAGGTAAGTCGCGGGTTACTGCAGCAGGCCACACAACCCATGTTCAAGTGCGCAAGTGGAACCGACCACGAAAGCGTGAACGCGCTCGATCAGTCGCGGCTCAATGTGCTGCTCACGGCCTTGTTTGCATACATGTACCGCGTGTCAGGCAGTCGCTTGCTCGCGGTCGCCTTACCCATGCCGAACCGCAACCCAGAGTTTCGCCACACGCTGGGATGCCTACGCGAGCAGCCGCTGGTTGTCGTCGAGCTCGACGAGGGTGAAACCATTCGCTCCCTAGCCGGTAAAACCGGCCGAGCGCTAGCTGAGGCGATCCAGCACGGGCGACACACCAGCCACGCGCGGGACGTCAGCTACTGCACGCTGATCATGGAGCCGCGCATCGCAGCGGAGCTCAGCGGCCTAGACAGTAAGGTGAGTATCGGTAGGGCGCCGATTTGGCTCGAACGCGAGCCGCACACCAGCGGCGATCTGCGCGACACGCTGACGCTGATAGGCTTTGAAGACGGTGACCACGGCCTGCTCGCGCTCGAGTTGCATCTGCACAGTCAGACCTACTCTGCCGAGCAGCAGACGCGCGCGCTCGATCACCTGCTGCAGGTCCTTACCTCCGTCGCCTGCGATCCGGAGCGGTCTGTCGATGGCATCGCCTTGGTCTCTGACCGAGAGCAGGCAACGCTGCTCAGCTGGGCACGTGGAGCTGCGCCCCCGCAGGCGCCCGATCTGGTAAGACGCTTTCGCGAGCAAGTCGGGCGGCGAGGCGAGGCGCTCGCGGTGTTGAGCGAGGTTGAGCAGCTGAGCTACCGCGAGCTCGATCAACGCAGCGATAAGCTTGCGGCCGAGTTGGCAGCGCTTGGCGTGGGCACGCAGTCGCGGGTAGGCGTGTTTCTGCGGCGCGGCGTCGACGAGCTTCTGACACTGCTCGCCACGTTGAAGTTGGGTGCGGCCTACGTGCCCCTGGACCCCGCGCATCCTGCAGAGCGCATCCAGATGGTGATCGACGATGCGGCCCCGCAGGTGCTCGTCAGCGAGCGAGAGCTTGCACGCACGCTGCACCTGACAGGGCAGGTGAAGGTGCTGGCGCTCGACGAACAGTGGCCGAGCATCCATGCCCGGCCGCCGACCGCGGTCGAGGCCGTGTACCGAGCTGAGCAGATAGCGTACGTGCTGTTTACGTCCGGCTCGACCGGGCGGCCCAAGGGGGTCGCGATATCGCGCGGCGCCTTTGCCAACTTCTTACAGTCGATGGCGCACACCCCCGGCATGTCCGAGCGCGACCGGCTGCTGGCGATTACCACGATTACTTTCGATATCTCGGGTCTCGAGCTGTTTCTGCCGCTGTGGGTCGGCGCGACCATTCAGATCGCAAGCCGCGAGGTCGCCATGGATCCGGCGCTGCTGCGCGCCGTGCTCGAGCGCGAGCCAGTTACCGTGTTGCAAGCGACACCCGCGACACTCAGGTTATTGGTCGAGGCAGGTTTTGAGGGGCGCTCCGACCTGCGTGTGCTGGTGGGCGGTGAAGCGCTGAGCCCGGAGCTTGCACGCTCGCTCACTTCGCGCTGCGCTCAACTGTGGAACATGTACGGGCCGACGGAAACCACGGTCTGGTCGACAGTCAAACAGATCGCGCCGGACGCTGCGCCGGACGCTTCGCGCATCACGATTGGCCGGCCGATCGATCACACCGAATGTTACGTGCTGGACGCAGAGCGACACCTTGTACCTGAGGGTGTGGTCGGCGAGTTGTACATCGGCGGTCGCGGTTTGGCGCAGGGGTATCTCGGCCGCGACGATCTTACCCAAGAGCGCTTCGTACAAAACCCTTTCGGGCCTGAGGGGGAGCGCATCTACCGCACCGGCGACCTTGCGCGTGTGCTCGACCAGGGTGAGCTCGAGTGTCTGGGCCGCGTGGATCATCAGGTCAAGATTCGTGGCTTTCGCATCGAGCTGGGCGAAATTGAATCAGTGTTGCGCGGCACTCCCGGCGTGCGCGATGCCGTGGTGATGGCCCGGCGCGATAGCGGCCCAGACCCACGGCTTGTCGCCTACGTACTTGCTGATCTGACGTTCGACGAGACGGCCTTGGTGGCGCGCGCCCGCGAGCGGCTTCCCCACTACATGCACCCGAGCGCCTATGTCCGGCTCGATGTTTTTCCGCTCAACACGAGTGGTAAGGTAGACCGTAAGGTACTGCCGCCGCCCGAGACCCATGCCAGCGTGGCCCATACGGTTACCCACCACGCCCGTTCGGATCTTGAGCATCAGCTCGCGGCCATTTGGTGTGACTTGCTCGGCAAGTCGGCGGTCGACACCACCCATGATTTCTTCGCGCTGGGAGGCAACTCGGTGCTCGCGGTGACCATGCGTGCGCGTATCCAGCAGCAGCTTGGGGTCGAGCTTTCGATGGCCGCCCTGTTTGAACAACCTACGGTCGCGGGGCTCGCACGCGCCATCGAGTCCGGCGATCGCAGCGACAGATCGATCGTCGTGCCCTTACGCCGCTCCACGAGCGAGCGGGCACCGTTGTTCTGCATGCTCGGCATCACGCTCTACCATGAGCTTGCGCAGTGCCTAGATACCGACAGGTCAGTCTGGGGTATCCACGTCCCGTATGGGCTCGATCCAGCCCATCCCCTGCCTTCCTCGGTGGTCGAGCTTGCCGCAGCTCACATCGAAGCGATTCGCAGCGTGCATGCCAGCGGACCTTACCATCTGGCAGGGTTGTGTTTCGGAGGTGTCATCGCACACGAGGTCGCCCGTCAGCTCGAAGGCCAGGGTGAGCGCGTCCTGAGCGTGACCGTGCTCGACGCGGTGCTGTCAGGCGGGCGTCTCGTCGATCGCAGCAAGCAACTGATACATTTCGCCAAGCGCGCGCTCACCGACCCCTCGCGCGCCCGCGGCTGGTTCGGCGATCAACGGGATGTGCTCAGAGCCAAGGTGCGCCAGCTGGTGCCCCGCTCTTACCAAATGCGGCGCAACCAGCACGGGCCACAACTAGCGGGCGGGCAGCGGGTCGACCCCGATCTACTCGGCCCCGAAGTGCAGGCCGCTACGGACTCCTGGGAGCGCCGCGCGCAGCCGATCCAGGCACCGGTGCTGCTGTTTCGCGCTGGTACGCGCGACTTGTCGCCCTGGTTCGACCTCGCCTCCCACTTCGGTTGGGACCGGCTCGCGCCGACGCTCTCGGTCCACGACGTGTCAGGTGATCATCTCGATATCTTGCGCCGCCCCAACGTGGAACAGATCGCGCGCGTGCTCGACCTCGCGTTCTCTGACGAGTGACGCGCAGCTCAACGCTGGCAGCGAGCGCAGTAGTGCGTGGAGCGTGCGCCTACCACGATGCGCGTAATCGGGGTGCCGCATACCAGACATGGCTCGCTGCTACGCGCATACACGCAGCGCTCATCCTGGTAAGCGCCGTCTGTGCCGTCCGGCTGCACGTAGTCACTGATGCTCGAGCCCCCCGTTTCGATCGAGCGCAGCAGCACCTTTACGATCGCAGCGGCCAGGGCGTTGCACTCCTTGCGCGTCAAAGACGAGGCGGGTCGGGTAGGGCGCACGTGGGCGCGAAACAGTGCCTCATCTGCGTAGATGTTACCCACACCAGCCAGCACTCCCTGATCGAGCAAGAACGTCTTGACCGCAGCTTTACGTGAACGACTGCTCGCAAACAAATGTGTGCCGCTCACTTCGAGCGCGTCGACACCGAGCTTATCGAGACGCGGATCGCCCTGGTCCTTCGCGAGCCAGCGCACCTTACCAAACTTGCGCACGTCGCGAAACAACACCGGTTCCTTACCATCTTCGAACTCCAGGACTAGGTGCGTATGCGCGTCGGGCTGAAAGCCACCTTGCCGCTCCGGGTCGATGGTGCCGGCCTTGGTGCCGTTCAATAGCCTTACGCTTTGCGCCGACGCTGTGAACAGCTGGCCAGTCATGCCCAGGTGCAAGAGCAAGCGCGAGCCATCATCGAGCTCCGCGAGCAGATACTTACCGTGCCGGGTCAGAGCGCGCGTGGTGCGCTGCAAAAGGTGCTGCCGCAGCGTGCGCGGTGGCGTCAGAAAGAAGTAGCTTGCAGGCGTGGTCTTCACCTCGCGGATGCGCCGGCCGACCAACTTGTCTTCGATTCTGCGACGCGTGACTTCGACCTCGGGCAACTCCGGCATCGTCAACCTGCTTTACGAAAGCCTAGCTCTTCGAGGTAACTCTTATCGAGCTTACTGCGCGAGCGCGCCAGCTGACTTCGTAACAGCAGCGCAAGACCGCAGCTGATAGCCCAAGCCCGCGCTAACGCTCCGGGCCGCACATTCGGCACAAAGCCCAAGGCCTGGCCCTGCTGCCATACGCGCGTGCGCACGTGGGAAACGAACGCGTCGAGTTGTTGTATGACCGGATGGTTCGGTGCGCGCTGCTTGATGCCGCGCACCGCGAGCGGCACCAGCATCAGCTGCAGCTCAAGCAGCCCGTAGTAAGGCCGCCTGAGCCAGGGCTTTACCACCAGCATGCGTTTGGTCTCTTTTTCGCCCCACGCAACGTGCTCGATTTCTTCGCGACAGATCACGCTCAGCTTCTTTTTGATGCTGACCACGCGCGGATCGGATTCCGGTAAGGTTTGAAGCAACACGTCACGAAAGATATCGAGCACCATGCCTTCGCCGAGCGCGTGCTCCATCAGCACCTTCAATGGATAGTAATCGTTGTGCGCAGCGAGCACGCGGATGACCCAATGTGCAGGTTCCGGTTGAAGCTCGAGGCTGCGGAAAATCTCGGCAAACAACGTCAGATGGTTGAGCTCCTGACGGGCTTGTCGCGCGTAAAAGTGCGCCGCTTCGAGCGAGTGCGCCGCGTACAACGAGCGGCCGCAGAACACGCCTGTTGCCTCTCCGAACAACGCCTGCGACAGAATAAAGCGCAAGATCGAGCGATCCGTGTCGGCGGTTAGATCGAACTGCGCTCCGCCGAAGTCATATCCGGGCTCATCCATCTCGATCTCCTATCGCCCGCCGCGTCTTTCCGCAATCACGCAGCGCGAGGGCCTGCTGCTGCGTTGGCTGCTACGATACCTGCATGGGGCCGTCCATGGCGCTCGATGACGCAATGCGCGCGCGCCTGCTAGGGCATTTGCGCGCGCACCCGCGCAAAACCATCACGAACACGCAGCTCAAGTCGGCGGCCGTGGCTTTGACCCTGTTGCCGGATCTGCGCGGCGAGGCCTGCTTTCTACTGACGCGGCGCGTAGGCAGCCTCAACCACCACGGTGGCCAGTTCGCGTTGCCCGGCGGACGACTCGACGCGGGCGAAGGTCCGCTCGAAGCGGCACGACGCGAGCTCGAAGAAGAGCTCGGTGTCGCGCGCGAAGCGCAGCATGTGCTCGGCATGCTCGACGACTTCACCACACGCTCAGGTTTCGTGATCACACCCGTGGTGTTGTGGGCAGCCGACGTGCACCTGCTCAAACCCGCGCCCTGCGAGGTGGCGATCGTCTATCGCGTGCCGGTGCGCAACCTCTACCGTCCTGGTGCGCCCGTGCTCGAGCCATCGCCCGACGGCGAGGGACCGCTTTTGTCCTTCCCCTTGGTCGGCACCCACATCCACAGCCCGACGGCCGCCATCCTGTATCAAATGCGTGAGGTCGCTTTCGAAGGCCGAGCGACGCGCGTTGATCACTATGCGCAGCCGCGCTTTGCCTGGAAGTGACCGGCCCAAGGAGCTGACCGCCACGTGCTACAAAAGAGCCGATGCCTAGAGAACCTGCGCTAAGTGGCTGGGGCCGCACCTTTGTCAGCGGTCGCGAGCTAAGGTCCGAGGATCTCGAGCAGATTACCGAGCATGTGCCTTTGTCTCGGGGCCTCGGTCGCTCCTACGGCGATGCTTCCTTGCCGGCGTCCGGCGTCGAGCTGCTGGCAGGAACTACGTTAGCCGATCGCATCTTAGGCTTTGACGAGCAGAGCGGGGTCCTACGCGCCGAGGCAGGGCTGTGTCTGGCCGAGATGAACCGCATCTTTCTGAGGCGTGGTTTCTTCACGCCCGTCACACCCGGCACCAAGTTCGTCACGCTCGGCGGCATGGTCGCCTCCGACGTCCACGGCAAAAATCACCACGTGGCCGGTACGATCGGTCGCCACGTGCGCGCGCTTCGCCTGCGCGTCGCCGACGGTCGCATTCTAGAATGCTCGCGCGAGCACGAGCCCGAGCTGTTCTTGGCAACGTTAGGCGGCATGGGTCTAACCGGGCACATCTTGGAAGTTGAGCTCACCCTCGAGCGCGTGCCTTCACCCTGGATTCTGCAGGAAAGCTTTCGCATCCCCGACCTCGACACGTTTCTGAGCAAGCTCAAGGACGCAGGGAAGGTCTGGCCCTATACGGTCGGCTGGATCGACACCGTCGCCTCTGGCAAAGCGCTGGGCCGCGGCATCCTGTTTTGCGGACGTTGGGCCGAGCCAAGCGAAGCCAAACCGCACTTTCCCGTGCCAAAATCGCGCTTTCGCATGCCCATCGCCTTACCAAGCGGCCTGCTCAATCGCCTTACCATTGGCCTGTTTAATCAGTTGGTCTACCGCAGCCATTTTGCGGCCCACGCGCGCAGCGTCGTCGACCCCGATAAGTTCTTCTATCCACTCGATCGCGTCGAGCAGTGGAACTTGGCCTACGGTTCGCGCGGCGTGACTCAGCATCAATGTGTGATCCCGGAAGAGGCGGGAGCTGCCGGCATTCGCAGCATGCTCGAGCTTCTGTCAGAGCTCGGCGCGTCTTCGTTTCTATCCGTGATCAAAGACTGTGGGCCCGAAGGGGAGGGCATGCTCTCCTTCCCAAGGCCTGGTATGTCGCTTGCCCTAGACATCCCGATTCAACACAACACTCAGGTCGTGATCGACCGCCTCAATGAGCGCGTTTTGGCCTGTGGTGGTCGCATCTATCTCACCAAGGATGGCTTCACGCAGCCGGCAGACTTTCGCGCCATGGAGCCGCGTCTTCTACGCTTTTTAGCGGTTAAACAGCGCTGGGATCCGCAGCACAGGTTGCGTAGCGCACAAAGCGAGCGCTTGTTCGGGGACATACGATGAAAGCTGTCATTTTTGGCGCGACCAAGGGCATCGGTCGCGCCATCGCACGCGCGCTTGCCGAACGCGGTGATGCTCTCTTTCTGTGCGGCCGCGACGCCCACGATCTGGAGCGCAGCGCCCGCGACCTGGAGCAGCGCGCAGGCGGCAAGGTGCGCGTGGGCACGGCCGTTTCCGATCTGGAAGATCCCAGCACGTTCGCAGCGGCGCTCGATGCCGCAGACGCTGCCCTATCGGGCTTTGATACCGTGATCATCACCGCGGCCCTGTTTGCCAGCCAAGACAAGCTCGAAGCAGACCTCGCGTTCATCCAGCGCATGCTCACTGTCAACTTCGCCAACACGGTCGTGTTGTGCGAGCACGTGCGCACGCGGCTGCTGGCCCGGGGCGGCGGCACGCTGTGCGTCTTTAGCTCCGTAGCGGGTGAACGCGGCCGCAAACCGGTCGTTTTGTACGGCGCGAGCAAGGCCGGGCTATCCGCTTACCTCGAAGGCCTCGATCACAAGTTTCGCGCTCAGGGCCTGCGCACGGTGTGCATCAAGCCTGGCTTCGTGAAGACCTCGATGACGGACGGTCTCAAGCCACCGCCCTTTGCGGGCGAGCCTGAAAAGGTCGCTCAAGACACCTTACGCGCGATCGATCGCGGGCTGCCGGTGCTCTACACGCCACGCATCTGGGCCCTTGTCATGTTCGTGATTCGCATGCTGCCGCGTTTTGTCATGCGTAAGATCGGCTTTTGAGCGCGCGCTTAGTCAGCAAGCTAAGGCAGCCAGCGCAGGCCCACGAACACCTGATCGTAGCCGGTCAATAAGCCGCCTAGATTCGTGTTCTGCGCGCCGACGATCGACGTCTTACCCATCGCATTCGTGTAGCCGGGCGCCGGGCCTTCGAATAGCTGCGCACCCACGTCGACGAACACACCCTCGCGCGCCCGTAGCTCCACGCGCGGAACGATCACAACTGACGGACCTACAGCCGCAATGACCGTACCCTCAAAGCGCCACTGCCCCTGGTTGAGCAGGTAGCTCGCGTTCATCATCGCTCCGACGTAGGCGCCGGTGTTCGGAATGAAGCCCCACCAATCGCGTGTCTGATCGTAAGGCAACTGCAGCGCGTTGATCCAAAACGCTTCGCCCACCAGAATCAGCGAGTCCCCCTTCACCCATTCTGCATGCATCGCGCCCTGCACGACCGGCACACCCTTACGAATGCTGCGATCTCCGACGTTACTGGGCCTGAAGTTTTGGTTTTTGGCCACGACGCAGCCATCTTGACCGGCAAAACACGGATCGGTGATCTCCTCCGTCACATTGGGCTGCACCAATTGCGTACCGTCTTTGGTCGCCGCGTAGAGCTGACGCGCGGGCGAAAAAGCCGCCTCAAAGCCCATCGACACGGGGCCAAGATCAAAACCGAAGTCGCCGCCGATCAGCGTGTAGCGATGGAACTCAACGTCTGCCAACCGCACCACGGTCGGGCTTCCTTGCAGCTCCGTGAAGAGCAGCGCCGTTTCAGCGGACCACGCGGCGGGATCGGGCCCGACCGCAAAGAGCTCTGCAGCCGTAGGCGTCAGGTACACGGCGGGGATTTTTTCGAGGGCCGTGCCGCCACTAATCGCTATGTCAAAGGTGCGGCCGCGATATACGAGCCGCGCCGCGAGCTGAGGGGTTGAGAAGTCAGGCGGCGGCCCCACGAAGCGGAGATTGGCTTCTGACTGTTTGGTCTGAAACGAGGGGTCGATATAGTCCGCGCTCGCATCGGGCAGTAGCGCGGCACCGCGCCCGCCGGTCACCGTCGCTACATACTTATCGCGATTGGGCCGGGTCAGATGCGGTGAGAACCAGGGCACGTACGCCGCTTGCAGCGTCAGGGAGGTGGTGATGTCCCAATCGATGCGCACTGCAGGCTGCGCAAGCTTCGAGGCCGCTGGATCAAGCTTCGGCTGCGGCCGCATGTCGTAGATCACGAGCATGTCGGTGGGCGAATAGAAATCCATGCGTCCGAGCGACACGACTTGCGCGCCCATCCGCAGGTGAAAGCCCGGGAACGGGCTCATATCCACGAACGCGGCGGTCGGCAGGACGTCGACCTCGAACCTGTCCTGGTCGAGGGCGCGTTGTTTGTTCTTCGTGACGATGTCGTCGTCCTGACTGGGTACGGCCCAGAAGAAGTCGACGCGACTGCCGATCACGAGCCTCAGATGGCGCGAACGCCGGAACTCGATCTCTCCGCCAAAGCGCAGGCGCGTCTCGTACGCGTCTTCGAGCTGCCCTTCGTGATGCAGATCGGCGGCCACTTGCCCGATCAGCTCAATCTTAGCCAAACCGGTATTCGCGAGTGGATCGTACTCGTCTTCTTCGGGCGCCGCTGGCTTTGGCCCCGCTGCCGAAACCGTGGGTCCCCAACCAAAATCCGCCGGCTGCTGGCCCGTTTCGCCGAGCTCCGGGTCGAGGATCACTTGTTCGCCGTCCGCGCCGCTCGCTGCGCCAGACGCATTCGGTGATGCGCCGAGCTCGGGATCGACGATCACTTCCTCACTGTCTTGCGCCTCAGCCAGGCCAGGTGCGAAGCCAGCCAAGCTAGCGAGGCTCCAAGGGCCAACGCTCGAAGCTATCGCGAGTAAACCCAAGACCGCGCGCCCGGACGGGCGGCTAAGCGACAAGACCGCGCGCATCTGCGTGCGGCCAAGCAAACGACCCATCTAGGACCTCTCGTCTCTCGTCTCGATCGGCTTCACGGGTGGGGCCACGGCCCGTTCAGCGGAGGGGGTAGTGCAAAGAAGAAACCAAGCAAGCAGCAACCAAGCCCGAAACCCTAGCCGTGCTCGAGCGCCGTCGGCGTGAACGCCGTGTCGGGGATGTTTTCGCGAGGACGCAGATTGTCGACGACGAGCTCGGTCGAATGATTGGTCTGCTTGTTGATCATCTGCGACTCAACGATCACCGGGCGGCCGTCCATCGTCTTGATGCGCTTCGTGTAGAAGGTCTTGAAGAGCTTGCCCGCCTTGTCATAGAACTTGATGCGCAAGGGCAAGTAGTTGTCCTGGCGAACCCAGGTTTCGATCTTGGAGTAAGCGGACTCGCTGCCGCTCTTGGGCGTCGACTCGATCACGAAGGTCTTTACGCCGCCCACATCGTCGTCGGGCAGACGCTTCTGATTGGACTCGCGCGTGTCGCGACGCTCGAAGTCGGCGTAGCTGAAGTCGCTGCCCATGAAGCTGCCCTCACGTTCGCGACCGACGATGCGGCGCGTGCGCTTCAAGCCAGGCAGATAGATGTATTGCTCCGACTCGCCCTTTTGGCGCTCGAGCATCAAAAAGGCTGTGCCCGCTACTTCCTGGGGCGCGCGAAAGCGCACGATACTCTGAAGCGAGCCAGCCTTGCGCCTACGTAAGTTCTCCATGACGCGCTCGCGCTTGGTCCCACCGTTATCGGTGAGCACCATGCGAATCGTCGTTTCAGCTTCATCCCAGCCAAACGCGTCCTGTTTGAGCATCTTTTCGGCGATGTCGTCCGCGCTCAAGTTTGCCTGAGCGGATACGGGCGCGGGAAGCAGCACGGGGCTAACCAGGGCTGCGCTAAGGGCCAAACAGATCAAGCTATTCAAGTAATTCGTGGAACCGTGCCGCATGCTACCTCCGGCGAGTGCGACGCATAGTGCACAGGTCAGATTCAGGGGTCAACGGATTGCCTCGCATGTGAGTCAGGTTGACCCCAATGGGTGGAGTGTAAGTAGATCGGTGGTGACGACCCGCCTGTTTTTATGATGAGGACGTCCGTTCGCCCCTTCTTTTTGTCGTCTCGCCTGAACATAGCGACCGTTCGCAGCGCGGATTCCCGCAGGGGTGTAGTCTTCGCCCTGCCGAGCGCCGCTCGTCAAAAAACGCATTTGCAAGCGAACCTACCGTGGGACCACACCTAGGTTGTGTGAGGCCATTTCCGACCTGGTTTTCCTTGACCCCTTCGCAGCGGCTGCCCTACCGTCGAGCATTAGTCTTCCCCTGCCCCAAGTTCGCAGATCAGAAACGCCCCCTTCTTCTCCCACTACATGCCGTACCCGTTCTAGTTCTCCCGCTGCACTTGCAGGTGAAGCTCGGTACTGAAGCCGTGCATACGGGACGGCCCCAGGGGCTTCTTACCTAGCTTTGACCTAGCTTTGAGGGAACACGATGAGTCTTGAGAACTGGCTGCTGCTTCTCACTTCCTTAGCCGCCGTGATATGGCCAGTCGTCTCAGTTGGCGCGTACGCAAGCTATCGGCGCTGCCAATCTCTCCAGCCTGAACGGCATTTTGAGCCAGACGCACGCAAACATCCGCGCGTCAGCGTCGTCATTCCTGCGCGCAACGAGCAAAACGACATCGAGGCTACGGTACGAGGCGCGCTCGATCAAAATGGCACCCACGTCGAAGTCATCGTGATCAACGATCACTCGTCCGATGCGACAGGCGAGATCATCAACCGCCTGGCGGCCGAAGATCCGCGCGTGCGCGCGCTGCACGATCCGCCGCTCAAAGACGGCTGGCTCGGTAAGGCCAACGCGATGCAATACGGTTCGCAGTTTGCAACCGGCGATTACATCATCTTCACCGATGCGGACATCTCGCATAAGCCTGGCAGCTTCGTGGCGGCGGTGGGCGAGATGCAAGAGCATCAGCTGTCCCTGTTGTCGCTGATGCCGTTGTTCGTTTGGGAGAGCATCTGGGAGAACGCGGCCGCGCCCGCCTTTTTGCTGGCGATGACCAACTTTTTGAGCGGACCCATCCACGATCCAGACAGTGATGATGCGCTCGCGATCGGTGCTTTCATCATGGTCGACACCGAAGTCTACCGAGGTCTCGGCGGACACGAGGGCGTCCGAGCGCAGATGCTCGACGACGTCATGCTTGCGCGGTTCTTCAAGTCCAAGGGTCAGCGCGTCGCCTTCCGCGTGGCGCCGCATTGTCTGAGTGTGCGGATGTACAGCAGCGCGCGCGCCGTGTTTTATGGCTCGATCAAGAACTGCCTGGCCGTGTTCGGTGCGAACTTCTGGCTTGCGATCCCGCTCGCGGTGACGTTCGCGCTTGGCGGTCTGTCGGTGCTCGCGTCGCCATTCGTGGGGCTGTTCGCGGGCAACATGACGCTGCTTGCGCTCGGTCTGCTCGTGTATGGCGAGGTCTGGTTGGGCGTGGTCATGGCGCGCTCCTACATGAAAACAAACCTGCTCAAGCTGGCGGGCTTTGTGGTCGGTGTGCCGCTGATCATGGGCGCGGCCTCCGTCGCGATCTATCAGGCCGTGTTTTACGGTTCCGTTTTGTGGCGTGGCCGCGCGATTCGCGTGGCGGACTAGTCAGCAGACGCTGTCTTGCGCTAGTCGAGTAGGACCGGCAGCGTGCGGCGAACGGCGATCTGTTGCGCGTCGGGCGAAGCGTGCAGTGCGTAAACCTCGACGCCCTTGTGGGCGGCGCGTCGCAGCAGTCGACCGTAGATGGGATCGATCTTGTCAGCTGGGCGCAGCGCCTCGCAATCGTCACGCTGCACGCAGAACACCATGGCCGCGCGCATGCCCTGGGCGACGACGTCGATCAACTCTTCAAGATGCTTTTGTCCGCGCGTGGTGACGGCATCGGGGAACAACGCGGCGCCATCCTGCACGAACGTGGTGTTTTTCACTTCCACGTAGACGCGCTGGTCGCCCTCGTGCAACACGCGACGTTTGCTTTTCGTTGCGACAGCAGCTGGCAACGTTCCGCCACTAGACAGTAAGATGTCGATGCGACTTGCGCCTTCGCGACCGTAAACGATTTCGCGCAGCATGCGCTCGTGGCCGCTCAGACTTTCGAGCACTCCGCTGGTGATCGCAGCTTCGACGATCGGAACTGCCAGACCCGTGTCGACACCGACGAGCGAGGAGCCGATGCGAATCAGCTTCCAGGTGAAGCGCAGCGCGCGTGCGGGATCGGTGGCCGGCTGGATCCAAACTTCTGCGCCCTCGAGCAAGCAGCCGAGCAGCGAGCCGGTGTTGGGGCAGTGCGCGACGACGACGTTGCCGTCATCGAGCTGCACATCGACAAAAAAGCGTTTGTAGCGGCGGATAAAACGGCCGCGCAGAAGCGGAGGATCGAATTGCACGCGCGCGTCTTACCCGATCGCGCTGCTTGCGGCAGCTGCTTGCGGCCGTTAAGCGCCGGGTGCGCGTGCGGCTTGTGGCAGGCTGCGGGCGGCGAGTTGCTCGAGCACGCGTCCGATGTTGTCCGGGCCCTTGCCTTTGAGCCTGCGCAACGCATCGATGTACGCGGGGAAGTAGCGCAGGCGCCCGGGCAGGGCTGAAATCGCGATCTTGGCCGCGCGTACCTCGAGCCAGAAGGCGATCTGTTGCGTAGCGCCGCTCGGTAAGCCGTAGCCTTCGCGCAGGTGATGCGGGAGTAGGCCAGCGGTGAACATGCGGTAGCCCGCCATGACGGGTTTGAGCGCCGGTGCGGGCGTAGCGAGTAAGAACCCGCTCAGATCGCGCGCGAATGGCGTGACACACAGCAAATCAGACTGGAGTGTCTGTGCCATGTAGCGCTCAAAAGCGGCGAAGTCGGATGGTAAGGTCGCGCGGGAGAGGCCGAACAGCATGCCGAAGCGTTTGGCTTCGGTGTAGTAACGTTCCCGCTCCTCGCGGGTCAGGGGAGCTATCAACAGCGAGTACGTTTTGACGGCCGTATCAATCAACGTGGCGAACACCCAGAGCAGCGCATCGGCGTCGTTGGCGCTGTATTGATGACCGACTGCAAAGCGAGGGCTGTTCGTGGTGATGGGCCCCTCGATCACAGAGTGAATGCGATGGACGTGGCGCGCGGTATCGACTGTGGCCGCGGCATCTCCGAACAGCATCGTGAACACACTGGAGAACGTGCGCAGAAAGCGGCCCTGGGGATCGGTTTGGGTCGGTGAATGCTGCTCGATCGCGTGGGCCACGTAGGGATGCGCAAGCTGCAGCAACGCTGCGCGACCCCCACCCGCGAGCAGCGCGATTTCGCGATTGATCCGCCATGACATCGACTCGGGACCGAATAGGCCAGCGCGTGGATCCTCCACCTGGCGCGTGAGGTCCGAAAGCAGACTCTCGAGGTCTCTGCGTGCGACGCTCATGCGTTCCCCTCGCTGATTGGAACATGCTCATTCGGAACGAGCGTGTTTTTTCGTCGTAGGCAAGCTTACCCTCGACGGCTGTGAGAGAAAACGCAGACGAGCTCCACCCGGAAACAGTAGGCGCCGTACGCCTGAATCCTCAGCAATTTCGCGACTTGTAATCGTGCATTTGAAACCGAATTCCGGGGCGCCTCAAGTTTTGCGTTCAGCCGAGAAACCCGCGTAATTTCAAGTGTAAGCCCTTTGCTTCCGGTCGCGGCACCTCCCTATACTGCGCAGGTACGGAGGCGACATGCGGCATAAGGTTTGGGCTTTGAGTTGTATCGCGGGGGCCCTGCTTGGCTCCGGCCTGGGTTGCGGTGCCGATGACGACACGGGCGGGACTTCGCTCACAGTAAAGCCGGGTGAAGCTGTCGACTTGGACGGCGACGGCGTGATCGACGGCTTTGCGGTCGACGAAGACGGCGACGGCATCGCGGACGGCGTCGACACCGACAACGATGGTAAGGTCGACCAGCCTCTGCCTAAGCCAGGTGGTAAGGACGACGGCAATAGCAACGGCGCTGCCAACGGTGGTGCCAACGCCATGGCCAACGGGGTGACGCCGCCCGCCAACGGTGGCACGAGCGCGGGTGACCCGGAAAACTGCGAAGAGCTCGTGGCCCGTGCGATGCCGACCACCCCCGACATGCTGATCGTGCTCGATCGTTCTGGCAGCATGAAGGATTTCAGGGTCAATCGGTGGGATCCCTCGGTGAGCGCGGTGAAGGCGATCACGTCCAGTCTGGACGACCAGATCCGTTTTGGCATGATGCTCTTTCCCAAGCCCGCCGGGTTGTTAGGGGACGCGTGCGTGCCCGGCGAGCTCGAGGTTCCGATCGCGCTGAGCGCCGGTCCTGCGATTGCAACGACGCTTGACGGAACGCAACCGGGCGGTGGCACTCCGACGGGGGCAACACTTCAGGCCGCCCAGGGCATCCTCGATGGCTTGATGACAAGTCCTGACGCTGCGCCTTCTCCCAAGTTCATCTTGCTCGTGACCGATGGCCAACCCACCTGTCCGAATGGCGGCGGCGGACGCGACGCGACGGCGGATGAGCTTGCCCAGGATAAGCAGCTGACAATCCAAGCTATCGACGCGCTCTTGACCAGCGGCGCTAAGACCTACGTGATCGGTTACGACGCCAAGTCGGACCCCAACCTCGCCATGTCGTTGACGGAATTCGCGCAACACGGCGGCACGACCGACTATCGCGCGGTCGAAGACGAAGCTAGCCTGCTCACCGAGTTCCAGAAGATTGCAGGCGAGGTGGTGTCGTGTTCCTACACCCTGGACAAAGAGCCCGCGAACCCGAGCTTTGTGCTCGTCGAGCTCGATGGGAAGCAGCTCAACCTTGACCAGCCTGACGGTTGGTCGATCGTGGGCAAGGTCGTAACGGTGCAAGGCCAAGCTTGCGCCACGCTGCAAGATGGTAAGGACCACACGCTCAGCGTGAAGGTCAAATGCGAGTCAGTGCCGATCATCTGATGGTTAGGGCACTGACTGGCACTGACTGGCAATGGCTGGCAATCCACGTGTCGGAGCTCCGGCACCCAACTGGTTACGTAGATGCGCTTGTGGACCTTAGACTGATGGAAGAGGTGTGGTCATGAAGCTTATTAATATGACTTTGGCAGGGCTGATGCTGGCTGCTGTGGGTTGCGGCTCGAATACGGACAACCGCACCATCATCGGTGAGGGCACCGCTGACTACGACGGCGGCGGCAACGCGAATGGCACCGGCGGGACGGGTGCGAGCGGCGAAAACGGCGCAGCCGGCAGCAGCACTGGCGGCGGCGACAGTGCTGGCAGCAACGATGGCAACTGCAAGGAGTACACCGTTCGTAACGAACAGGTGACGCCTGACATCTTAGTCGTGCTCGACCGCTCCGGTAGCATGAACTCGAGCCAGAACAACGCTGGAACGGATCGCTGGACCGGGTCTAGGAACGCGATCATCGCTTCGACCAAGGCGTACAATGATCAGATAAGCTTCGGTCTGATGGCGTTTCCAGATGACGGCCAATGCGGAGCGCAGCAGGTCGCGGTCGAGATTCAGCCCAATGCGTCGGCCGCAATCGAAACCGCGCTCAATGGCATGGACGCCGATGGCGCGACGCCGACTCCGGCCGCGATCAAGCGTGCCCATGAGGTCGTCGGAAATGGTGCCATTTCGCTCGACGGGATCGCCAAACCCAAGGTCGTGCTGCTCGTCACCGACGGCGCGCCAACATGCGGCGCGGACGGCGCAGGCGGTGG
>JBBSJC010000071.1:0-20843 GCA_038257655.1 Polyangiales bacterium | reverse complement strand
TAGAACAGCCATGGCATGCGCAATGGACTTCTCGGAGGATGAACCATTCGCTATAAGGCAAATCTGCGCGCGAAGGCCGAAACGGCGCCGCGTAGTAGTCGGCGCTGTGCCCCTCCCCTTTGAAGGCGCCTGACAATGAGGCGCAAAGCACTCGCGGCAGCACGTCTTTGGTGTCAGCGCACTGCATGTGGCGGTCCAAGATGTTGACGCTTCAACACACCAGTGACGCAGCGACGACCCAGGCGATTGCGGCGCTTGCGAGCACGCATGGCGTCGACGCGATCGTCGTTGGGCTTCCCTTGCGCATGAACGGACTCGAAGGCCCAGAGGCCCGCAAGGCACGGCGTTTCGCCCACGATCTAAAAACGGCAACCAACTTGACTATCGTCTTGTGGGATGAGCGAATGACCACCATGGCGGCAGAGCGCGAGCTGCGCAGCTCCGGCCTGCGCGGCCCCAAGAAACGTGCCCAGATCGATCAAGCGGCCGCTACGCTGCTGCTACAGAGCTACCTCGATGCAAACCGCCGTTGACAGCCCACGTCCGCGATCCTTTCGCTTACTGCAGCTGGCCGTCCTCGCACTCTGGCTGCTCGGTACCTGGGCCCTGATCGATCATCTGCTGATTTTCCCGAGCACGGCAGGCCCCGGTCCCAACCGCGACTTTGTGATCGAGCTGCCTGGCGCGCCCACGCTCGACGAGGTCGCAAGCGCCCTGACCGCAGCGAACGTGCTCAGCGACAGTGACAAGTGGCTGCGCGGCATGCGCCTACTTCAGACCGAGCCTGCCCTGCGCAGTGGCTGGGTCGCGGTCAATCGGGCCAAGTCCATGCAAGAGCTGATGCCGCGTCTACTCACCAACCGTGGCAAGTCGACGGTTACCCTCAATATCCCCGAGGGCTTCACGCGCTTCGATGCTGCCACACGCTATGAACGCTTCGGGGTGACGAAGAAGGAAGCGTTTCTAGCCGCCACGCTACAACCCGAGCTGCTCGAGCGTTTGAGGATTCCGGCCACGAGCGCTGAGGGCTATCTGTTCCCGGCGACCTACACGTTCGAGCAGCAGAGTCCGGCCCCGACCGTGGTGGCGCGCATGGTCACAGCATTTCGCAACCAGACCAGGAGCGCGTTTTCACGCCTAGCCGAGTCACGAGCGACTGCGCGCCTCCCTTTCAGTGATCACGAGGCCCTCACGCTCGCATCCGTCGTCGAGCGCGAAGCGCAGCGTGCCGAAGAGCGCCCAATTATTGCGGGTGTATTCGTCAACCGCCTTGCCGATCCGACGTTTCGCCCCCATCGCCTGCAGGCCGACCCCACGGTTGCTTACGGCTGCCTCGGCGCCCCCCACGCCGCGCCGACGTGTGCGGCCTTTGACGGACGTCGCATCACGCCAGCGATGGTTCGCGATCCGCAGAATCCATACAACACCTACCGTATCGAGGGGCTGCCACCCGGACCGATTTCGAATCCCGGGCTCGCGTCGATAGAGGCCGTGGTCGCGCCGATGGCCCATGATTTCTTCTACTTCGTGGCGAGCGGAGGCGGTCGTCACAGCTTCAGCCGCACGCTGGACGAACACAACACGCGCATCCACGGACCGCGCTAAGAGACGAGCGTGACGACAAGCTTTACAGACACACAAGCTCAGCCACACAATCGACTCGCTTTGGGGGATCTCGCAACACAGACGCAGATCGATTGGTTGTCCGCGCTCTCGGCGCGAGGCGGGCCGCTGGTCGCCGCAGCCAGACGTTTCATGCGCGATCACTTCCCTGCACACGAGGCCGAGCTTAGCGATAGCGCGAGCTTACTGAGGGAGCTTGCACGGGCGATGCAGCGCTGGCTTACCCTTGACGATGTCGATGCAGACGCCGAACGCGACTTCGTCGAAGGTGCCGGCGCAACCTTGGGCATGATCCTGATCAGTCACGTGGGGGATGCGAGCCACGTGGCGCGCGGCAACGTGCACCGCATCCGATTGCGCAAATTCGGTTTCTTCGATCCATTTGCGGCGGTCGATCGTGCCCTCGATGCCAATCAAGTGCGCGCTGCGCTCGCCCGGGAGGTCGCGTGCGCGGAGGCCGAAGCACAGGGTCACGGCCCTACGGCCAGGGTCGTGGGCGCCCTAGCCCGCGCGCTTGCTGAGCGAGCCTCGAACTTGTGCATCCGCGATCAGTTCGATGGTCTGATCACGCTCGAGAGCATCGATGGAGTGAATCCCGAGCATGGATTAGCGGGCACGCAGGCCGGCGCGCCTATCGCCATCGATCTGCAGCGCGCGATCGAGACTACCCGCGATCAACCGCTCGCAGCAGCCGAACAGGTCGCACAGCGTTATCTGTCCATGTTGCCCCTGCCCGGAGCAAGGCTGCCCGCGGAGACCTTCGAGGGCCTACGTCTGCGCCTATTGCCGCGCATCGTGCGCAGTGACGTGCTGTCTGAGCTTTCCGAGTCTGGCCGCGCAGCCCTGTTCTCCGCAACCTTACTATCAGAGCTCGCGGTAGCGATCGTGGTTCAGGAGCCAGGGCGAGCGCGCTACCTGCGCGCGAGCGAGGCCGAGGCATTTCCAATCGCCGCAACCAGTCTGCTCGAGATTGCTCTAGCGAACCTCGAAGCTTGCTCGACACAAACCCGGCTTTTGCCCGCCAAGGATGCGCCTGGTGTGTTTCTCTCACGCACGGGCGACGGCCGCGATTCCGCACGCGTGCTTCTGCCAACTTTGTACCAAGCCTTGCGCGTAAAGCTCGGCGCACAGATCTGCGTGGGCCTGCCCCATCGCGACACATTTATGGTCTGCGCCGCGGATGACGCGCTTGCGCGGCGCGCTCTTGCTCAACGCGTGGCCGAGGATGCGGCACGTGCGCCGCACAAGCTGAGCTGTGAGCTCTTCATGCTCAGCGCCCAGGGCCTCGCCCCGTGTGCGCACGGCCTAAGCCGCTAGCACGCTGACAATCCGCTCGAGCACGTGGCTTATCTTGAGCGACAAGCCCTGATCACCTTCGCGTAAGTAGCCGACGCCCTCGGCGGCTTTGACGCACGCCAGTGCCTCACGCGCCGATCCCAAGGCGGCACCGTACTCAAGGCGCCGCGTGCGACCCGTATGGCACATCCCTTCGGCCACATGCATCGGTACGTCATCGCACGCTCGCTTGAGTCTGCGCGCTAGATCCTGATCACGGCGCGCGATCGGACTCAGTAACACCCTTACTTGCACAGCCAAAGCCGCACTCTCCACGTACAAGGTCGACATACTCCCTCCTTACTTAGGCCGATGCTCGCGCAGGCGCAGGCCTGAGCTGACGTCTGGATTTGCGCGCCGAAGGCACCCAGCCATGGCGCGCGATGTACAGCCACAAAAAGGTGGTGGCCGCGATCATCTCGACACTCATGGCGATCCAACCGCCCGGTGCACCGAGGCCGAAGCCACGCGCGAACAACAAGCCGAGCAAGGGTGTGCAGGTCCATGCGCAGGCGATAGCGATCGATGCGCTCTTTCGTTGCGCACCGACGCCGCGCAGTACGCCGTGCCCCACGGCCGTGGTGGCATCGAAGATCTGATGCACGGCTGCGGCGATCAGCACCCAACGGGCAAGCGTGCGCAATGCCATGTCCTCGCTGAAGACGTGGGCGATCTGAGCGCCCGCGAACACGAACGCAAGCGAGCAAAAACCCACGTACCCCACGGACAACAGTAAGGTAGCGCGCGCCACCCGCGGCACGAGCGCCATGCGGCCGAGCCCGACGGCTTGGGCGACGAGCACCGTCGCGGCTTCTGCCAGCGATAGCGCAGGCAAAAACGAGAACGCAGTCACCTGCACCGCCACCTGATGCGCCGCCATGTCGCGGTCACTCACACCCGCGAGCAACGCCGACAACACCGTCAGCGAGCCTATCTCGAGCAGCCATTGCAAGCCCGTGAAGATCCCCATGCGCAGCACGTCACGTTGCGCCTTCCAAGCGCGCATGGAGATTACGATGCCTTCCCGCAGCTCTGCGGTTAGTAAGATCGTCGCCTGCACGCTGAACGCGCCCAGGTTCGCCAGCGCCGCACCCGCTACGCCGAGCTTCAGTACGTAGATGGCCGTGTAATCGAGGGCCGCGTGCACCAGGTTGGCGGTGACGGCCGAGATCATCGGCAAGCGTGTCTGCGATCGACCGTAACGCGCCTCGCGTAAAGCCACGTAGAGCATGATGATCGGCGCACCCAGGGTACGTATCGACACGTAGGTGCGCACGGCGTCAGCGGCACGCGCGCTCGATGCAAAGTGGGCCGCGCCTACCGCCACCAGCTGGCCCACGCATGCCATCAGCACCCCCAGCCAAAGCGCGATCAAGATGCCCGCTCCCACGTAGCTGCGCGCTTGTTCGAAGGAACCGGCTCCGCGTGCCTGCGCCAGCAACACCTTCACGCCGCGCAACAGCCCAAAGCCGAAGCCGAGCACACCGAGTGTGATCATCGCGCCGAGGCCGACGCCTGCCAGCTCCGCTTCGCCCAAGCTGGACACGAGCACGGTGTCGACCACGCCCATTAGCGCAAAGCTCAAGCCGGACAGAGTGATCGGCCACGCCATGCGCACGAGCTCACGTGCGGGGGAGGCTTCCCAAGGAAGGTGACGATGTTGTGCTGTCGAACCCATGTCGAATCTCGATTTCAGGCAATGCGAAGCCACTCGGAGTCGCGCGGCGCGCGGCCCAGCTCATTCGCCTGCGCGCGGGGTGCGCACAGGTCGTTCAGGCAAAACGAAAAACCGCGGGTCCCTTTCGGAAGCCCGCGGCAGATTGGTCACGTTTGTGTGAGGGTTTAGTTCCTCCGTGGACCTGCCGTGGGCCGCTTCGTCCAGACGCTATCTCGGTGCATGACCATGCATAGAGATGGCGCGTCCACACGAATTGCGACTCGCTGCGCGTAATCAGCGCAACGAACGGTCATTCGGGTGGACATGGGGAAGGTCATACTTGAATCGACTCTAAGGAAATCGCGCTCGCTGTCAAGATCTAGCGCGCGTAAACTCGGGGTGATGACTCGCGCCCGCTTCGAGCACAGCGGCCGTTTGCGCGTGGGACGTGGGCGGGTGCATGGGCCCTGGCCCCAGCTGTACCGTGCCTAGGCTCGGGAAAAACGGCGTCAGCGCGTACTGCTTAAACCAGTACCACCATACGCTCTTCTGGATCAGCACGGGGTTGATGTGCGGCGCGACCTCCGCATGCAGCGCCTTGAGCGTGCTCCAGTGCGCACCCGGGTGCTCGTGGTGCACGTAGTGGTAGCCGTTGTTGAATAGTAAGAAATTCAGCACCGGGCTCGAGAACGAGCGCGAGTGGTCATACTTCGAAAAAGGATCGGTATGCGCGTGCTGGTCGTAGTTGAACAGCATGATCGTCCACAGCGCGAACAGGGCAGGCAACGCCATGCTGTAAACCCACAACAGCGCGCCCTCTTTCAAGCCATAGAGCGCGATGCCGAGCGCGAGCATCGAGAGATGGGCCCCGCCCCAGATCGCGTACTGCGTCATGATCGTGCGGTAAAACCTAGGATTCTTCGCCTTGGCGCCCGTGATGAACTGCTGGATGGGGCCGCTCTGATAGTAAGACGATACGAAGAAGTAACTGGCCGCCACGAACACATTGTGTCGGTTGGTATGGCGCCAAGTCTTTGTGTCATCACCCTCGGCGTTGAGGTACTTGTGGTGATTCAAGTTGTGCGTCGGGATCCAAGCGAAGGTGGGATAGCCGTAAAACACCGAAATCCAGTTCGCGAAGAACTGGTTCGAACGCTTGCTCGAAAAGGTCGGGCAGTGGTTGTGGTTATGGGCGATCACGCCGCAGGCCAAGGCGAAGTAGGCGCTGAGCCAAGCCAGGTACGGCACGAGCGACGGGTTTGCGTATTGCGCGCCTACTAGCAGCGCTGGCACGAGCACCCACAGCAGCGTCCGTCGATCACTCTTATTTCGCAGCACCTGACCTGCCTTCTCTTCACGACGACTCACGACGAACACCCGCGGTCGCGAAGCATCTGAAGCATTTAGCACGCTGCAGAGCCTCGGGCGCGCGCTCCGCCCCCAGAGACCAACCGCAGGGACGGCGCAGGGTCGCCAAAAGGTCCCATGAGCCCGAGCCGACGAATGCGAGCGACGAACCCTCGCAGGCAGCCGTCAGCCGAGTAGCTCGCGTGCCACGCCGGTGACAGCCTCGCTCGTGAACTTGAAGTGTTGGGCTAGCTTCTGGTAGCTGGCCGAGGCACCGAAAGTGCGCATGCCGTGGAAGCGATCGCCCGGACGCGTCACGCTCGCAAGCCCCTGGGGAACGCCCGCTTCCACGCACAAGCGCCTGGCTTCGCCGAGCACGCTCGCTTGATACGCGGTGTCCTGGGCCTCGAACACTTCGAGACAAGGCAGCGAGACTGCGCGCACGCGCCTGCCCTCCTGGTTGAGCGCCTTGGCCGCATCCATCGCGAGTGATACCTCGGAGCCAGTGGCGACGATCACGAGCTCGGGCGCTCCCTCGCACTCGACTACGGTGTAGCCGCCGCGGCGTGCTTTTTCCTCGACCCCCGCAAGCTCGATCGTGGGCACGTTCTGGCGTGTGAGCGCCATGGCGACCGGCCCGTCGTTGCGCGTCAGTGCGGAGCGCCAGGCTGCTACTGTTTCGCGGGCGTCCGCCGGGCGCCATACCTCGAGGTTGGGGATCGCACGCAGGGCGGCGACCTGCTCCACCGGCTGATGGGTCGGGCCGTCTTCGCCAACAAAAACCGAGTCGTGGGTGAACACGTAGGTGACCGGCTGTTCCATCAACGCAGCCAAGCGAATGGCGGGCCGCATGTAGTCGCTGAACACGAGGAACGTCGCCACGTATGGGCGGATGCCGCCGTGCAGCACGAGACCATTGGCGATCGAGCCCATGCCGTGCTCGCGCACCCCAAAGGCGAGATTGCGGCCCGCGAAATCTTCGGCGCTCACGAACTTGGCGCCGGTTTGCGTGGTGCCGTTGGAGCCAGCCAAGTCTGCTGACCCGCCGATCAAGCTCGGGATTTCCGCAGCTAAGGCGTTCAAGATCTTGCCCGAGGCCTGGCGGGTCGCCATCGGCTTGTCGGCGCTGAAATCCGGAAACATTTCATCAAGGGAGACGGGTAGCTCGCGCGCCAACATGCGGCCCCATTGGGCACGCAGCGCCGCGTCTTTGAAGGCAGCTTCTTGTCGACCGCGCCAGGCTTTGTTCGCAGCGGCCCCCGCGGCCTTCACCTCGGCGAACGCCACGTAAGACTCGGCCGGCAAGCTGAACGGCGCATGCGACCAACCCAACGTTGCGCGCGTCTGCTCGACCGACGAATCGCTGAGATGTCCGTGCGCCGCGGAAGTATCCACTTTAGGCGAGCCGTAGCCGATGTGCGTGCGCGCGACGATCAACTGCGGGCGGTCTTCGCTCGCCGTCGCCTTGCTGAGTGCGGCGCGAATCTGCGCCAGATCATGGCCATCGATCGCCTGAACACTCCAGCCGTAGCTCTCGAAGCGCTTGGCGACATCTTCGCTGAACGACAGCTCAGTCTTACCATCGATGGTAATACCATTGTCGTCGTAGAAACAGACGAGCTTACCGAGCTTGAGATGACCTGCGATCGACGCAGCTTCGCTCGCTACGCCTTCCATCATGTCGCCGTCGCTGGCGAGCACGTAGGTGCGGTGATCGATGAGCTCGTTGCCGAAGCGGGCGGCGAGCAAGCGCTCAGCCAATGCCATCCCTACTGCGTTACCGAGGCCTTGACCGAGAGGGCCCGTGGTGGTCTCGACGCCCGGCGTCACGCCATGCTCCGGATGGCCAGGCGTGATCGAGCCAAGCTGACGAAAACGCGAGATGTCTTCGAGCGAAAGCGCGTAGCCATTCAGATGCAGCAGCGAGTACAGCAGCATCGAGCCATGGCCCGCGGACAGCACGAACCTATCGCGGTCGATCCAGGTCGGGTCCGCCGGGTCGTGCTTGAGAAACTCGCTGAAAAGCACGCTGCCGATCTCAGCACAACCGAGGGGCAAGCCCACGTGCCCGATGCCAGCGGCGCGAACCGCATCGACGGTGAGCACGCGAATGGCCGTGGCAGCGTTGCGTAGGACTTCGGCAGCTATCTCGGTCACAGGGATCTCCTCGCAAAATTCGCGAGGATTTACGCCGCATCGCAGCAGGCGTCAATCAGCACGCGTCAATCAGCACGCGTCAATCAGCACGGTCGATCAGTCAGGCGTGCAATCAGCGCTAGCGTCCTTCGGTCGCCAACGTTTTGAGCTCGTCGACGAAACTGTTGGAGACCTGCGGCTGAACCGTGATCGAGATCGCAGCGGTGCTCGCCGCGTGTCGTAGCGCGCCCGTGCCGATCGGTTGACAGCCAGAACTAGTCACTGGCTTCTGACGATGTGTGTTGCGCGCGCTCTGGTACATGCGGACGAGCTGCGAGACCTCGATGGCGCCCTGCCCTGGCACTTGATCTTGCAGCAGATAATCGAGGTCCGCGCCGAGCTCGCGGGCGCTTTGATAGCGAGCGGCTGGATCGCGCGCGAGCAGGTTGCTGAGCACGGCCTGGACGTTTTCGGTGACCTGCTGATTGAACTGGGCTGCATCCGGCACCTCACAGCGCGCCACCTTGCGCACGGTCTCGGCGTCATCGGAACCCTGAAACAAGCGCTGGCCGGTGATGCTCTCCCAAAGGATCACGCCGAGTGCGAACAGGTCGAGCAGATGCGTCGCCTGTCGATGCACCACGAGCTCAGGTGAGATGTAACCGAACTTACCGCCGATCATCGTGGGGTCGCGTTCGGATAGATTGGCCGTGGCGTTGGCCAAACCGAAGTCCATCAGCTTCACCCGACCGTCGCTGCCGAGCAGAATGTTATGTGGCGACACGTCGCGATGGATGATCTCGAGCGCGCGTCCCATGTCGTCGATGGCTTCGTGGGCATGCTCGAGTGCGCGCGCAAGCTCGCGTGCGATGTACAAAGCGGTGCTCACTGCCATGCGGCTCTGGCGCTGTTGCAGCCGGCCGATCACCTCACGGCCGGACGCACCCTCGACGAGCTCCATGATCAAGATGAACGTGCCGCGAACCTCACGGGCATCGAGCACGCGCACGATGTTCGGATGTCGTAACAACATGCCGATGCGCGCCTCATCTTCGAGCATGCGCCGATACAAGGTATTGGAGGCCAGCGCGGGCAGAACGCGCTTGATGGCGATGCTCTCGGTGTGCCCATCCTCGAACTGCGCTTCCCCGCGCCAAACCTCAGCCATGCCACCGGCTGCGAGTCTGGATTGCGGAAGGTATCGGGCCTGACCACGCCGAAACTCGACCATGCGACTGTGGCCGTGTGACGACATTTCAACTTTCTACCCTCGCAAAAGCGGGTCTAAGCGTCAATAGCTACCCGCAAGGCGATTTGCAGCTCAGCGCACAGGTCTTGTCAGTTGGTATGCGCGCTCCGCCAATACGGCGGCGTCACGACATGCGCTTACACGCTGTCTGAGCGTTGAAACGTCGTGTAGCGAAACGGCCGTGCGGCTGAGCTGCTTGAAGGGCGCAAAGTCCCCGATGCGAAAATGCCAAAGCTCAGGTGCCAAACTTTCGAGGATGTGATCTCCCCAACGTAGCTCCGCGCGGGCTGGATCGTAGCTGATGGTATGCACCTTGCGCTCCGTCGCTTCAGGCGCGGACTCGGAGTCAGAATCGGCATCCAAATGGGACAGCGGGTCTAGCCATGCCCGAATCCACGCATCTCCGGCCGCGCGGTGCGCTTCGAACATCTGCGCCTCAAGAGGTCGGGGAATGCGCGGGTAATCTAGGTGCAGCTCCGCGTCGTGGTCACGCCGAAAGCTTTCCGCTGCGAGCATGCCCACGCAGTAAGCGATCAGCTGTTCGCCCGTGACGAGATTGCCTACGCACGTACTCAGCTCCTCGCCCAGACGCGTAGCCACGTTGGGTGCGCCCGCAGGGTCGTGGCTTGGAAACACGCGCGTGCGACAGGAGGAACGCGTGGAGAGGTAGCAGCCGTCTGCGCTCGTGCGCGTCACACCAAAGAGGTTCCAGGCGCCTTGCCCGCGGTCCTTGCGCGCGCTGAGCAGGCATAGCGTGGAGCGAGAGACTACGCGCGCTAGGTCAGGACGCGGTCGATGGCAGAACGGCGCAAGGCTGAAGCAGAAGCGGTCATCGAGCGGACGATAGGCGAGCGCGCGGATCAAAGCGAGCGGCTCTGCGTCGAGCCTCGCTAACAGCGCTGCGCGCGATGCAGGATCTGAAAGCTGGGGAGCAGCTTCTAACGCGACCTTACCTTCGGCAAAAGAGCGCAAGCGTGCGAGCAAGCGCGCAGGGCAAGAGTCTGTCACGAAGGCGTCGCGGTTGGTCTGCACACCCTCGCGATGAAAAGGAAAGGCCTCGGCGAGCGAAAAGGTGGGCTGTTCAGAGCCCTTACGGTCGTAGCCAGGCAGAGCCGGAATGAAACGAAAGAAGGGTCTGCTGGCGAACACTTGCGCCGCTGGCAGAACGTCCCCAGCACGATGCGTGAGCCGTTCGAGCTTGCTCGCGCTCGTTCCGGTAAGCTTCGCGTAACAGATGCGAGCCTGACGTGCGGCCGGTTCGGCTATTTTTTGGTCGGGCTGGTGGTCGGGCTGGTGGTCAGCTTTACGCACGGCGAGCGTAAGGCAGGTGCCCACGCGTACGCCGAACACGTTTTCATCCCTTGTTCCGTCGGTACCGCGCAGGGCGTTGCCTCCGAGATCGAGAATCTCGATATAGTCAAAAGCATTGACCAAGGCCTCGCGCATGCCGCGATGGACGGGGCCATCCAAGTAAGACGAGTTCGTCGCAAGGCAGAGGATGGTACCGGCATGGCTCGTACGCGCTTGCTCGAGGGCCCAGCGAAAGAAGCGCACGTAATCATCGGAGAGCACACCTGAGCGGCGCTCACCCAGGGATACGCCTTCGCCATCGCTGCGAAACTCAGCGAGCCACTTGTCGCTAAGCGTAAGACCACGACTTTGAGAGCGCGCAGACCAGGGCGGATTACCCACGATCACGCGCACGCGATCGCGCAACGAGGGGCCCCAGGGATCGGCCAAGTTGAGCATGTTGGCGTGATGGAGGGATAACGTCGCGTGGGCGTGCTGAGCGCTTTGGCCCAGTAGCTCGTTTGCTGCCGTGATCGCAGCGCCGTCGATGTCGAAACCAAAGAGCTGCGGCCCGACTGAGGGAGGATGAAGCGGGCTCATGCGTTCGAGTGCGGCAGCAAGCCAAGTACCGGTGCCAAGTGCGGGATCGAGCAAGGCCACGCGCGAATCGGACAGACCCAGCGCGCAGCCGAGCTGTGCTCGCAAACACGCATCGACCTGTGCCAGGGCCCAGCGTGCGACCTGCGCTGGCGTGTGCACGATACCGTGGGCGCGTCGTACTTCGCGAGAGAGCGCCGCATGGCGCAGCCTTCCCGCCTCGACTGCGCGCTCTACGAGCCCAACGTTCAGATCAGGCTTCAGCTCGGCATTCAGCGTGGCATTCACATCGCGATCATGTGATCGAGGAGCGTGCATACCAAGAACCCAACGCTCACGTAGCCGTTGAGGTCGAAAAATGCCTTGTTGATCTTGGTTAGATCGCCTGGTTTCACCAGGGCGTGCTCATAGGCGAGCAAGAGGGCGACGATCGCCACCCCGGCAAAATAGGCGACTCCACGGCCGAGCGACAGGCCGACTGCGACCAAACACGCCACCGTCAGCAGGTGTAAGAGCGCACTTATCACCAGCGCGCCGACGACGCCGAAGCGCACCGGAATCGAGCGCAGACCCGTGGCGCGATCGAAGCCTTCGTCCTGCAACGCGTAGAGCACATCAAAGCCGGCCACCCAGGTAGCGACGCCGAGCACAAGCCCCCAGGGCGCAACGCCCATCGGCGCACCCACTGCGATCCACGCGCCACCGGGTGCAAATGCGATCGCCGCGCCGAGCACAAGATGACACAGGCTCGAAAAGCGCTTCATGTACGAGTACCCGAGGGCGAGCGCCAAAGCGACGGGGCTGAGCATCAACGGCAGGGGGCCGAGCAGCGCGGCCCCGGCCACGAACACCGCACACGATGCAAAGACGAGCGTTCGAACGAAGCCGACGCTGAGCACGCCACGCGGCAGCTCGCGATCACGCGTGCGCGGATTTTCGGCATCGAAGTCGCGATCGACAAGCCGGTTGAAGGCCATGGCCGCCGTGCGCGCCGCCGCAATACACAACACGATTAACGCTACACGCCACCAGGTGACGTCGCCGATCGGTAAGGCGAGCACGACGGCTGCAAGCGCAAACGGCAGCGCGAAGATCGTGTGGCTGAACTTGACGAGCTCACCGACGTGACGGACGACAGTGGTGTTCATGGCGCATCTCCTAGGGAGCGTTCCGAAGTAGGCAAGGCAGGTCGCGCTAACACGCGGCGCGCTGCGCTGGGAAAGCGCAGAATGTGAGCCGCGGGGTCGCGCAAGGCTGCGGCATTTTCGGCCGGCAAGTCGATGGCGATAAGACCGGGCGAGAGGCCTTCGCGCAGCGCGCCAACCCGATGCTCAAGACCCAGCGCCACAGCTCCGTACCAGGTCGCCATCTGTACCAAAAGTAAGGCCGATACCTGTGGGAACCGATCGCGCAGAGCTGCCGCTTCGGCCAACACATCTAACGTTGTATTCGATGCGAGTGAATCGCTACCGAGACCGGGCGTAAGCCCTGCTGCCAGGATGTCGTAAAGGGGCGGCAACCTGAGCTCGATGAACAGGTTGGAGCGCGGACACAGCACGCAAGCTGCGCGCGCTTCTGCCACGCGCGCCAGATCTTGCTTGGTCGTCGCGCTCAGGTGCACGGCAATGACGTCCGGTGCGAGCACACCGAGCTGCGCTGCGTAGTCGACTGGTGAAAGGCCTGGCGCTTTCCAATCGGCTGGGTCGACCTTTCGCGCTTCCAGAAAGTCAGCAAAGGGTCCACTGCCATCGTGTAAGAACGCGCGCTCGGCTGCGTGCTCGGACAAGTGTAAGGTCGTGCGTTGCCCGCGCTCCCGTGCATCGTGAACGATCGCGCGCACGCTGTCTGGATGCAGCGAATACAGCGTGTGGGGAGCGGGCGCGTAGCTCAGGTTGGCCGGCCAAGGGCCCGCATCTTCATGGGCATGGCTCGCCATGCGACGCATCACGTCCGCGGTCTCACGCCGCATGCCGTAGATCTCGTGGAACACGCGCCCTAAAAGCGGCGCAGTGCCCAGGGACTCGACACTTGCCAGCGTGTTGGTGACTTCGCCAACGGCCACGGTACCCGCTCGCAATAGCTCGGAGACCGCGGCATCGATCGCCTCATGATCACCCTCAGGAGCGATGCTGCCTCGCGCTTGCATCATGCTCTGCACCCACGGTCCGAAGCCCGCGCCGCTGCGCGTGTGGCCGCGCAACGCGGAGAGCTCCAGATGGGTATGCGCGTTCACCAGGCCAGGCAGCAGAATCGCGCGCTCGACGCTCCACAGGGCGTGTGGATACTCAGCGCGCAAGGCGGCTGCCGGTCCAACCTTAAGCACACGCTGCATGGCATCGAACACCACGGCGCCGTGCTCGATGGGCAACTGCCCCGGAACGCACGGCACAAGCCAAGCGCCCTCGAAGCCCCGTTGCGTCATGGCCCGCGCTCGGCAAAGCGCACGCTCACCTCTGGCAGAAGTCGGGCGCGTGCGGCCCGTGCGAAGAACTCCTGTAGGCCCGCCAAATAGCGTTCATCCAGATTGTAGCGAATGTGCGACGTCAGGTAGCGTTCGAACACGTCTGGTGAGCCGCCGTGCTGTGCGGCCCACATATGAGCGATATCGCGACGCGCTTGCAGACCGTAAGCCAGCGAGTGATCGAGCATCGCGCAGAGCCGCTCGTCGAGCACGCCACGCTGAGCTATCCAGGCGGCAAAGACGAAGGGTAAGCCAGTCCAGTCTTTCCAGGCGGCGGCCAGATCGAGCACGTACGGATACTGATGGCGCAGGGCGAGCGCATGGTCGCCGATCACGACGGCACCGGTGCGGCCTGCGACATCGCGACGCATGCGCGCGTGATCACCCGGCTCGACCGCGAGCGGGCGTCCCTTGCGCAGATGCTCTGCCACGAGTTGCGCGAGTACGACGCTGGTGCGACTTGCGGTGTCGAGGAGCAACAGCTCAAGCTCCTCGATCGGCCGCTCCGCGACGATCAATACGCTGGTGACCTCCCCATCCGCACCGATGCAGATATTGGGTGCGAGCTCAAAGCCGTCGCGCAACGCCAGCGTCGCCACGGGTGCGAGCGCCATATCGACTTCCCGGCTGACCAATCGCTGCGCGAGCACAGAAGGTAAGGCCATGCGCAGACGCTCCGGTTCCTTACCGAGCATCAAACCGTACAAGACCGGCCACGCATTCAGGTACGCCACGCCCTGAATGCGCGGATCCGCGTGATCCTCCCGGAATATCGGCCGCGCGGGTTCAAGCATCAGATGCTCGCAAGCTCCAGCCGGCGCTTGTTACGATCCTTGAGCTTGAGTGACCCTTCCAAGGTCTCGGTCGCGGGCAGCTCTTCGACGACACCGTACAAGGTGTCGCGCTCCACCGGAATGCGCCCGGCTTCGCGAATCAGGCGCACAAGCTCGCCGCGCGATAGGCCCTGCGGCACATCGCTACCTGCGGAGTGATAGATGGTTTCGTGCACGATCGTGCCGTCGAGATCGTCGGCCCCGAAGCCGAGCGCGAGCTGGGCCACGTCGATGCCCATCGATACCCAATAGGCCTTGATGTGAGACACGTTGTCGAGTAGCAGCCGGCTTATCGCCAGTGTCTTGAGATCATCAAACGCAGTGGGTTCCGGCAAGCGCTGCAGACCGTTGTTCTCGTTATGGAACGCGAGCGGGATGAAGCATTGAAAGCCCTGGGTTTCGTCTTGCAGTGCGCGTAGCTGAAGCAAGTGGTCAACGCGATGCTCGAAGGTCTCGATGTGCCCGTAGAGCATGGTCGTGTTGGTGCGAATGCCGAGCCTGTGCGCCACGCGGTGCACTTCAAGATACTGCGCGCTGTTGGCTTTGCCCTGGGCGATCCGGCGACGGATGTCTTCGTTCAAAATCTCCGCGCCACCACCCGGCATCGAGTCGAGGCCGGCAGCGCGTAGACGCGTCAGCACCTGCTCGTAGCTCATGCTGAATTTCTGGGCGAAGTAGTGAATTTCCACGGCGGTAAAGCACTTGAGGTGGATGCCCGGACGCACGCGCTTCCAGCCAGCGAGCAGCTCCTCGTACCAGCTGAAGGGCAGGTTTGGATTCAGGCCGTTGACCATGTGCAGCTCGGTCAGCTTAGGGTCAGGAAAATCGCGCAGCTCCGCCCACGCGCTTTCGTGGGTCGTGGTGTGCGCGCCGGGCATGCCCTCTTCGAGCTTCTGAAACGCACAAAAGCTGCACGACGCTTCGCACACGTTCGTGGCTTCAAAGCGCATGTTGACGTTGAAGAAGGTGCGGTCTCCGTGCAGGCGCTCGCGCACTTCGTTGGCAAGCTTGCCGATGCGCAACAGGTCCTTGGACATGAATAACGCGACGCCGTCGTCGAAATTCAGACGCTCACCAGCGCGCAACTTGTCTTCGATCGCATCGAGGGGATTCATCAGCGCTTCTCCGAGGGTTGCTTTTCAAGATTGATGTCGACGCCCCAACGGCGCGAGATGGCATGGGCAAGGCCCAGGTGATCGCACAAGCGCGCGATCACACTGTCCACTAGATCAGAAATCTGCGCAGGCTTACCGTAGAACGAGGGCGATGCCGGTAAGATCACGGCACCTGCGCGGGTCAGCTTGAGCATGTTCTCGAGGTGGATGTCTGAGTAAGGCGTCTCGCGTGGCACGACGACCAAACGCTTGCGCTCTTTGAGCACGACGTCCGCGGCGCGCGTGAGTAAGTTGTCACTGATACCGTGGGCGAGACGCGCGATCGTCGACATCGAGGCAGGCACGATCACCATGGCGTCGGGCGCACTCGAGCCGCTTGCAAACGGTGCGCTGTAGTCGCGGCCGTCGTAGATGGGCAGACCGAAGTCTTCGACGTGGCCCTCACACTCGTGGGCCCAGACTTGGCGCGCGGTGCTCGACAACACCACCGAAACGCTCACCTCATGACGCATCGCCTCTGTTGTGAACAGCTCCAGCAAGCGCTTGGCGTAGGGAGCGCCCGATGCCCCACTGATGCCAACGACGATGCGACGCGGGGTAGGCATCGGCTTACTTCACAAAACGCACGAGTGAGGCGATGCCAAAGCTCAGGTCTTCGCCCTCGACCTTGGAAAAACCGGCGGCTTTGCCGAGCTTTTCAAACTCACTGCGCGTGTAGAAGCCCTGCATCGATTTGGCGAGATAACCGTAAGCCTCGGTATCGCGCGACACGAGCGAGCCGACAACGGGCAGCACGAAACGCGCGTAGACGGCGTGAAACCCGCGCATGAACAAGCTCGACGGCCGATAAAACTCGAGCACCACGAAGGTTCCGCCCGGCTTGAGCACGCGCCACGCTTCGCGCAGGCCTTGTTCCGTGTTCGACAGGTTCCGCATGCCAAAGGCGCAGGTCATGCCGGCAAAGGCCTGATCGCGGATCGGCAAGCGCATGGCATCGGCCACCGCCAGCCCCGTGTCCGCGCTGACCTTGGTGCGACCTCGCACGATCATCTCGCGGGCAAAATCCGCTGCGATCACCCGACGACCAGCAAAGCTTTGCGCCATGGCTTGCGCCAAATCGAGCGTGCCAGTGCACGAGTCAAGCAGCGGACCATCGACCAGATCGCGGCCCAACAACACGAGCGCACGCTTGCGCCAGCGCTTGTCGATGCCCACCGACAACAAGCGATTGAGCAAGTCATAGGTCGGCGAAATACGGTCGAACATGGAGCGCACGGCGAGCGCGTGCTCGTTTGCCGACTCGTTGCGCGCCCCCACATCTGCAATCAGGTTGGCCACGCTTGCTCCCGCTCACGGCCGCGCCGAACACGCGCCCTTCCGAGCTTTCAAAATTGTTTGAACGACTATCAGTTTCTAGGCGCGTCCCAGGGAGAGGTCAAGCGAATGCCGTGGCGGAGGAATGGCCGCCTGTGATAGGTGCGTAACCCTACATTCAGGAAGGCTTGCCCCATGCCTCGCTCGATGCGCTTCAACTTGTTGGTTTTCTTGTGTTTGGTCGCCAGTAGCCCTGCCTCTGCGCAGGTGGACCCCGAGCTGGGCGAGACCGATCCCATCGCTCCCGAAAAACCCGAATCGCCGCCCGCCTTTGATACCAGCGGCAGTGCCAGCGGCGGGATGGACGCTGATTGGGAAGGCGCCGATCAGGATGGCGACAAGGAAAAGCCCAAGGGCGATGGCGATCACGATGCGGTCGTGGGGCGCATCGGCATCGGTTTACTCGGCTTGGCGGAGGTCCCCGTCGGCGTATCCGATCCGATCGGCGGCGGCGGCGCGCGACGCACGGCAAGCTCGCCTATCACCGCACCCGTGTTGGGCGTGCGCTATTGGTTCTCACGCCGAACTGCGATCGAAGCGGGCGTCGGTTTCTCGTTTTCAGGCGGCACGATCAAGGTCACGAACTTGGACGACGCGGACAACGCGACCGTGCGCGCCTATGCATTTCACGCAGGCATTCCGCTCTCGCTCAGCTCGGGCAAACACTACAACTTGTTGATGGTGCCCTACGCGGGTCTGGCGATTTCGAGCGCGACTGATACGCGCGGCACGACCGGCAGCGCCGACGACATCTTTGGCAAGGGGATGCTGCTCGAAGGCGGGCTCAAGATGGGCGTCGAAGTACAGCTCGGCGCGATAGGGCTGGAGGGTCTTGCGCTGCAGCTGACGGGTGGCGTGCGCTTGCGCTACGAATCCACCAGCGCGAACGTGCCGGTGCTCAACCCGATGGGCGCAGCGACCTCGTCGGTCGATATCGAAACGACGAACGTGGTCGTCGCAACCTCCCCGGGCAGCAGCCTTGGCAGCGCGGTCGCCGGCACGATCGCTGCGATCTACTACTTCTGACTGGCAGCCGAGTGTGCACTCACAAACAGCGTCTCCAGACGCTCGGCTGAGCGCGGCACACTGAACTCGTGCCACACGGACTCGGCCCCCGCGCGCCCCATCGCTGCTGCGCGCTCCCTGTCAGACAGTAAGGTCGAGAGTGCCGCTGCGAGCTCGAGCGCATCACCAGGCGCGACCACGAAGCCGGTGCTTTCGTGTTGAACGAGCTCGGCGACACCTCCGACGCGCGTTGCGACCACCGGGCGTCCGTGGGCCATCGCCTCCATCAGCACCACGGGCACGCCTTCTGAAAAGCTTGCGAGCAGGACGATGTCGCAGGCCTCGTATTGCTCGGCGACCGCGTCGGGTGCGAGAGAACCCGTCAAGGTGACGTGGCTGGACAGGGCAAGCTCAGCGATGCGGGCTTCGATCGCAGCGCGCAAGGGGCCATCGCCGACAAGCGTGCAGTGGAACGCCTGGCCCGCCTGCTTGAGCTCCAACAGGGCAGAAAGCAGCACCAAATGCGCTTTTTCCGCTGAAAACCGCGCGACGCACAGGATGCGACCAGGGCCCTCGTGAGCGGGCATCGGACTCGGGTCGATCTTTTCGACGCCGCAGCGGACCACGTGCAGCTTGGGCCACAACGCAGGCGGCGTGAATTGCATCAGCCGCGCCTTACCGAACTTACTGACGCACACCATGAACGCGGCGTGCTGGGTTTTTTGCGCCAGCCGAAACTTCTCAGGCTCGTTGAGCTCCGAGCCATGGCAGGTGATGCTGAAGGGGATGCCCGCCAGCGCCGCTGCGAGCATGCCCGTGTTTGAGCCCGTGTTACCGAAGTGACAGTGCAGGTGCTCGAAACCTTCGCTTGCAAGCCAATGCGCAAGCTGCACCGCCTCAGCGAAATAGATCGACCACATCACGCGCTCACGCGGCGAAACGTCTGTGCCAGCCTGCGCTATGGCAAGCACAGCGCCGGCGCCTCCCTGCTTAACGAGCCAGGCAAACGCCTTGGCGTAGGAGGTGGGGTTGCCTGGTACAAGCCAGCGGGTGTGCGCGGCTTCTTGCTGCGCATCGTGACCTTTGATGTCGTGGGCTGCAGGCTTGCGGATCGAAAAGGTGCCTACCTGATGACCGCGCGCGCGCAGCGACAGCACCTCACGCAAGACGAAGGTATGGGATACGGCCGGATACAGACTGGTGAGATACGCAATCTTCATGGGATGTGGGTTGCTTCTTTGCGTCGATAGGCCAGGTCCGCAAGGCCGCTTATCTCTAGGCGAAACTGGGTGGGCGAGGCGCGACCGAGTGGCCGCGATAGACGTCCCTCATGGATGAAGCGTCGCTTGAGCTCGTAAGGCGCAACATTCTGATGATTGCTGCCGTTGCGCGTGGTGACCGCACATAGGTAACCGCTCTCTTTTGCAAGCTGGGTGGTGCGAACGTCGTAGTCGCCGTTGGGGTAACATAAGGTCCGCACGGGGGTTCCTAAGGCCGCCTCGAGCTTCTGTTTTGAATCACGAATTTCCCGAGCCAGCGCGGCATCGTCCAGCAACGGTAAGATCTCATGGGTGCACGAGTGCGATCCGATCTCGTGCCCCTGGCGCTGTAATGCTTTGAGCTCATCCCAGGTCATCATGCGATCGGCGCGGCTGCCGGCGGCGCGTCCTGCCGTTTTTAACAAGGATTCGAGTAGGGTCGCACGCTGCGCGCTGCCTAGCTTTTTCGCTTGGGCCACAATCTCGCGCACGGACGCACCGTCGGCGAGGGTGGACGCGAGCAAACCGTCCGCGGCCACACCCCGACCCTGAGCGTTCAAGCTCTGCACCGCGCGCGCCATACGATCGTACCAAGGCGACGCAGGCGTGTTGGCGAGGTCGGAGATTGCAAAAAATGTCGCCGGCAATCCGGTCTGCGCGAGCACAGGCGCGGCGAAGTCGTGATTGTCTTGGTAGCCATCATCAAAAGTGATCGCCACAAGGGGCTTGGGCTGAGCCGCTCCTGTCATCCAGGCTGTGTAAGCGTCGGTTAGCGTCAGCACCGTAAAGCGGCGGGCGAGCGTTTCGCAGTGCACGCGGAAGGCGGCCGGGGTCACCACGAGATCCGGGGCAAAGTAGGCGGCCTTGTCGGCAGCAGGCAGCACGCGGTGGTAACACAAGATCGTAAGCTGCCCCGCCATCCTCGTTTCGTGCTGCGCGAGCACGGTGGAGAACCGACAGCCAGTGGACAGTACGCTGCGCGCGAGCTCTTTGATCATCGACAGCCATGGTGAAACACGGCGGCCCCAATCGCACGCGCAACAAAATGTGAGCGAGCCCCTTGCTCCTAATTTCTAGTGAAGGTAGAAGTGCGGCCATGTCTTCCCCCTTCACTTATCTGGGCTGCGGTTTGATGGCAGGCGTGTTGGCGGGTTGCGCGGTGACAAGCGCCGGCGACGGGGGGAGCACCGACCCGGTCAAGATGCCCCCGGCGAACCAGCCTGCCGAAGCTGGCGCGCCAACGGACTCGTCAGACGCGAGCACGGGCCAGCCGCCGACAGGTGTGGACGGAGGCATGGCGGGACCGGGAGAAACCGCGCCTGAAGGTTTGCCGTTTCCGAAGGACTTCGTGTTCGGCACCGCGATCGCTGGTTTTCAGGCGGATATGGGCTGCCCTACCCTGAGCCCAGCCATTTGCACGGATACGAAGTCAGACTGGCATGCGTTCACCACGTCGCCGGACACGGTCAATGACGCAAACGCCTATTTGAATGGCCAGGACCCGGCCAAGGTTGGCCCCGGATTTTGGGAGTTGTACGAAGCGGACATCATCCGCGCCCACG
>JBBSJC010000070.1:0-20978 GCA_038257655.1 Polyangiales bacterium | reverse complement strand
CGCTCGTTCTGATCGGCGGCGGCGGCGCAGTTCTAGGGTTGAGGACGCCCCCTGGTTACGTCGGCGTGTACTTCGTCGAGCAGCTGCTGCCTGCCGCAGGCGACCCGATCAAAGTCACATCGGCGATTCAGCAGGCAGAAAAGCAAGCGCTCTCCGATACGTATGTCGACGTTCGCAAGTCACTTGCAACGCTGAGCGACGCCCGCAATGAGGCGGGTCTCAATCGGCAGCTACTCACGCGCAGCCTGTTGCACGAAGCGCTGTACCAGCTGCGCTTCGGCGACGATCCGCAGAGTGCACAGCGCTCGGTCGCGATCATGTCGCGCGTGATGGAGCGTGGAGCCGACGCACCGGGGCTGACGCTGGGACGGGCGGCGGACGCGGCGCGCAGCGGCAAGGTTGACGAAGCGGTCACGCTGCTCAAGCAGGTCCCAAAGGACGACGACCCTTACCGTTCGCTCGTGAACGGCGAAGTCGCCCTCCTGCAGCAACGTTATGCCGATGCCGTCAAGGCGTTCGAAGAAGCGCAGCGGCATGGCGCAGGCGCGCGTGCGAGCTGGGGCTTGGCCCGGGCGTCCACTGGCCTCGACAAAGGCGCCGAAGCCGAGCTCGCCGTGGCCGCGACCTTGAAGACAAGCTCACGCCATTCCTCGGCGCTCGCACGGATGGCGGAAATCATGCTTCTGCGCGGAGAACCTGCCGAGGCAGTGGAGTACACGCGCAAGGCGACGGGCCTCGTTCCTGTGGATGGCATCAGACCCCGGCCTTCACGCAGGGACCGCGCCGATGCCTGGGCGCTCGAGGGCGAAATCCAGGAAAAGCTGGATAAACCCAGTGCTGCACTGGCAGCCTACGAACAGGCCTTGAGCGCCGATCCCCTGCGCGTGGGCGTCTTGCTAGGCTCTGGCCGCATGTTGATGCGCTTAGCGCGTCCGCGCGATGCGCTGGCGCGCTTTGATTCAGCGCTGAGCGCCAAACCGTCCAACAAGCCCGACATGCTCAAGCGCATTCCGGTCGTCGAAGCGACGCTCGGTTCAGCGCAAGCTTTACTCGCGCTTGAACGCCCGCAAGAGGCACTCACGCGCATGGAGCCGATAGCCGCGAGCTTCCAAGACAATCCAGATGTTCTGTTGTGGCTCGGCCACGCCCAGCAGGCGGTCGACAAGAACGACGTTGCAGAAGCCTCGTTTCGCAAAGCAATCGAGCTGTCTCCCGATACGTTCGCAGGCTACGTGGCGCTGTCGCAGCTGCTGTTCAAGACCGATCGTCCCGAGGAGGCCGCACGCACTTTGAGCGAAGCCACAGGCAAGGTGGAAGACAGCGCGGAAGTGCGACGCATGCTCGGCTACTCCGAGCTCAATCGCCACCATTTGCCGGAGGCCTTGCACCATTTTCAGGCCGCACTGCGCTTTGATCCTCGCGACTCGAGCGCTTTGTTCGGCATGGCCACGGCGCAGCGCAGGTCGGGCGACCTCGCCAAAGCTCAGGTCAGTCTCGACAAGCTCGAGAAGCTCGAGCCTGGTCATCCCGGGCTGCCGCTCGAGCGCGGCCAGCTGTGCGAGGCCCGCGGCGACTATGCTGCCGCCGTCGAAGCCTATCGTAAGGCGTTGAAGGCACGACCGAATGACACGGATCTCAAGATGCGTTTGGGCGCCGCGCTCGTCACCGCGGGCAACGTCGATGAAGCCGATGGCATCCTGCAAGAGGTCCTGCGTGATCGCCCATCTTCGGCCGAGGCTGAACATTACATCGGACGCGTGCTCTTCGCGCGCAACGACACCGCTCAAGCTGCGCAGCGCTTTGAGCGCGCGGTCAGCTTCGAGCCGCTACGTGCGGACTTTCACCTCTATCTTGGTTGGGCACGGCTAGAGCAAAACAATCTAAGCGGCGCCCTCGAAAGCATCACCAAGGCGATCGAGCGCGACCCGAACTTGGGCGATGCCTACTGGTTGCTCGGCCGCATCGAGCTGCGCACCGGAGCTGTCAAAGACGCGCTCGAGCACCTGCAGCGCGCCCTCAAGCTCAAGCCGGGGCGACATGAAGCCCTTGCTAACATGGGCGACGTTTACGATCAGCTGCGCCTACTGCCCGATGCCGTCGATGCCTACACGCAGGCAGTCAGGGCCGTGCCGGAGAATGGCGAGTGGTGGTATCGCTTGGGCAGTCTCGAGCTCGATCGGGGTAACCGCACGCAAGCTCGCGTCGCGTTTTCAGAGGCCGTGCTGCGCGGCGATCGCTTGTTCAAAAAGCCGGTTTGGCTCGCCGATGCCCATCGCATGTATGCAGACGTGCTGCGCGAAGAAAAGCGCATGGGTGAGGCACTCGAGCACTATCGATTGTTCCTCGCCAACGCGCCCGAGGGCGCACGCGACCGCGCCGAGATCGAGCAGTTCGTCAAGTCACAGCAACTGCACTAGCGCTTCGTGCTGGCTACGCGTGGAGTTGGTCAACGTTCTTGACGAGACGCATCGCCTCACGGCGCGCGCGCGCCGATACTTCTTGCACGTCGATGCCCAGCAGCTCGCTGTGGCGGACCCGCAATACTCCGTCGACGATCACGTCGCGTACGTCGCGGCCGGAGGCCGAGTAGACGAGCGCGCTTACCGGGTCGAGCGCCGGCGCGTGCTCGATTTGGTCGATACGGACCACCGTGACGTCGGCCGCTTTGCCCACCTCGAGCGATCCGCTCTGAGCGTCTAGCCCGAGACAGCGTGCCCCCTCGATCGTGACAAGCGCCAGCGCATCGAGCGCAGACAGGGCCGCTGCATCGTTGCGCTTGTGCTTGGCGAGCAGGGCAGCAAGCCTCAGCTCACCGAGCGCATCGAGGCGGTTGTTGCAGGGAGCTCCATCCGCGCCGATGCCGACTATCAGACCGTTCTTGCGCATGCGCACCACGTCGGCGATGCCTGACGCGAGCTTGAGGTTGGCGGATGGACAGTGCGCAAAGCGCGTCCCGAGTCGCGCCGCACGCCGCATCTCGCTTGCCCTGAGCTGCACCCCGTGGGCCATCACCACATGGGGTCCACTGATCCCGCAGGCTTCGAGATAGGCGATGTCCTCGACGCCAAGCGCACGGCGCACCTCGGCGCGCTCGCTCGCGTGCTCTGCGACGTGGGTGTGCACCATCGCGCCCTGACTACGCGCGCGTTCGGCGACCTGACGCAGCAGACTTTGCGTGCAGGAGAGCACGAAGCGCGGTGCATAGGCGTAACGCAAACGCCCAGCGTCTGCGCCATGAAACGCGAGCCGTAGCGCGTCGCTCTCGTTCAGGCTCTGGCGTGTGGATTCACGCAGGCCGCGCGGCACGCCACTGCCCACGTCCATCATCGCTTTGCCGCTCGCACCTCGTATCCCGAAACGCAACATGGCTTCGAACACCACCTCGTGATGGTGCACTGTGCCCATGTCGAGGATGGTCGTGGTGCCCGACCGCAACAGCTCGCACAGTCCGAGCTCTGCACTCGTCTGTAAGCTGCGTCGATCGTGGGCCGCTTCAAACGGCCAAATGCGTTCGCGTAGCCAGCGCAGAAGCGGCAGATCATCCGCGAGGCCACGAAATAGCACCTGACACAGATGCACGTGCGCCTGCACGAAGCCGGGCACCACCACGCAGCCTGTCGCATCGATCACGGCGCGCGTGGCATCACCCTCAGGTCGCGGCGCGCGACCGGGCGCACCGATCCAGCGGATCCGCTTGCCGCTGATCAGCATGTCACGCGGGCCGACGCTGCGCGCCTCGTCCATCGCGATAAGCGTTCCGCGACGAATCAAGATTTCGCTCACGCGGGCAGGCTCCCAACGCGTGCGACCACGCCTCGCACGAGTTGCGAAAGTTGCGCTGCAGAGGCCTTGGCGCGTCGCTCCACATCGTCGTGCCGCAAGGGCTCCGCACTCAGGCCCGCCGCGGGGTTGGTGATGCACGACAAACCGAGCACCCGGGCACCCATGTGACGTGCGGCGATCACCTCTTGGACGGTGCTCATGCCGACGGCGTGCGCGCCAAGTTGGCGCAGCATCCGCACCTCCGCAGGCGTCTCGTAGCTTGGTCCAAGCACACCCGCGTAAACTCCCGAAGTAAGGTTTATCCCGAGCTCACCTGCTACCTCCAAACAGAGCGCGGACAGCGCCTGATCGTAGGCCCGCGACATGTCGGGAAAGCGCGGGCCTAGAGCATCATCGTTTCCGCCTACGAGACAGTTGCGTCCACTCAGGTTGATATGATCCTCGATCAACATGAGTGAGCCCGCGGGCAGCGCTGGGTCGAGACCTCCTGCGGCGTTCGTGACAAGTAAGGTCGCAGCTCCCAACGACAGCATCAAGCGCACGCCGAGCACCACGGCTTCGAGCGCGTGCCCTTCGTAAGGGTGAAGCCGGCCTTGCATCGCGATGACGTCAATGCCCTCCAAGGTTCCGGCGACCAGACGACCTGCGTGTCCTTGCACGCTCGACCGTTCCATCCCCGGAATGTCTGTGTATGGAATGGACACGGCCGATGCAAAATCATCAGCCAGTGCGCCGAGCCCCGAGCCAAGCACGAGTGCGAGCGCAGGTCGGGTGGTGATGCGTGTGCGAACGTACGCAATGGATTGTTGGAGAAGGCTTGCCGTCATCGTGTTGAGAAGCATGTTAGATTGAAGAAGCCTGCGAGGGGACTGAATGACGCTTGAACGCGCGTGGCGGTTACTTCCTTCGGAACGCGTGCTTTGGCACGGTAAGCCCTCCCGCGGCGTCTCCCGGGATCCGGTCTTCTGGCTCGGCTCGATGCTGCTCGCAGCCTTCGCCACCATCTGCGGTCTGTTCTGCGCCTTGCTCTGGATTACGGAGTTACCCGGCGCCCGTCAGACAGGCTTGATGGCCAGTTACCTCTCGCTGCTGGCACTCGGAGTGGCGCTCGCGCCACGGTTTCTTCACGATACATGCGAATACGTCGTGACCGATCGCCGCGTGTTGTGGCGCCGTGGGCCCGTACAGCGCTGGATCGATCGCCACGCCGTGAGTTACGCACGCATTCTGTGGAATCGCGACACACCGGGCGTGGGCCATCTTGAGCTCGTGCGCGCCACACCTTTCGGTCCGCTCGCGCGCAAGCAGCGCTTGATGTTGCTCAATGTGGTCGCGCCCGATCGGGTATTTGCCTGCATCCGCGGGGTGTCTCCCGCTGAGAATCTGGGCGATCCAGAAGTGCCCCTCGCCGAGCGTCTCGATGGCCATGAACGCGTGCTGTGGGGCGGAGGCCCCCAAGGCTGGCTGCTCGGCTGGCGTGATCTGCTGACAGCGGCCGCAGGCGTCAGCGTTTTATGGGTCGCGATAAGCTACGGCATGCAGGCGTTTGGGGTCGTGCTCGGCCTCGAGCAACTCGGTCTGCAGGTTCGCTCGTGGACTTGGCTGCTTTTGTTTCTCGCCACCACCCTCTCCTTCAGCGTGTTGCTGAGTGTCGGAGCGTGGCTTGCGTGGCATGGGCTTTGGCGATCGCGGGCATTGGGCCGTGACACCGAGTACATCGTGACCAATCGCCGCGTGTTGATCCGGCGCGGGCGCACGGAGCTGTCCCTTGATCGCCGCAGCATCGTCGATGTGGCGGTCGTCCCCGTTTCCGATGGCTGCAGGCACCTGTTTTTGATTCTCGACGCTCCCGAAGCCCGAGCCCTGTCCGACAGCGGCGCGATGACGCCACTGACGCCTGCGCGCGATTTGGTCCCGCCCGTGCTGTACGAGCTGCGCGATGCGGACGGTGTCTGCAAGCTGCTGCTCACGCCCGATCACGACGACGGGCTCCCGCGCGCAGCCTAAGCCTCCGCTTCACTGCTGCATGGGTCCGCCCTGACATGGCGAAATAGGCTCAGCTTTGGTAGCGTCCCGGCCATGCTGCATGCTCGTTGCACTTCTCTCCTCGCCGCCGTTCTCTTTCTGGGCTGCGGCCCAGCAGCCGTGACCGCAACTCCTCGCTACCCTTCCGCGCCGCACATTGGCGACAGCGGCGGCATCGGCTTCACGCCAGCAAGTGGCATCACGCGTCTCGAGATTCCCTGCGCCGAGGTCGAAAGACCAATCGACAACGGGCTTGACGACGACTGCGACGGCCGCGTCGATCGACAGGCCGAGGCCAGCAACGCCAGTCTGTTCATCTCGCTGGTCCACAATACTCAGGTCGACCTGGAGCTGGCCCTGACCGCAGCCGAGCCAAGCGGGCAAGATTCGCTCGCCAAAAGCGTCGTATCGCGCGTGCAGGTCTGCCAGAGCGCAGCGCCATTTGCGATTCAACAGGCCGCTTTTGCTCAACTTGCCAAGGGCCGCTACGAGCTAGCCGTCGCTCACGGTAAGACCTGTGGCGCCGACCTGCCTGCCACCGTCAACGCGTCGTTATGGCTACAAGGGCAGGCGCAGGGCGTGTACGCGGTCAACGTGGCGCCGGGCGGACGCGCGGTGCTCGGCACGATCGAGGTGCGGTGAGCGTCACGCCCGCACGTTTGGCCGAGCGTCTGCTCTGGCTGACTTGCGCGGCGTGTTCGATCCCAGGCTTGCTCGCACTGCAATCGGTATCGCCGACGCGCATCGCGGCTTCTATCGCGCTTGCGTTCATCCCTTACGCTTGGCTCGTCGCAGTGGCGCACGCGCTGCCGCAGGAGCGTGCGCAACGTCTGGCCATCGGCGGCGCACTGTGTGCCGGGATCGTGCTCGTGCTGTCACCGCCCGCGCTTTCGGACGATTTGTTCCGCTATCTCTGGGATGGCCGGGTGCTCAGCCATGGTCTCGATCCCTACGCGCGGGCGCCCAACGATCCGGTGCTGCGCGGATTGCGCGATGAGCTGTGGACGCACATCAACCATCGTGAGCTGCGCACGATCTATCCGCCGCTTGCGCAGTTACTGTTTGCGTTGATCGATCGCATCGCGCACGCGCCGATCGCGCTCAAGCTATGCATGCTGACAGTCCACGTAATCACGATCCGCGCGGTCGGCAAGCTCGCCAACCAGGCACGCAGCGGTTCGTCACAACGTGCGGTCATGGCCTATGCGCTCAATCCGCTCGTGCTCAGCGAAAGCGCGCTGAACGGTCACGTGGATATGGTGGCAGGCAGCGCGCTCGCCTTTGCCGTGCTGGGTCTGACATCCAAACGTGCAAACCTGCTGAGCATCGGCCTTGTAATCGCTGCAGGGACCAAGCTCGTCGGCCTTTTGCTTCTGCCGCTGAGCGCGCGAGCCGGGCTCAAACGCGTGCTGCTCACCTCGGTGTTATGCGTCGCGGCGCTGTCGCCGATGTTGTGGCCGCGCCCGGCAGAAAGCTCAGGCGCGATGCACTACGCGCAACGCTGGCAAGGCAACGACGCACTATTCGGAGTGATTGAGGCTCTCGTCGTGCGAACGCTCGAGACATTGGCTGATGAAGACGAACGTGCGCGTGGCCATCTACGTTTGGACGGGCTCGCGCCCCTTATCGAGCAGGCACGCGGCAGCGCATTCGATCCGTGGGCGCCAGCCGATGCGGCGCGCCGCGAAGTACCCGACCGCGCGGATTTCGAGATCCCGTTCCTCGCAGGTTTGCTCGCGCGCGCGCTCGTGCTGGTGCTCGCGCTATGCGTGGCTGGCGCGCTCGCAAGCTCCCGCCTGACGCCATTGACTGCGGCCCGCTTCACGGTACTCGCGGCCCTGCTCTTGGCTCCCCAAATCCACCCTTGGTACCTACTCTGGCTGCTGCCCCTCGAAGCGGCCAGTGGAGGTCTAGGTGGGATGGCATGGTCGGTGTCGGTGCTTGTCGCGTATGCTCCGCTTGATCTTTGGCAGCGTGCACGGATATGGAACGAAGCCAGCCTCGCAAAGCTGTGCGAATTCGGCATCGTAGGCCTAGTGTTTATGGTCGAGGCCCGGCTATTTAACAGAGAGCGACCCGAATAACATGCTCGTTTGTCCTCTTTGTCGGTTAGCCCTGGGGGCCCATGACGCGGTGTGTCCGCGTGATGGCCATCTGGGGCAAGAAGCCTCCTGGAACGTGGTTCCGGCGGCGCTCGAAAAGCGTTTCACGCTGATCGCGCCGTTTGCCCATGGTCTGACAGGAAGCACGTATGTGGCGGACGAACCAGAAACGGGTCGTCGAGGTCTGCTCAAGGTCCTCGCCCCGGTTGCGCGCACGCAGGCCGCAGAACGACAGCGGATGCGCCGCGAGCTGGTGAAGCAAGCCACGATGAGCGCCGCGAACCTGGCCTTACCGTTTGCGACCGGTGAGACCGAGGGCGCGCTGTGGTTATTCCGCGAGCAGATCGAAGGCATCGCGTTGCATGCGCATCTCGAAAAGAATGGCGCGCTGCCGGTGACCGAAGCGCTTTTGATCACCGCGCAGCTTACGTCCGCACTCGACGAGCTTCATCGCGCAGGTCTTTTGCACCGCGACGTGAAGCCCGCCCACATCATTCTCGCGAAAGATGACGCGGGAGCATCGCGCGCCGTGCTGATCGAGTCAGGCGTGTGCCGGCCGCTCGAAGACGCGCGTACCTCCGGCGTGATTTTTGGCACCGCAGGCTACTTCGCGCCCGAACAGCTCGCAGGCAAGCTTGTCAGCTTTCGCAGCGATCTATACGCCCTCGGTTGCGTGCTCTACGAGATGCTGACAGCGCGCGCGCCCTTCGCCCGCGCAGACACGTTGAGCACGCTTGCCGCGCAACAAGAAGGGACACTGCCCCCATTTCCACCCGAGCTCAGTCCGCAGGTGGCGGCGCTGGTCGCATCGCTACTCGCCAAAGACCCTCAGGATCGGCCTTTTTCTGCTCAGAAACTGCGTCGCACATTGGACCCTTTCTTACCTTTTGGAGCCACCGTGAATAGGCACCCCAACGCATCGCTCAACAAGCCTGCAGCCAAGGCTCCTGCTGACCCGCCCCGGGTCGCACCGATATCCCCCTCGCGTATTCCCGGTCTGCCGAGCGCTCCGCCGCCTAGGCCCATGGGGCGCAGCTCCGTGCCACCACCGCCACCCGCGCGCCGCAGTAGTCCAGACGCCACACAGCAGCTGCAAGTCGAGCAGTTGATAGAAATGACAGCGCCGCCTCGGACTCCGAGCGCACGCCCGGCGAGCATCGCGCCGCCACCTACACCGCAGCGCAGCACAGCGAGCGAAGCCGCACGCAAACGCGACGCCACGGAGCCCGTGGAGCTCGACAGCGTGCTGGACCTAAGAGACTCCAAAGACACGACGATCTCCGATGATGCGACCCTGTCTAAAGACAAGACACTGTCTAAAGACAAGACGATCGAGCGGCCCGCACCCTATCGACCATCGGCGGATCTTACGCAGCCTATTCGGCTCGATCAGATCCTGGGCGTCGCCGAGCAGCGTAAGAAGACGCTGTCTGCGCCGCCCGGCCCGGCTTTGACGCCCGCGATCGAGAGCAGGCCGTCGCAAGCAGCTGCGCCCGTGCTGATCGGGTCTGATGACGAAGCCCCACCGAGCATTGAGCTGAGCATCCCCGACGAGCCTTCTGACAATCCTTTGAGCGCCGTGCTCGATCAACCGGCGGACGCGCCCCTAGCGCCCCTGCCGCGGGCGGCCTCGATGGCCGCACCTCCGTCCGCCACCGTAAACGCCGCCATTGATCTCGCCAGCGCCAACGCGGCCACCAACGACGCTCCCACTAGCAACGCGGCCCCCAGCCACTCGGCGCGGGCTCGAATGGCGACCATTGAATACGGCCTTGCCCATGATGAACACGACGGCGAATCGTCGGACGATGCCCGCACGGTCGTCGCCGAGCGACCGAGCGCGGACCAGCGCAGCGGTTACGCCACCCTCGTCGGCATGCCGATATTTGCGGCAGCGCCCGCATCGGGCACGGTCGCGCGCGGCAGCGAAGCGCCGCCTGCACAGCACGCGATTCACGCTGTGGAGACGCCGCAGCAAGTCCTCGTTCAGCACACCGCGGGAGATTCCGCGCAGCTGACCTTGCCGCGAGATCCCGCCGCCGCGATCTTGGAAGCACAGCGTATGGATGCGCAGCACACCGAGCGTAGCCCTGCGCAGCGCGCTGCCGGCGACGCGGACGACGACAATGCGCTGCTAGCGCTCGGTTCGGCACGTAACCGTAAGATCGGCTACGCAGCCGCAGCGGTGGTGTTGCTAGGCATACTCAGCCTGGGAGCAGCGCAGCTCTTTGGAGACGACGACAAGGCGGTCGCCGAGCAAGATCAGCGCGCACGCGAAGCCAAGGTCGCAAGCGCAGACAGCGCGAGCGCCCAGCAAGCTGTACCGCCACCCGCCTTACCACTCGCAGAAGCGCCTAAGGCGGAGCCGACTCCTACGGTCACGCGCATCGAAGTGATGCAACCTGAGGTGCCCGCGCCGGCGGAAACGCCGGAGCCCAAAGAAGAAGAACAACAAGAAGAAGCCAAGAAGGCGACTGCAAGCCCCGTCGCAAGCTCCACGCGCACTGAGCGCCCGTCCCGCCGTGAGCGCGCCGCCAGCCGCCGCGCAGCTTCATCGGGCGAAAAGGTCGACAGAGAAGCATTGTGGTCTGCCGCTCGCGACGAAGCGCGCGCGCACTATGCGGCGAAGCGTTACAAGCAGGCTGCTGAGGCCTACGAACAAGCTTCCAAGCACAACCCCAGTCATGCCGGTACCTTCGCGGGCCTCGGGGGTGCGCGCTTGCAGTCAGGTGACAGCCGCGGGGCCATCCAAGCCTACCAACGAGCCGTGAAGCTCTCGCCAAGCACGTCCGGCTTTCATGCCGCGCTCGGTAAGGCCTATCTGACGGCCGGGGACAAGAACAGGGCGCAGGCCGCATACAAGCGAGCTCTTGCACTCGACCCAAAGAACGAAGCTGCCAAGAGCGCGCTCGTCACGCTCTGAGCATCGTCCTGTTCTTGCAAGAGCCTACGACGTACCAGCGCTTAAATGCTTACGCGCGCGTCGTCTGCACAAATGCGCTGCAGTTAGCAACAGTAAGATCTGCGCGAAACCAGACACCTCGCTCGTGGTTGCACGGCGGATGCTGCAGCCTTCGGGTCTGCGCGCCTTGGGATCGGCGCCGCCGTCTGTCAGCTGCTCGTCGCGCTCGTCGTCAGCCGGCGAGCCTGCCACGAGCAGCGGTTGCCCAGCCTTCGTGCAAGGCGGGCGAGAGCAGGCGGCGCTCGCGCAGTCTACAGGGCAGCTGCCCGCCACCTCGTCCATCGTGCAAAAGCCATCGCCACAGCTTGGCTCTACGCCACATAACGCGACACTCGGCCAGCCGGTCGCGCACAGCGCTTCGATCGCCCTCGTGGCGTAGGTCGCCTGCTCCCAGGGCGATCCGTCCTTTTCCGCGGGCACGCGCTCGGCAACGCTACAGCCCGCATCCGAAGTAACGTAGTCCTTGCCGCCTCGCACCAGCACGCCGACCAGCGCCCCCTCGCGGTCGAACACCCCCGCGCCGCTAGAACCCGCAAAGGTGTCGGAGTTCAACCTGAAATAGTCCATCGCCGCGCTGCGTGGGTCGATAACCTGGGCACCACTATCGATCTTGGCAGGCAGCCCACTCGTGTAGCCGAGCGAGATTACCGGATCGCCCTTGGTGAGCCTCCTATTACTTATCAACGCGGGCTGACGAGGGGCAAGCGCAGGTCTGTCGAGCTGCACGATGGCGAAGTCCATCTGCTGGCTGGAATGCTGGGGGCTTAGCCGTCGTATCACAAAGTCGCGACAGCCGTACACGTCTGCGGCGCTCAGCGTTTCCAGCTGTCCTTCGCTCGCGTAGAAGTAGTCGAACACGTAGGCGTAGGAATCGCAGCCTTCGCTCGCTTCGAAACAATGCCCGGCGGTTAGCACCAGGTCCCGGTCGATTAAAACGGCCGAGCAGTCGGCGGCAGCAGGCTGCTCCGCAAAGCGCTCGCCCGGGCATAAGTCGAAGAGCTCACCGAGTGAGAGCTTGCTGACCGACACGCGCCCGCTAGACGGCCTCTGCAAATTCCGCGCTTGAATCAGCGCGATCGAAGAGCTCTTTGCCCGTTCGCGCCACATCGCATCGGGGTGCTCGTATACTTCGCGCCGGTCGTCTTCACCGTAAATGATCGCAGCGCTTTGCGTACCGAGCTGAGGCTGTGGGCTTTCAGGCGGCTCAGGATCGCCCAGGCATGCCGCCAAGAGTGAGAGCCCGACGCAAGCACCAGAACGGTAAAAGCGGTTCAGCACGCAACCCCCAAGCCTCTAGGCTACAGCGACTGGGCGCGAAGCGAAATGGTTAGCGAACAGCGCCCCGACGAAGTGCGTCAGGGTCTTACATCGGGGAACCGGTCTGACGCGTTCGCCTCAGCCAAATCGCCACGAGAAAGAGCGGTGCAGGGACCGCAAACGCACTGAGGTAGAACCAGGCACGGTCTTGCGTGCGCTGATGCAACACCGGCAGGTCATCCTCCATGCCGGCAACCAAACGCAACGAGTCGTCGCCCAACAGCCAGCGCATGATGTCTAAGGTAAGAAGCGTGTTCGCCTCGTTGCGAAGCACCTGATCTGTGGGCAAATCGCCGTCAGCACTCACCACGATGCGCCCGTCTGCCTCGCCTGTGCTGGGGAGCACGCTCGCAATCAGCAACGGTAAGCGTTGCGCAACCTCGCTTGCTGCAGGCATCAAGTCAGCGTTCTGATCCACGAAACAATCGTTCTCACTGTGCAGTGCCACCACTCGCTCTTTGGCAAGCACCGGCGTTGAAAGCGTCAGGGCGACTGCACGCACCAACACCACCTGAGGTTTCGAGCCCCGCCCGCGTACCCCTTGGGTAATCGGGTGCCTTGCGTAGCCTTGAGTGCGTATCAATGCCTGATCGGCAAGCGTGCGCGAGCGGACCACATGGCTTGATCTGCACAACACACTAGCCCCGGCACCGGTCACGCCGCTCAACGCAAGCAAGGATGCAAGCTCAGCGTCCACCCCCGGTTCTAGGCCCAACCACAAGCGCCCTCCCTTGCGGGCATAGGCTTCGAGCGCCGCCGCTTCTTCTGCAAGAAATGGTCGTTCGGCACCGAGCACCAACACGGCCGCTGCATCGGCTGGTACGGCGCGTGCCAGCCCTTCTTTGAGGCCGAGTCGATGCAGGCGCACGTTGAAGCGCGCGAGCAGACGCTCGAAGTCGCGCAGGTATCGGCCGCGCGCTTCCTCCACATCGCCTGCGACCGATCGCTCGCCGTGACCCGTCGTGACGTACACGGCCCGCGACGGCCGCGCGAGCACACTCAGGTGGTTGGCGATATGCGAGTCCAAGGTCTTGAGCACACGTCGTGCATCGCGCAATTCTTCGCCGATGTAGAAAGACTCGCCACGTTGCCCATCGCCTTGGCCCGCAAGGAGCAGACCATAACCGTTGCCGCGCACCTGATGCTTGCGCAAGAGCTCAGGAGTGAGCACCGCGTCCCGAATGCGAAGCGTAAGCTTCGGGGAGACATGAGCCAAGGCAGAAAAGTAAGGTTTGGCGGCCAGTAAAACCTCGCTTCCTTGGTCGAACAGCAGCCATAGCTCCACGGGCTCTCGCAGCTGTGCCACCAGCTCACGCACTTGCGCACTAGGCTCAGTCGCTGCGTGATATGAGAAATCCTTGCCGACATCATGGCTCACTACGCCGTAATTCACACCGCTGACCACGCTCAGCAGCAAGCCAAAGCGCAGACCGGCACGCGCACGCAACGCGATACGTTGTGCATCGCTTGGCCCACTGCGAAACGCGCGATCTGCAGCCAGCCGAACGGGTACCCCCAACAGTAAGGGCACAAGCCACGCCCATGACAGCACGGAGCCAGCGGGTGCGCTCCCAATGAACGCAAGACTTACATAGAAGGCCGCGGCGGCAGCGATCAGCGCAGCCGCAAAAAGCCGCCATGCACGACCGGAGCGCGCACCGCGTTCCGTCCGGCGCCAAGCGAAGAAATCCAAGACTAGCGCCAACACCAAGCACGATGCAGTCATCGCGCCTACCGCCGTGCGCAAGCTCGAGTCAGCGAGCACGCGCTCTCCTGCGAGCCACAACGTCAGCCCGAGCGCAAGCCACCACGAGCTTGCACTCAATCCCACCGCTGCCCTCCAAGCACGTAGGATGCAGCCGCAAGGCACGCTCCCGTCACCGAGCCAAAGTACACGATGTGACTTGCCGCCAACGTGCCGCGCTGAAGCGGCAGAAAGTGGCTCTGCCACATCGCTAAGTACATCAGCACGTCCGAGAGCGGAGGGTCGCTGATGCGCGCCAACAGCCATCCGATAAGAAAGGTGACGAGCAGCGCGTAGCCGAGCAGCGCCGCCACGAGCTGGCTGCGCGCCAGCACCGAGCCGAGTAGTCCAATCGCGAGCGATGCCGCTCCCAGCATCAATAAGCCCGCAAACCCGACCAAAACATGGCCGAGTGCCAGAGTGCCGCGCATGGCGATCAACACGAGCAAATGACTACTCAGCAGCACGAGCAGCGTGAGAAAGCCAAACGCTCCGAAAAACTTGCCGAGTACGATCTCGAGGTTGCGCACTGGCGAGTTGAACAACAGTAAGAGCGAGCCTGATTCGCGTTCCTCGACAAATAGCCGCATGGAGATCAGCACCGCAGACACCATTGTCGTGCCGCTCGTGATTTGAAAGAGCTCCTCGAGCACGCGGTACGAAGGTTTGGGCTCGGCGCCGAGCGCAAACGCGTTGAATAGCAGTCCGTCCAAGCACAACACGACACCCGCAATCAGCCAAGCCGAAGGCGACGCCAACATCGCACCAAGCTCGCGCTGAGCGATGAGCGCAGCCCGCCTCATGCCGCAACCTCGGCCGGCTTCTGCACGAGCGACGCAAACACGGCCTCAAGCCCATTTCCGCTCGCACGCAACTCGAGCAAGTCGATCCCTGCCTGCACAAAGCCGCGGCCAACGTGAGCACGCAGATCACGATCACACTCGAGGTGTACGTGCACTTCGCTTTCGACCTCACGCAGCTCACAACGCGTAACACCCGTCAGATCGGCCAGGGCAACCTCGATCTGGGCGCGACTGGCGCGAACGACAGCATCGATGGCGTGCACCGACGCCTGGGCGAAACGTTGCACGATCTGAGCTTCGCTACCTTCCGCGTGCAACCGTCCTTCGTGCAACAGTAAGACGCGATCGCAGCAAAGACTAATCTCAGGCAATAGATGCGTGCTGAGCACGACCGTGTGACGCTGCTTCAGGGTGCGCACGAGCGCACGCATGTTCAGGCGTTGCGCGGGATCAAGGCCTTGGCTCGGCTCATCGAGCACCACCAGCGGCGGCTCATGAATGATCGCCTGGGCGATGCCCACACGCTGACGAAAGCCATGGGACAGTGAAGCGATTGGGTCCATCCCCACACGCGAAAGATCACAAACCTAGATGACGTCGTCGACGCGCCGCTCGAGCCGACTCGCTGCTATCCCGCGCAGCCTGGCCGCAAAGCGCAGGTAAGCATGCACCGTCATCGTTTCGTACACGGGCGGTCGGTCGGGCAAAAAGCCGATCAAGCCGCGTAGATCATGGGCCTCCGGCGACAGTGCTTGGCCTCGCACCCGGATGGCTCCGCGTGTAGGCGAGCTCAGCCCGGCGAGCATGCGTAAGGTCGTGCTCTTGCCGGCGCCGTTCAAGCCGAGCAGTCCCACGCTTTCACCTTCAGCAATGCGAAACGACAGAGCCGAGACCGCGCAACGCGCGCCGTAGTAGCGATAGACGTCGAGCACCTCGAGCATGGCGGTCGACAGCATAGATCGAAATCTCAGGTCACGGCTGGGCGCGGAACAGCGTCGCGAAGTTGTCCGTCATGCGCGCGAGCACCTCGTGCTCGCTCACTCCCCACACCTCCGCGATGAACGCAGCCGTATAGGTGACGTTCGCCGGCTCATTGCGCGCGTCGCGATCGGGACCGAGATAAGGGCAATCCGTCTCGAGCAGGATTTTGTCGCGCGGCAGGGTCTCGATCATGCGGGTAAAGCTCTCCGAGCGCCGCGCATTGGCCGGGATCGAAAGGTAGTGCCCGGCGCTCGCAATCTCGCGGGCAAGCTTCACCTTGCCGCCAAAACAATGCCAATCGACGCGGGTAGCACCGAGCTCGCTGAGGATCTCAAGGGCGCGCTTTTCGCGCTTGCGCGTGTGGATGATAACGGGCTTGTCGACTTCGATTGCAAGCTGCACCAAGGCACGAAACGACTCTTCTTGGCGCGCCCACAACGCCTCGGGTACCCAATAACCGTCGAGCCCGATTTCGCCTATCGCAAACGCTTGCTCGACGTGGTCGCGCACCCACGTCACAGCCTCCTCGGCGACGGCCTCGTGCTCGGCTTCACGCGGGTAGTCGATGCCCATCGCGCGCATCTCAGGCAGCACCGCATCGACCGGATACAAACCAAACGCAGGCTTCACGAGCGGGTCGCGTGCGGCCAGGGCGAGCACCGCCGCATTATCCTCCGGATTGAGCCCGTTGGAGATGATCGTCGTCAGACCTGCCGCGCGCGCACGCTCGAGCACCGCGTCGACGTCGCCAATCATCTCGGGATGCGTCAGGTGCGCGTGCACGTCGAACAGGCCCATGACGCTCAGCCCTCGTCGTCGCGTGGCTTCTTCTGGAACGGCTTCTTGTCGCCATTTCCGAAGGGTTTGCGCTCACCAAACCCCTTACCCTTGCTGAAACCCTTACCTTGCCCGCCTGCCTTGAAGGGCGGCTTCTTACCAAAAGCAGGCCGCTCGCCCGCTTTGCCCGCAGCACCGCGCTTTTGAAACGCAGGACGGTCAGCCGTTTTGCCCGCAGCACCCCGCTTCTGAAACGCAGGACGGTCAGCCGTTTTGCCCGCAGCACCACGCTTTTGAAACGCAGGACGGTCAGCCGTTTTGCCCGCAGCACCGCGCTTTTGAAACGCAGGACGGTCACCCGGCTTCTCAAAGCGACCTTCGGGACGCGTGCCACGCTCCTGAAAGCGCGGACGGTCACCCTCCGGGCGCGCGCGATCTTGAAAACGCGGACGGTCACCCTCTGGACGCGCGCGATCTTGAAAACGCGGACGGTCACCCTCCGGGCGCGCGCGATCTTGAAAACGCGGACGGTCACCCTCTGGACGCGCGCGATCTTGAAAACGCGGCCGATCCCCTTCCGGACGAGCACGTTCCTGCGAACCCCCTTTGGCAGCATCGCGTAGCGGACTGGCACGCTCTTCCGGTGCGGGCGGGGCTCGCTCGTCGTCTCGCGCCTCACCCTCGTCGGCGCGATCAATCTCCTGGGGACGCTCGGCCGGTGCACGTCGCCGCAACAAGCGCGCGCCCGCGGCCGGTGGTGGCTCGCGCTCAGGCTGCTCTAGGGGCCGCCCTTCATCTTCGCGTTGCGCGCGCGCCAAAGGTGCATGCCTTGCGCCCGCTCCTGCCAACCCGAGTGACGCCAGGCTGATCGGGATACTCAGGCTCAAAACGCCTTTTCCACTCGCCTCCCGCAGAAATACGCGCGCGTTCGGATCGCCTTCATAAAGGCCCGCTTCCGTGCGTAGCCACAACGCAACGTCGCGTTCGTTGAGTGCGGTCACGGGCTCTCCGAGTCGTGCCGCGACTTCGGCAACCAGGCTCTCGGCATCCGCCAGCTTCATCCCGACGACTTGTTCGACAAAGGCAGCAAAGCCCGTCACCCGCAGGGCCCGCCACAAAGTCAGACGCTTGACGTCGAGCAGTCGTTCGCCGACCAGCTCGCGTGCCTGCGCCCCCAGCTCGCCCCCGTTCCACACGGTCACCAGCTCGGTGGCACGCGACGAGTACACGGCACGCGCATCCCGGTTGGCAACGCCAGGGATCGCATAGCTCTCGCGCGGGTCATCAATCTTGCCGCGATCGACCGGAGGACGCCGAATGCGTAGCCGAGTCTCGTCACTGCGGGCAAAAGCCTCGAGCTCGGGTGCGAGGCGCTTGCGCTCCTGGGTGGTGTTACGTTTAACGACGACGGGAGCTGGTTTCGGGGGTTTACGGGGCACGGCGGGGATATAGCAGCAATCGGCACGCCTACCGCGTAGGTTGCATCACTCGTGATCGCGCTTGCGAAGTTTCCGCCCTCGTCTACACTGCGCGCCCTGCCTGAGCCCTGCGCCCGGGCCGGCACTCAGGTCGCGACGGTCCCCGGAAGGGAACCTCGCTCTTTCAAGGACCGATACATCATGTACGCAATCATTCGCACCGGCGGTAAGCAGCACCGCGTGATCGAAGGCGAACGCCTTCGCATCGAGAAAATCCTCGGCGACGTCGGCACCAGCGTCACTTTCGACGAAGTGCTCCTGCTCGGCAGCGACAAAATCACGGTGGGCAAGCCCCTCGTGACCGGCGCCGCAGTCACCGCCACGATCGTGGCCCAGGACCGCGCCAAAAAGGTGATCGTCTTCAAGATGCGTCGCCGCAAAAACTACCGCAAAAAGCGCGGTCATCGCCAGTGCTTCACCGAAGTCAAAATCACGGGCATCCAGGCTTAGCCTGCGGAGGACGTCACCATGGCACATAAAAAAGGACAGGGCTCTTCCCGCAACGGCCGCGATTCCAGCGCCCAGTACCGCGGCGTCAAGCGCTTCGCAGGTCAGCAGGTTCTCGCTGGCAACATCCTGGTTCGCCAGGTGGGCAGCAAGTTTCACGCAGGTCACGGCGTTGGCGTCGGCAGCGACTTCACGCTCTGGGCCCAGATCGACGGCATCGTCAAGTTCGAGCGTTACGGCCGCGACCGTCAGCGCGTCGCAGTGTACACGGAGGGCGACGCTCGCCTCACCGCCATCAATAGCCGCAACGTGAAGCGCAGCGGTGCAACTCAGGCCGCTTTCGCTGCCGCCACCGCTGCAGAGTAAGGATTTGGGCGGCATCGTTCGGCCGCCTCAAGTCACGCCGCGCAACGCACACATTAGAGCCTCGGTGCCCACAGCATCGGGGTTTTTCGTGTTGGTACGCGTGGTTCCCGGGGTCCTCGCGCCTGGCCTGCTGTTATCCTGAGTAGGTGGATGGAGAGTCGCGCCCCGCGAGCCTAATCGAGCCCGTAGCCAAGAGCGTACAAGCCGAGCAGCTGTATCTCCCTGAGCTCGACCTGAGCGCTTCGCGACCACCACTCGTCCCGGAGCGCGAAAAGCGTGTGTTCTGCAACCGAAACATTCGGTTCGATCAGATCGATTGGGTCGGCTTTGACATGGACTACACGCTGGCCATCTACGACCAGCCACGCATGGATCGGCTGACGATCGATGCCGCGCTCAGTAAGCTCGTCGCCCGCGGCTACCCGGAGAGCTTACTCAAGCTGGATCTCGACCTCGACTTCCCGGTTCGCGGTCTGATGATCGACGCCGAACTTGGCAACGTGCTCAAGATGGATCGCTACAAGTACGTCAAGCGCGCGTACCACGGCATGCGAGAGCTCAGCTACGAGGAGCGCCGCGAGACCTATCACACGAGTAAGGTCCGCACGAAACGCAACCCGCGTTATCACTTCGTCGACACGCTTTACGCGCTCAGCGAAGTCACCGTCTTTGCCGCCGGCGTGCAGCATCTGGAGTCCCTCGGCTTTGAGCTCGATTACGCCAAATGGTTTGCGGACATTCGCGACTGCGTCGATCTTTCCCACCAAGACGGCTCGATCCTCGACCACATCATGGCCAATCCGGCCGAGTTTCTCGTGCGCGATCCGGATCTGCCGCTCGCGCTGCACAAGCTGCGCAGTGCCGGCAAAAAGCTGTTTCTTCTCACCAACTCACAGCCCGCCTACACCGCGCTTTTGATGCAGTACCTGATGGAAGGCAGCTTGCCCGAGTACAAGAGCTGGAAGCAGTTCTTTGACGTGATCATCACGGCCTCGCGCAAGCCGCGCTTTTTCATCCAAGAAGACATCCCGCTCGCGTTACACGATCAGCCAGACACGGTGGTAAAGCGCCTCGAGCGGGGCAAGATCTACACGGGCGGTTGCCTGAGCGAGCTGTCTCGGCTCAGCGCCATGAATGGCGACCGTGTGCTGTACGTAGGCGATCACATCTACGGCGACGTATTGCGCGCGAAAAAGCATAGTGCTTGGCGCACGGCCATGATCATCCAAGAGCTCGAGCTCGAGTTACGTGGCGTGCATGCGACGACCGAAGCGGCTGCGCGCTGGGATCAACTCGAAGAAGCCCGGGAAGCGTTGTCCGACGAGCTGCGCTTTGCCCAAACTGCGCTCAAACAAATGCTGCGCGCTGCGAGCGAAGATTCCGCGGCCGAAGCAGAGCGCACACGCTTGAAACGCCGCATCGATCGCACCCGGGCGCGCATCCGTGCGGTCGAAGCCGAGTGCAACCAGATCGAAAGCGAGATCGAGGGCAGCTTCCATCCTTACTGGGGTCCGTTGCTCAAAGCCGGGCCTGAGCCGTCGAGCTTCGGGCATCAGGTCGAGACGTACTCCTGTCTGTACACAGGGCGCGTCTCGAACTTCCTGGGTTACTCGCCGATGCATTACTTCCGCAGCCCCCGCGAGCACTTGCCACACGAGCTGTAGCCGCCGGCGTCACCGCAGATGACAGAGCGCACAGCCTGTCGCGTTCCTACAGAAAACGACCGGTAGGACTCCACTTACAGCCTACGACGATCGTGCAAAGCTGGCGCAGCTCACTGCATGAATGGAAGGCAAACCTTGCGTGATTGGAGCGGTCTTGCCCAGCTCCGGCCACGTTCTGACGCAATCCCTGAGGATTTTTGCCGCACAATTGCTGGCACACGGACTGCATGTCAGCGGCTGTCGTACAGAATCTGATTTTTCACTCTCCCCGAAATGAGAAGAAACCTCTATAAGGGGGGCCGCTCGACCCCCGATTGAGCGCAGATCCGAGCAAGAACATGGGACGGCCTCGACTTTGCGGGGACCGTCTGGATGAACCGAAACGGATTGTTTGAGGCACCGGAACGCCGGGCCCAAGAGCCCAGGCACGAAGAAGGAGCAGAGCATGTCGAAGCATGAGGACGCGGAACCGATCGCTGAGTCGACCGTGGCAAACACGGCGGGTACGGCCGATGAGATCGAGTCCTTT
>JBBSJC010000069.1:0-21133 GCA_038257655.1 Polyangiales bacterium | reverse complement strand
GATACTCCCCGACCGTCGCGCTCTGCCCTTGCACGGCGCGGGTAAGCGCGGTCGGCGCGACAAGATGATCGGAGGGATCCTGCAGACGCTCACTGACGCGCGCAAACACTGCCCGGACGAGCACCTCCGCCGCGCGCACAGCCTTGTGGTGATAGACCTGCTGATACATGAAATTGCGCGCCAGAAAGAAGCCTTCGATCGGCGGCAAGCCCTTGCGGCCTTCGATCGCGAGTACCGTGCGACGCGAGCCGTCTGCTGCCGTGATCTCGCCCAAAGTCAGTGCGCGCAGCAGCCAGTCGAGATCATAGATGCCGTAGCGAACACCTGTCATGTGACTGTCGCGCAGCAGGTAGTCGCAACGGTCCACATCGAGGGTGCCGCTTACCGCCAGGCCGAGATAAAACAGACGATGACGACCGCGCACTAGCTCCGCGACATTGTGCGCCGTGCCTTGGCCGAAGGCTTCGAGCGCGCGATGCACGTCTGTGTCCGGGTCTGAAATCAGGTCTGCCGTCCACTGCTCGTGGCGCGGCGCGCCCGGCAAGACCTCTTCGTACAAGTGGGAAAACGGGCCGTGTCCAAGATCGTGCAAGAGAGCGGCGGCTATCGCCTCTCGGCGCGCGGCGGGATCGAGGCGTTGATCAGATGGTAAGGATTCCTGAACGTGTTCGATGCGCGCAAGCAGGCGCGACATCACCCAGGCGGTGCCTATGGCATGGGAAAAGCGGGAGTGCTCTGCCCCCGGAAAGACCAGGGAGGCAAGCCCAAGCTGGCGAACGCGGCGCAGACGCTGCACCTCGCTCGTAGCGAGCAGCGCTTGAATCACGCGCTCCTCTTCGCCTTCAAAGGCGACTAGCCCGTGGATCGGATCGCGCAAAATCATGCGTGTCGAGTGTAGCCCGTCAGCGAGCGAGCGTGCCGAAACGAGCGTCGCGGGGCACGTCGTAATCGGTAAGACGGGAAGATGTGATGGCAATGACGTCTTCATGCCAGAGCGGGATCACGGGCAGCTGGGTGGCCAAGATTCGCTGCGCGTCGACGTAGGCCGCCATGCGCTCCGCGCGCACGCTGCTGAGGCGACCACGTTCGAGCGCGGCATCGAGGGTGGTGCTGCGCAAACGCCAGCGATTGGCACCTTCACGGACGCCGGGGTCGGGGATGCGGTCGCTGCCAAAGAACCAGCTCAGCACATGGGGCTCAAATACCTCCGGAATCTGCAGGCACGTGAGCTCGAAGCGCCCGTGGGCCAGGTCCGCGAGCAGCGTGGCGGCCTCGCTTGGACGCACCTCCACATCGATGCCGACGATGCGCAACATGCCAATCAGTGCGCGCGCCATCGAGACGACGGAGCGATCGCTGCTCGTGCGAAGCGTGAGCGAAAGACGAACACCGTCAGGTCCGGGCAGCAGACCGGCCGCATCCAAAAGCGCACGCGCGCGCGCAGGATTGTAAGCGTATTGCGGGGTATTTGGATCGTGCGCCCAATGCCCCGGCGCGATGAAGCTGGAGGCTAGACGCGCGCGGCCGCCGAGCTTGTGGCGAATGATCGATTGGCGATCGATGGCATGGGCCAAGGCCTGCCTCACGCGCACGTCGCGCAGCGCCGCGTGCTCGAGATTCAAGCCCAGGTACGTGGTGCCTACGCCCGGCGCGGTGCGCACGGAAAAGTCGTTTTGTGAGTCGAACAACGAGACTAGAAAAGGCGGGATCGTACTGAGCGCGAGATCGCCTGCGCCTCCGAGCAAACGTAGGGCGCGTGTGTTGTCATCACGAATGATCACAAAACGCAGGTGCGGATGGCGCGCCATGCCTCTGTGCCAGGTCGGATTGGCGCGAAGCTCGAGCTCGCCGCCGTTGCGCGCGATCAATACGTAAGGCCCGCTGCTCACTGGTACACGCTGCGCAGAGGCCGGCACGAACGCGTCCTCGGCACGCAGTATGGGCATCTCCAGATCGGTCACGAAAGTTGCGTGGGGTTCTTTGAGCGTAAAGAGCACGCTCAGGTCGCCCTCGGCGCGAACCTGCGCGATACGCGCGTACGTGCTCGCGTAGCGACTGCGCACACGTGGGTCCACCAAGCCCGAAAACGTCGCCACCACGTCCTTTGCGTCAAGCACGCTGCCATCAGCAAAGCGCAACCCGGGCTTGAGCTGCACGCGCACATGCAACGGGTCTTCGATATCGACGCGTTCGGCCAAATCGAGACGCACCTCAAGGGTGCGCGGCTCGATGGTCACGAGCGAAGCGTAGAGCAGACGCGACAGCTTGATACCGTAAGCATCCCCGACGTAACGAGGGTCGATTTGCTCAGGCTCCCGCGGTAGCAGCACGACCAGCGCATCATCGCGCGTGAGTTTGGACTCGCTACAACCCATACAGATTAGAGCGAGCACCCCGGCCCCAAGTCGCAGCCACGTGGGCATCGATCGCGCCCGTGTGGTACGAGCGACGGTGCCATGGTTCAGCTCTGTCACTGGATTCTCGCCATCACGCTTCTGTTGCTTGCTTCGGGCCCAGCCGCGGCAGTCGCGCAAGCGCCCTCTGCTCAAACGAAAGCGACGCTTGCTGCGCGCCTTGCCGATTTGATCCGGACAGCGGGCCTTGGAGACGGTCTCGGTGTGGTCGTCGCGCATGCCACGACTGGTGAGCGACTCTACACGTTGAACCCGGGAACACCACGCAATCCAGCCTCCAACATGAAGCTCGTGACGGCCGCTACGGCGCTCACCGAGCTGGGTGCAGACTTTCGCATGCGCACCTCACTCTCGGGCGCGCTCTTGCCCGATGGCGGGGTCGAAACGCTGGTGCTGCGAGGTGAGGGAGATCCGACGCTCGGTTACGAGGATCTGCTCTCGCTTGCGCGCAGGCTCGCCGATCTCGGGGTGCGGCGCGTCGACAACATCGTCGTAGACGGCAGTTACTTCGACGACCAGATCTTACCGCCAGCCTTCGATCAGCAGCCCCATGAGATCGCGGCCTTTCGTGCGGCGGTGGCCGCGGTATCGGTCGATCGCAACGCCTATGAGCTGCGCGTGGCCCCTGGCCCAGCCGCCGACGCGCCGGCAAACGTCCTACTGCGCTGCCCCGACCACTTCGCGATCGAAAGCAGCATGGCGACAGCCGCCAGCGGCACGCCCAGCGTCAGAGCCGATCAAAAGCAGCAGGGCGACCAACTCGGGCTCAAACTGAGTGGCAGCGTGCCCCTCGGGGTGCGCGGCGTCGGTTACGAGCGGCGCATCGAGTCACCCCTTCCCTACGCTGGCCATTGCCTGAAATCGGCGCTTCGTGCCCAGCGTATCAACGGCACCATGCGTGTGCGCGTGGGGAACGTGCCCTCGGGGCTCGGGTTGTTGGCTTCACACGAGAGTGAGCCGTTGTCGTCCGTGTTGCTTCCGCTCGGCAAGAAGAGCGACAACTTCGTGGCCGAGATGTTGCTCAAGGTGGTGGGCGCCCACGCTGCGCGCGCCCCTGGCAGCTCTGCCCGTGGTGCCGAGCGTGCCCAACTGTTGTTAGAGCAAACGGGCGTAAAACGCGGCGCGGTGAAAATGGTCAACGGCTCGGGTCTGTTCAAGGGCAACGCGATCGCCCCTGACGACATGGTCAAGCTTCTTGTCCATGTCTATAACGCGCCCTCGTTTCGCTCCGAATACGTAAGCCAGCTGGCCATCGGCGGCAGTGATGGGACGCTGCACGGGCGCATGATGGGTCTGGTGAAGCCGCGGATCGTGCGGGCCAAGACCGGCACGCTGGATGACGTCATCGCACTCAGCGGCTACGTGCTCGGCCCGCAGCCGGAGAACGCCTTGGCGTTTAGCTTTCTGATCAACGGCATCAGCGGCAATCAGTGGAAGGCGCGCGCGCTGGCCGATGACATGGTGCGTGTGCTCGCGGATTACCTTTACGCTCCGTAGCCAGCAGCCACACGTGAAGCAGAGCGAGACGAAACACGCGCGTAAGCAAATGGCGCACGCTCCGAGAAGCGCACGCATTTGCGAGGTGCTTAGCTGTAGGCAGCCATGCGCGGCCGCCGACCGTTAGTCCCGCAGCTGCTTACGGATCTTGGTGAGCGCTTGCTCCTGAAGCTGGCGGATGCGCTCCCGGGACAGGTTGTACTTATCGCCGATTTCCTTGAGGGTGAGCTCCTCTTCGTCATCGAGACCAAAGCGCCAACGCAGGATGCGTGACTCCATCGGTGACAACGTCGAGAGCAGGCGTTGCAGCTCGTCGGTCCAAGCTTGCTGCACCAACGTCTCGTGCGGTGAAAGCGTGTTCTCGTTCTCGAGGAAATCGACGAACTTACGTCCGTCTTCGTCGTTGACCGGGCGATCGAGTGAAAACGGGGTCTCGGCCCAATAACCCTGCATCTTGTCGAGCTTGTCTTCGGCGATGCCGGTTTCCTGCGAGAGCTCCTCGGACGAGGGATCCTTACCGGTGCGCGAGCTAATCGCCTGCGTGGCCTTCTGGACACGATTGAACGTGTCGAGCATGTGCACGGGAATACGGACTGCGCGCCCCTTGTCGGCAAGCGCACGGCTGATCGCGTGACGAATCCACCACGAAGCGTAAGTGCTGAAGCGATAGCCGCGCGTGTGATCGAAACGCTCGACCGCTTTCATCAGGCCGATGTTGCCCTCTTGAATCAGATCGATGAGCGGCATGCGACCGCGGTTGTAGCGACGCGCGATCGAGACGACGAGACGTAGGTTGGCGGCGACGAAGCGGTTTTTTGACTGCTTCTGCGCGCGCCGTGCCGATTCCGCACGTGCCACGTAGCGCTTGAATGCCGGCGTGAGCTGCACTTCGTCGCCGATCATGTCGCGCTCGAACGCGTGTCTGCCCGCCAGGCGCTGGATGGCGTCAAACGACCCTTCGACAAACAGGCGGTCTCCGTCGACCTCGCGCAACTTGCACGCGAGACCGTAAGCGAGGCTGTCCCAGCGCTCCTGATTCTTCTTCGTGAAGCGACTCGACAGGCCAAGTGGCGCGAGCTTCTTGAGCTCTGCCAACTGCTCGGGCTGATTTTCCGTGATGAAACGGTCGAGCACGCGGCTGACCGCCTCGAACGCGGCGGGATAGGCAAGCAGCGCAAGCCAGTACTTCCGCTCCAGGTCCTCCACTTCCTTGGCAGCCTCGACCTCTTCTTCGGGGCGAAGCACGCGGTGGGTCGCCATATCCCGAAAATAAAGCGAAAGCATCACGTCGCCGGACGCCTTGTCCGAACGGGCGGGAGCCTTGGCTTCTGTGGGCTCGACTTCCATCGCGGCCAAGGCCGTCTCATCGGGCAGCTCGATCTCGCCGGATTCCACCAGCTCTTCGGCTTCGCTCGAGGGTTGCACCACTGCTTCTGCGCCTTTGGCCATGGTCTCCGCTCCTTTGGCCCGCCCACGGGTTCCCCGTGTGGCACGACCTGCTACCTCTTCAGTGCGATCTACGTTCACGGACGGGTCAGCGATTCCCTTCCTCATTTGAGGACGCCCCTGTCCACCCACCCGGCTTGTAAGGTGTGCCGATGGGCGCGTGCCGCGACGTCCGGCTCCCGCTGCTTTCATTCCCCCACTTGGCACATCGCCTCCGTGTGGCCTCGGCCACGCTCTCGTTCATTTTGACCGGGCCCCATGCGTGCGGTCCTGGACTTATTTTGAGTTCGTGCTCGCGCTGTATTCCGTTACGAAAAGGCAACCTCGGGACCGTGCGTGATATTCCGGGCTATCGTGTGCCCATGTCGTCTCGGCTCGCGTTAGGCCTCCGTTCGGGGATGTTTGTCCTGCTTCTCACCATCCCTGGCGTGGCTTACGCCTCTCCTGTTCCACTTTCACAAGACATTCGCTTAGGTAAGCCGGTCAGATCGGCACCGCTAGGGGCTGAGAGCTCGCCAAAGGGCTTATTTGTTAAGATCGGCAGCCGATCTCACACCCTCGCCATGCCCGGCGCGACAGATGTGAGCGTGGAGACGATTGCGATAGAGCCTGATGGCGCCGTGAACGTACTGCGCGCCAAGGGGCCTACTGGCGAGCTTGTAGCCTTGTTCGGAGGCAAGCGCGGTGACGAGCTGTTGCTGTCCGAACGCGCCGATTTCGTGGGCGACCCGGGTGAGCGCACGCGCACGGTCGTCGAAGCCCGCGACGTCGCCGGTAAGCGCGAGCTCGTCGTCGGCATCCGCCACGAAGCGGTCGCGCTGTGCGGAGGCCATGAAGCGCTGTTCGCTCGGCGCACAATCGATCCGAAGAACCTGACGCTCGTCAGTGCGCAGGCGCCGGCGCTGAGCGCGAGCGATATGATCGAGGTTCAGGCTTCGCCCACGGACAACGCGACTAGCAACGCGGCCGGCGTGCTGCGTGCGCTGGACGCGGTCAGCGCAAGTCCGCTCGACAAGACAGGGCCGCTCACGCCCACACCTCCGCTTGCCCTGGTGGATGGCAATGCACAGACCGCGTGGACGAGCAACGGAGAGCGCGGCGAGTTCGCGCTGCTGCGCTGGCGCGGCAAAGGCTTTCCGATCGAGCGCATGGCGCTAGTTCCGCCCGCGGAGGGGCCGGGTTTACCTCGCAGTCTGTGGTTGCTTGCAGATGCAACGACGCTGCATGTGTCGATTCCTGCGACGGAGCGCGGAGCGATGGAAATCCTGATGCCCAAGCCGCTCGATGCACGCTGTCTTGCCCTCGTGATCGATGAAGCCGGTGAGCCCGGTGCAAAGGTCTCGATCGCGGAGGTGCATGTCTCCACGTCCATCGAACGCGAGGGCGGTGTCGATCGTTTGGTCGCGTTGCTCGTACAAGATGATCCGCGGGCTGACGACATAGCCAGTGCGCTGGGCGCGTTGGGGCCGGACGCCGCAGCACGTGTGGCGGCGCGCTATGAGGAGCTGAGCGAGCGCGGCAAACGTCGCGCGCTGCGGGTGCTACTCAGACACCTTGAGCTCGATGCGGCGCGCTCCCGTGTGTTGAGTGCGGCGCGCAGCGAGCAGGCCCTGCGCGACACGGCGCTCGCGGGCCTGCGTGCTGCTGGAGAGCAAGGAAAGCGTGGCCTGCGGGAGCTGTCGCTTGAGCCCACCGAGGTGGGTGATACGGCGGCAAGCTGGCTCGCGCGAGAAGCGGGCGAAACGGGTGCGTTACTGCGCGCGCTCGGTAGCGACCAGGGTGCAAGCCGCCCGCCCCTACGCGAGGCCTTGATCGGTGTCGCTCGCCGTGAAAGCGCGGCTTTTGATGCTTCGGTCTCGGCGTGGTTGGACGACAAACCCAGCGTTGCGGCGCGCGTTGCCCTCGCCTTCGTCCTGTCGCGGACGGGCCAACATGCGGATCGCGCAGCGGCCCTCGCCGAGCAGGTGCTGGGAGAGGTAACCAGCTTCGAAGATCGGTATCGTCTGGCGCTTGCGCTCGCCAAAGCCGGTCCATCGAGCGCCAGCGATGCGTGGCTCGACAAGGCCGCGCGCAGCAGCGACGAATGGATGATGCGGCGCGTGGCCTACGAAGCGCTGCAGGTGCGTGACCCGGGCGAGGCTGCTTCATTGGCAGCGGCACTCGTGACAGATCCGTACCCGCGCGTGCGAGCTTCAGCGCTGCAAAGCCTCGTGACCACGCCCGCACGTAGTCGAGTGGAGACCAGGGCGCTCGAAGATAAGTGGCCGCTCGTACGCGTGGCCGCCGTCCGGGCTTTGACGGACTCGCCCGACGCCAAACCGACCTTGCGCAAAGCCGTCGATGACACTTCTCGGCGCGTGCGAAGCGCCGCGATCGAAGCCTTGGCGGGCTTATCTGACCGCGATGCCTGGAGCTTGGTGCAAGCGCGATTGGTAGCGCCTGGCGAATGGCCCGAGGTTCACGCCGCGGCCATGCGTTTTGCGGGGGCTTTGTGCATAGACGAAGCGCGTGAGCCTCTGCTTTTCTCGTTGCGACGCGCGATCCGCGCTGACGCGAGCGAAGATGAGGTGCGTCTCGGTGTCCAAGCCTTGCGCGCCCTGCACGAGCTGGGCGGTCAAGCAGCCGCCGACGCCGCGCTCGTGGTCGCGCGGGACGGCGCGCCGCCAGGCATGGTGCGAGTTGCCCAGGAGCTCCCGTCCCCGCGCTGTACTGCGACCAAGCCGCGTGGCACGCCCTAAACGGCAATGGGCCCTAAACGGCACTGGAATCTTCTACGATGCTGCGGAGTGGGAACCTCGCGCCGTCGTCGTTGTCCGTACGCGGAGCCGCATGGTAACGTCCGGCTCCTTTTTGGCGGGGCGCTCCCGAGCCTGCCCGCCCACAAAGCAAGGACAACGCGATGAATCGTGCCCGTCGAGCCTGGATCCTCTCCTCAATGCTGGCCGCTGCCGTCGGCAGTAGCGTGGTGGCTTGCGAGGGCCAGACCGGTTCTCAAGTCGAGGTCGAGAAGCTCCCCGATATCAAGCCCAGCCTACCTGCAGTGCCCAAGCTACCGCCCCCGCCCTACGCCGTGCAGTACCCAGACAACAGCTACAGCTTGTTTGGCCTTCGCAAGCGCATGCGCAACACCATGGACACCGAAGTTGAGCTCACGGGTTACGTGATCGAGACCTACGCGCCTCCCGAGTGCCCGGAAGACAAGGTCTGCCCGCAAGCCCGCGCACCGCATGTATTCGTCGCCGACGCCAAGACGGAGACCGATCCGACCAAGCGCATCCGCCTGGTCGGTTACGCGGAGAATCAAAAAGCGATCGATGAAGCGATCGCAGACGCCAAGCGCGGTAAGACCAAGCCGCCGCCCGACGACTCCGGCATCTTGCCGATTCCCACGGATCTGTTTCCTGGCGCGAAGATCAAGATCAAGGCGCAGTTCACACGCGTGTCTGGCTCTGGGTTCTCCGATGCCGACGGTCTGCTCGATTACCGCGGACACACCACGATCGAACCGCCCACCGAGATTCCGGAACCGACCGCGGCGACCACGAAAAAGAAGAAGAAGAAGCGCTGAAGCCGAACTCAGTGCTCGTGGCCTTCGTGCTCGTCGTGTCCATCTAGCGTGTCGCTGTCGTCTGGGTTCGTGGGCTCAGCTGGCGCGGGAGCGGGCTTTCCTCCCGAAAGCTCGTCGATCAAGGTGACGACCTCGCGCGGCACTTCGTACACCGCGCCATCGTCTATGCGGGCGTAGGCGCCCTTGAGCGTGGCTGCGCCTAGCTCAAGCGTCACCGTGCGCGGCGTCCCTGCAGCAGGCGCCAGGGACAACGACAGGCGCGCACTGGGCGTACCCAAGCCGTGCTCGGCGCGTGCGCGCTCGGCTACGAACGCCAGCGCACGCAAGCGGGCAAGCTCGCGCAGCAACTCTCGTACGCGCAACGCATCGCCGACTTCGGGAGCTCCGGCCTTTGTCCGCCAGGCGCCATCGAGCATGTTCAGTTGACGCTGCAACGTACCGCTCTGCGCCGCAACGGCTTGCACTTCGCTCGGTTGGTGGGTCCACAACTGAAGTGACGCAAAACGTCGCGGCGTGGGCACCAAGAGATCTGCGAGGGCTGAGCGGTAGCGCACTAGGTTTGGCTCCTGCTCGCGACGCGCAAGCACGCTGCCATCGGCCGCGAGCCCTCCGATCACGACGGTCTGCTCGCTGTCGTCGGCCATGTACACAGTCAGCCGTCCGCGCTCAGACAGCGGGGCTAGCTTGGGAAACGCCAGCGCACGCTCCGCGAGCACATCTTCGAGCCACTGTTCGACCGCTTCGCGATCGACGGCCTTGCCCGCTGCGTCCAGCCACTGCTCGCCCTTACGTTTCAAAGCGAGCTTGGTAGCGCCAGCAGACAGCTCAAAGCGCTCGATTTCGCTCGGCCCTGCCGCGATCACGGCAGCCTGACGCAACGCATCGGGGGCCGGCGCGAAGACCTTCAGGTCCTCATTTGTCACGCATACGGGGGTGCCCGCCGCGCCTGCACTGGCGACGCTCTCGTCTTCGTGCCCTGGGCAGGCCCCACCAACGCGCAGCTCGACAAGCTCTGGCTTTTTGTCCTCGCGCCCTTCGTCAGGAACGATGCGCAGCTGCACCGTCCGCGTCGGCTTACTCAAGCTTTCACGCGCTTGCTTCGCCTCGGCCCCTTCGAGAAAGCGCGCGGCTCTGAGATCATCGAGCGCGCGCAACACGGCTTCGACGCCCTTGGGATCGGCGAACGTCTCGCCCGCGCCGGTCACCCACCAACGGCCAGCCTTTTTCTCGAGCTCGGTCCGTCCTTCTGGACCTTCGATCGACAGCTTGCGCCCCCAAGCGGTCACGAGCGTACCGAAGAGCTCCTTGCTGCGATAGTGACCAGGCCCATGATCGAGCGCTTCGAGCAACGTCTTAGGGACAACAAACGCGGTCTGAGTGTTGTCAACCGACGCATAGACGCCTTCGCCGTGCACGTCGTTTACGCCGAGCGAAAGCCGCTGCGTTACGCCGCCTGCGCTGAAGGTGACGCGATAGCGCGGCTTATCCAGACCGAACTGAACACGATCCTTGTCGGTGATATCGGTCAGCGTGCGACGCGCATCGAGCCACTCGAGCTCGCCCAGCACATGATCGACTTCGCTCTCGTCCGCTTCGCCCTGCCAGGGCTCAAGCATCTGCCATGAGCCAAAGCCGCCCTCGGCGCCGGCCTTACGCTGTAAAACCACGCGCTTGCCCTTGCGTTGAATCTCCAGGCGTTCGAGCTTGTCGCGCACGAAGCTCGTCAGCACTTTGCCGGAACGCTGGTCGAGCTCTTTGCTGGTAAGGCTTGTACGTTCGAACTTCAGAATGTAGGCCAGCAGCGCCAGCACGACGACTGCGAGCACCACGGTAGCGCGCCTGCTCATCGGCGACCTCCAGGTTGATTCTTCACGAGCGGCGGTGCCACCATACGCCCAGACCGAGCACGATGGCCGCAAGCGGCATCAGCACCAACACGCGCAGCAGCACGCCGAGGAGTCCATCTTCGGTAATCATCATCGACTGTGCGTTGAGCTTGCGTGGCGCAATCGAGATCAGTGCATCGCGTTGCGCAAGAAAGCCTGTCAGGCTTGAGAGCAGATCGACGTTGGCGACCTGAGGCTGCTCGAGATAGGCGGGCGACAACCAATCGCTGTCACCTATCACGATCATCCGGCTGCCTTTACCTTTCGCCTTACCATCGTCGCCTTTGACGCCCGTCGACACAGCGGCTGCGATCGTAAGAGGGCCTTTCAGGTCGCCTTCGCCCGCGACCAAGTCATCGCCCGCAGTCAGCTGAGTCAGTGCGGTCTCGCCGTAAGCTTTGTCGCTGGACCTGAGCAAGGCTTCGGCGTCGCCGCCGTCGGTCAGTGTCAACGAGCGCGCCAGGTGCATCACCACCGGGGCTCCAAGGGCGCTCAGCGGACGCATCAGTGCATGGTCGCCAAAACCCGCGACAAGGAAGTGCTCGACCGGGCTCGGTGATAGCAGGCGCTGTGCATCGAGCTCGACCACTACGTCGTTGTCGACCCGCACACCGTAAGCCTCGGTCAGGGACTCGAGACCTGTCGGGATCAATTGCTCTCCGGAAATGATCGGGTCCAGGGCCAGCAACAAGTTACCACCACCGTCGACATAGGCTTTGAGCGCTGCACTTTCCTCGGCGGTAAACGGCTTCTGTGGACCGAGCACGTAGATGGCATCGCAGGTCTTTGCGAGCTCCTTCTGGCCGCGCGTCTCCACAGGCACAAGCTCCACGTTGTCTCGCTTGAGCTCTGCTTTTGCTGCGGCAAGCGAACGCTCTGGTGAGTCGATCGACCACTCCCCATGACCCGTTGAAAAGCAGACGTTGGTGGCGCGGCCGCTCGTGACTTGCACGATGGCACCAGACAACGCTTGCTCGGTTTTGACGTTAATCTTGGCTTCGCCTGGCCCCTTTTCGATGGAGTCGAGGTCGAGATCGACCAGGTCGTCACGCGTGATGCTCCAGCGTTTGTCGCCCGCCACTACAACCGCGGCAAGCTCGGCCTCTGTCTCACCATTCTCCTGCAGCGCGACCCGCACCCCGAAACGCTCTGCCAGCAAACGAAACTTGCTCGGCTCGCGGTCCGGGTCGACAAAGTGCGCTGTGATCTTGTCGGTCTTGGAGCGATAACGGGTGATCAACTCCTTGAGCTCTTGGAAGTTCGGCTCGGAGCCCGACATGAACAGGTAGATGTCGACCGGACGATTGAGTCGCTTCAACAGCTGCTCTGTGCGCCCGGACAACGTGAACAGACCCTCGCGGGTCAAATCCCAACGCTCATAGCGGCGAAAGGAAACGTAATTGACCATCACCACGAGCACGGTGACAAGCGCGGTACCAACCACGGCCCACACCGCACTGCCGCTATTCTTGCCGCGGCCCTTAGATGCTGCAGGGGATGGCACCGGTTTCGCTGCATCAGTCACTGCCACCTCCGGCCTTCAAGCGCGCGCCAGGCGAGGTACACGAACAGCGCAGCGACGCTGACGTCAAAGACGAGAAAGCGCGTATCGACGATGCCCTTGGAGAATGCCTGCATATGCCCCCACAGGCTGATGTATTCGATGAGCTCGCGACTGGCGGCGAAGGTCTCGAGATAGGTGAGTAGTCCGCCTGCAAACAAGCCTGCTAGCACCATAAATGACAGCAGCGCCGCCACGATCTGATTCTTGGCGAGCGCACTCATCGCAAGACCTATCGCCATGTAATAGAGTCCGATGCCAGTGACGCCGATGTAACTTGCGAGCACTGCACCCAAGTCCACATCACCGAACTGGCTGGTGATCCAAACATAGAGCAGCGTAGGCAACCACAGCGCGATCCAGAACACGACGGCGGCAAGATACTTACCAATCACCACTTGCAAGGTCGTGATTGGAGCGGTGAGCAGTGGCTCGAGCGTGCCGGTATGCCGCTCCTCTGCCACCAGACGCATCGTCAACACCGGCGCAAACACCAGCAGCGGGATGAAGAACAGCACCGAGCCGCCAAAGAACGCGCTCAACGGATTTGCGCTCGCTGACATGCTCGGGGCGCCCGCGAACAGGCCGCACAGGATGTAGTACTGCAGCCCGCACCATACGAGCCAGACGGTGGTGACGACGTAGGCTATCGGCGAGACAAAGTATGAGAAAATCTCGCGTTTGGCGATGGTGAGCGCGGGACTCATGCCGCCACCTCAGCGCCGTCTTCCTTGGCTTCGCTCACTGGATCTTGGGTCGTAAGGCGTGCGAACACTTCTTCGAGACTAGCGTCTTCACGCTTGAGCTCGCGCAGCGCAAGCCCTGCGCTTGCAATGGCGCGAAACACCCGCTCAGCGACTTCGTCAATCTGCTTGACGTCTGCATCGAGTCGCACGCGAATCACCTCGCCGCTCGCGCCGATTTTGGCAAACGTCGGTTCGCCCTTGATGCCTTCAACCGCGGAAAGCACGTTACGCAGCGCAAGCTCGTCTGCGCGCGCTTCGATGCTCAGAGAACGTATGCCTTCGCCCATGCTGCGCAGCTCATCTGGACGCCCCGTCGACACCAGACGCCCACGATCGAGGATGATCACACGTCCGCAGATCGCTTCGACCTCGGGCAGGATGTGCGTGGACAAGAGCACGGTCTTTTCCTTGGCTAACTGCCGAATCAGATCGCGAACCTGACGGATCTGATTGGGGTCGAGTCCGGCCGTGGGCTCATCGAGGATCAACAACGGCGGATCGGCGACCAGCGCATCGGCCAGCCCCACGCGCTGACGATAGCCTTTAGATAGCTGCCCGATGATGCGGGTCTTCACGTCCGCTACGCTGGCAAGCTCAAGCGCGCGATCGACGTTCTTGGCGATTTCGCGTCGCGGCACGCCTTTGAGCTCCGCGCGAAAGCGCAGGTACTCGACCACGCGCATCTCGAGGTACAGGGGCACCGCCTCAGGCATGTAGCCCACGCGCTTGCGGACCTCGATCGCCTGGCTTGCGGCGTCGAGACCATCGATGCGGATTTCGCCTTCACTCGCCTCGAGAAAACCCGTCAGCATACGCAGGGTCGTACTTTTGCCCGCGCCGTTGGGCCCCAAAAATCCGACTACCTCGCCGCGCGCGACTTGAAAGCTCAGGTCGCTCACCGCGGTGCGGTCCCCGTATCGCTTGCTCAAGTGCCGGACGTCGATCACCGCAATCTCCCTCAGTTTTTCGGAATGCGGCCTTTCCTAGCCACCATTGCGGCCGACCGCAAGCGACGCGACGTGAACAGGGAGCCAGGCTGCGGCAACAATGAAACAGGACATGTCCGTGATATCTTCGACGGCCAGTGCAACAGCGCTCACCGGAAGCCTATTCGGGCATACAGTTGCGTCCACCATCGCACTTCAGAACGAGGTGCGGGCGCGGCTCACCCGGTCCGTGCTGCCGAGCCGAGCCGTGAACCAAGACGATCTGCTCGTCGAACGCGCCAAGACGGGCGACCGCGCCGCATTCCGCGCGTTGTTCTTGGCGCACCGGCAGCAGGTCGTGCGGCTGGTCCATCGCTACGTCTCGGGCGAAGAAGTCGAAGACGTCGCCCAAGACGTGTTTTTGCACGTGCATCGCTCACTGGCTTCGTTCCGCGGGGAATCGCGCTTCAGCACCTGGCTTTACCGTCTGACTCTCAACGTCGCGCGCATGCATGTGCGGAAACAGAAGTCACGACCGAAGCTGCGTCTGGCCGGCGACGACGAACAAGGTGTGCTCGATCAGCCAAGCTACGAGACACCCGCGCATCAGGCGGATCGCAACGAGCGCGCACGGGCGTTTTATCGGCTCCTCGATCGCCTGTCCGAGAAGAAGCGCGAAGCGCTGGTGCTGCACGACCTGGAGGGGCTGGCTGCCGAGGAAATCGCGAAGCTGCTCGAAATCCCGGTCATGACCGTGCGCACACGCGTGTTTTACGCGCGCAAGGAGCTCTACGCTGCGCTCTCGGACGAGCCCACGCTCGCCGGTTTCGCCACTTGGCTCAGCACGAAGGAGGAGCCATGACCCCCCATGCTCCCAAGCTCTGTGCGCTCGAAGCACTGGTTGCCGATCGCCTATCGCAGCGCGGACGAGCTCGCATCGAGCGCCACCTGGCGGCCTGCGATACATGTCGTGCTGCACTGAGCGCCGTGCGCGAGTACGCGAAGCTCCGTGAGTCAGCCCGCGATCTGGTGATGCCGGAGCTGCCCTGGGAACGCATGGAACGGGCGCTCGACACAGACGCCGCGCAACGTGAGCAGACTGCACGCAGCGGTAAGTTACTCGCCCTGGCCTTACCGTTACTGGCGATTGCCGCGACAGTCGTGATTGGTTGGGTGGGCATCTCGGGGCAACGCCAGGCGCAGGAACAGGCGCAGGAACAGGCGCAGCAAGTCGCAACGGGCACACAGCTTCCGACACCACCCGCGGTCCAAGCCGTCGATCCTGTCATCGCGGGCTGGGTCACGTTGGGGGCCCCAGCCACGCACGCTCCCGGCATGGAAGTCATCGAGGGCGCGACCTTGCGCACAGGCGCAGGCGAAGAGCTGCACGTGCGTCTGACGGATGAAACGGGCATCGTGCTCGCACCGGAGAGCGCGCTCATCGTCAGTCAGCTGCGCAAGCACAGCGTACGCCTGACGCTGCTGCACGGCGGCGTCTCCAGCATGGTGCGTAAGCTTACTGCTGCCGATTCCTACGTGGTCGAAGCAGGTGATATTGCAGCAGAGGTTCGAGGCACGCGTTTCTTCGTCGCGCGTACAGAAGACGACGTGCGGATCTACGTGCACGAAGGTCGTGTGGCGGTCCTGCGGCAGGGCAAAGAGGTGAGCTTACTAACCGCCGGTCAGAGCTTTCCTGAGCAGGCTGCTATCGAAGAAGGTAAGCCCGCAGCGGATCGCCAGGTACTAGGGCTTGATCTTGCGTCGCTCGATTGGCCGACGTTGACCTTGCCGCCGCTGCCGCAGGTCACTGCGTGGCTCGTGAACGGAGTGCGCTGGGCCGCGCCCGCTGAGATGGCGATGCGCGCACCGCCTGGCGATCAGAGCTTGTCATTCGAAGACGCACGCGGTCACCTGCATGCGCTTAAAGTAAGGTTGGCGGCGGAAGGCACGCGTATCGAAGAAGCCGACGTTCGCGCAGCATTACGCGCGGAAGCTGATTCGCGTATGGGCACCCTGGCGCCCGAATTGATAAGGCCGGTCATCCAGCGAGGCTTACCGGGACTACGGCGCTGCTACGAGCAAGGTTTGCGTCGCGCTCAAGTCGAAGCGCGGCTCACGCTCGCGGTCCGTGTCGCGCCAGATGGTCACGTGGCCCGCGCGGAGCTGCTCGGGGAATCCGCCCTCCCCGCAGGCCTGACGAGTTGCATCGCCAATCAAGCGCGCGGTTGGGTGTTCCCTGCGCCTGACGGCGGACCCGTAGCTTTCGAGGTCCCGCTGAATCTAAAGGCGTCGTCTGCACCGTGAATCGTCCCCGGGAGGCACGCGATACAGGCGCGCCGAACGCAGCTGAACACTCCAGCAGTTTGTTTCGTACGTTCGCGCCGTTTTTGTGTGATGGGAAGATAAACACCTACAATCGCACACATGCGATTTTTGCCTTCTGGAGCTCGCTCGTTGGTCCGCGTCACCCTGTGCATTTCGGCCGTCACTGCCGGTGCCGCCATGGGTCGTTACACCGATATCGCCCGCAACGAGCTGCGCTTTGGGACTGCGAGAGCTCGGGCTTCCGCTCTAATGGAGCCGCGGCGGCGGGCGGACATCGCGCCGCAGCCAGGCAAAGAGCCCCCCAGCATTGAGCTCACTCCCTCAGAGTTGACCGCGCTCGGCTCCAGCGCAGACGAACAACAACCCGATGCCGCTGATGCGCCGCTCGAGCCCGCTTTAGAGCAGGCGCCGGACGTGCTCGGCGAAAGTATGCGAAGCGGTCGCATCATGACGGGCGCCACCCCGCACCGCATGATTCTGTTCACCTTCGATGACGGCCCGAGCCGCTTCACGACCCCGCTGTTGCTCGATAAGCTCGATGCAGCTGGGGTGCGCGCGGTCTTCTTCCTCACGGGCTCCAACATGCGCGGCGACAACGTGGCGGAGCGTAAGCATCAAGCGATCGCACGCGAGACGGCCCGACGCGGCCACGTGGTCGCATCCCACGGCTACATGCATCGTCAACTGCCGCTGCTCGATGACAACGAAGCGCTCAGCGAGCTCCGCCAGACGGAGGCCCTGTTCGAAAAGATTTTGGGCAAAAAGCCCGTGCTGTTTCGGCCACCTGGGGGAGCGCGCTCACCACGCATCGACAAGCTGATCGCAGACCGCGGCTACACGATGATGTTGTGGAACTTGGGCGCGGGCGATTTCCAGGTACGCACGGCCGAAGAGGTCCATCAAACCTGGCGCGCAGTGCTCGAACGTCGTGAGGCGCAAGGTGAGCGCGGCGGCATCATCCTGCTGCACGATACCTATGCCTGGAGTGTCAAAGCCTTTCAGCTTATCGTGCGCGACTTGCTCGACCGCAACTGCCAGCTGCTCGCAACCGACGAAGAGCTATACGATTTCGTCGATGATCCCGCGCTCTTCTTCGAGGCGCGTGGCAGTGCGGACCCGAGCACCCTAGCGCGCCCAGCCAAGCTCGATCCAAAGCTGTTAGCGATGCGCCAAGCGCGCGTCCGCGAGGAAACCGAGCAACGCTGTCAGGCGCTTGCTGTGCGCTGAGTCGTGCGCCTCTCCTGGGCCATGAGCCTCGCCGGCCTCGCTCTCGTGGGCGTCATCGGGCTGGTTTGGCACGGACGAGCAACGGAGCACGAGCTCGGACAGACCCGAGATCTCCACCAGGTTGAGCACGTCACCTCCCAGGCCTGCACGCGCTGCCACCAAGATCACGCTGAAAGCTTTCGCCGCACGTTTCATCGCACGATGACGCAAGAGGCGAACGACACCAGCGTACGAGGCTCGTTCAACGACAAGCAGCTTGACTACTTTGGCGTGACCGCGCACATGGAGCGCGCTGCCGGCGGAAAGTTTGTGATTCGTTATGGCGGCGAAACCTTCCCCGAGCGTCGCTTCGAGCTCGTCAAAACTGTCGGCTCGCGTCGCTATCAGCAATATCTCGCTCGAGACGGGGACGCGCTCGTTCGCTTGCCGATTGCCTTTCATATCGATGAGCAGCGCTGGTTTCACATGAATGGCGCGTTCCTCACGCCCGATCCTGATCCCGCGAAGCCGCTTTCTCGCGTCGACTACGAACGTCACGTCACGCGCTGGAACGACAACTGCGTCTTTTGCCACAACGTGGCGCCTAATCCCGGCCTGAGTGTTCAAACAGAGCGCTTCGACACGCGCGTGGCCGAGCTCGGCATCGCCTGTGAGGCGTGTCATGGGCCGGGCGAAGAGCACGTCCGACTCAATGCCAGCCCCTGGCGTCGCTACCGCCTGCACCTGAGCGATGCGCCTGATCCCAGCATCGTCAATCCGGCGCGTCTCTCGCCCGAACGCAGCGCCGACATTTGCGGGCACTGTCATGGTCAGCGCATCACGGATGACGTCGATGCGTTCCTTCGGCACGGCGACCCATTCGTGCCCGGCGAGGACTTGGCGCTGTACAGCGCACCGCTCTGGCGCGACACCACCCTGCAAGGACAAGGAGGGGTTTTCGCCGCGCGGTTTTGGCGCGATGGCACGCCGCGACTCACGGCCTACGAGTATCAAGGCATGCTGCTGTCGGCGTGTAGCGAGCGCGGGGAACTCACCTGCACCGATTGTCACGGCATGCACAGCGGGGACCCGCGCGGTCAAATTCGGCCCGAGAAGCAAAAAGCGGCCATGTGCACGGGGTGTCATGCGCCCCTGGCGCGCGCCGAGGCGCAGAGCGCGCACGCAAAACACAACCTGTCGGACGGCTCTCCGAGCTGTAGCGACTGCCACATGCCCAAGACCGTTTACGGCGTGCTCGATGCGCACCCAACGCACCGTATCTCCAACCCAGATCCCGCACGCTCTGCCGCCTTTACTCAGCCAGATGCGTGCACGCTTTGTCACGTAGAGCGCACCCGACGCTGGGCGGCCATCGCGCGTGCAAAGCTGTGGACGCCCAGCGACAGCCGCGTGCCGGATGAAACACCGTTGCCCGAAGTAGAGATGCGCTTGCTGGCAGGAGACCCGATCGAACGCGTGCTTTCCGCCCATGCACTGGGCGCAGCAAAGCGCGCTCGCGGCGGCCGCACGGATACTCAGGTCGCACTCTTACTCAATGTGATGGAGCACGACCCTTACCCCGCGGTGCGCAACTTCGCCCGCGACGCTCTCGGCGCGCTCTCTCCGAACCTCGCACCGCAACTCGCCAAGTTCGTCCCCGAAAGCACACCCAGCCAACGCGCTTCCTTCATGCGCTCTTTGCCTAAACACGTGGTGAAGGCGACTGTGCCAGCGGCGCTCATCACAAGCTTACGCACCGAGGCCGCACACGCCGCGATCGAGATTGGAGAGTAAGAGGATGGACGTGCGCCTACAGCGCGAAGAAGCGCGAAAGTCCAAGCACTTTGGCTTCTCTGCGCTGACGTTTTGGGTCGGCCTCGGCTTTTTGCTCGAGATGGCGCAAGCCTTCAAATGGTCCAGCTATCTCGACCATCCCCTGCGCAGGGAGCTGCTTACCTGGGCCCACGCCCACGGCGTCGGGCTTGCGCTCGTGGTGCTCGCCTATGCAAGCGCGGGCATTCATCCGGCCCTGTCAGATTCGGCGGGATCTCGTTTGCGTGCGGGTGCGCTGATCTTGCCTGTCGGTTTTCTGCTCGCAATATTCGGGCACGCGGAGTCCGACCCGGGGCCGGGCATTTTCGCTGTGCCGCTGGGCGCCTTGCTCGTGGCCTCGAGCCTGTTCGAAATCGCGCGCGCTGTCAGGCACGAGCCGCGCTGATCAGCGCTTGATCGACAGCGTGCGCCAGACCGGCAAGCCATCTTCGGCCGCGCGCGCCTCGCGATTGGAGCGCGCACCGTAGGGATTGGCGTCGAGATAACCCTCGCGCCCGCCAAGCTCGAAAGAAGCATGGGCGCGCACTGCTGCCAAGTGCACGAGCGCGCGGTCTTCGACGTCGGTCTGCACGAACAGCTCGCCCCCCGGTCGCAGAATGCGTGCGATCTCATCGAGCAGCGTGTCGCCCGTCAGTCTGCGCTTCTCGTGTTTGCGCTTCCACCATGGATCCGGGAAGTGCATGAACACGCGGCTAACCGAGGCCTCGATCACGCGCGGCAACACCTGGCGCGCGTCGGCGCCCCACACCGTGACATTGAGCAGCCCCCGGCGCGCGGCGCGATCGGCCACGAGCACCGACCATTTTTTTTTCACTTCCAAACCCACAATGCGCACATCGGGCCGCACCGCACCGCGCTCGAACAAGAAAAGCCCATGCCCAAAACCGACCTCAACTTCGATCTCGCCTGCGCCAGGCAGCAGCGAAGCGAGGTCGAGGGGGCCCTCGGGCGGCTTGGGCGCAGCCTCGCGATAGCGGTGGGGATTGGGCTGTTCGAGCATGACGGCTGGGATGGTAGCCGCGGCGGCGCGCTCGACAATGCTGTATTTCTTGACCGATCTCGCGCGGACACGTATCGAAAGATCGTGACGGTAGTGGGGTGGATCTGGTTCTCGACGACGTGGTCGCGTTACCATGTCCATCGGGGATGCGGGCGGCCGGCTGCTACGCGACCAGCGACCAGCAAACGCGAATGAAGCTAGGGCGGAGGAGACTCGAGTGCCGACCAAGATCCTGGTGGTAGATGACAGCGCAACGATGCGCAGGGTGTTGCAGATGACGTTCGCTGGCGAAGACGCACAAGTCCTCGCCATAGACGGCGGAGAAGCAGGCGTTGCGAAGGCTTTCGAGCTCACGCCGGACGTGGTGTTCGCCGATGCGTCCATGCAAGGCGTCGATGGCTACGAGGTAGCGCGACGCATCAAATCCAATCCGTCCCTGGCGCGAACCGCTGTGATCGTGATGGCGAGCCAGCACAACCCGTACGACGACGGCAAAGGTCGCAGCGCGGGCGTGGACGATCACATCTCAAAGCCCTTCGATACGCAGGGCGTGATCGATCGCGTGGCGCAGGTATTGGCGCGTCCTCGCAATATGGCGTCCGGCGGCCACGAACCCGTGCGCCCGGCAGCACCTGCGCCGCAAATCGCGGCCGCACGCGCTCCCGCCGCACCTCCCGCAGCACCCGCTGCTCCTCCGCCCGCCCCGCAGGCGGTGGCTCCCGCTC
>JBBSJC010000068.1:0-21190 GCA_038257655.1 Polyangiales bacterium | reverse complement strand
CGACCTCCCCTTCTTGGACGCTTTCGGGATCCTGATCCGAATCAGTCATGTTGGGGGTCATCCTCGGACGTCTCTAACGGCTCAGGAGGCGCAGCGTATTCATGCACGCTCGCTGTCGCAGGTGCGGCAGCAGGCGCAGCGTACTCGTAGGCGCCCGCGCTTGCAGCAGCTGCTGCTGCTGCGGCCTCCTGCGGACTGACGTCGAGCAAAGCGTGCTCGAGGTAAATGGGCGCGTAGGGCTCATTTTGAAAGAGTCGCAGCATGTGCGTCTTCGCCATCTCGAGCATCGCTAGAAACGTGACGACCAAATCGTATGACGTGACGTAGCCCTCGAACAACTCCTCGAACGTGACGCGGCGCTTCTCGCGCAGCAGGTCGAATATCTCAGTCATGCGATCTTGGATGGTCACACGCTCGGCGGTGATCTCACGTGAGAACTCGGCGTTCGCGCGCTTGAGCACGCGATTGAAGGCATCGAGCAAGGAAAAGAGCGTCATGTTACCAAGCGGCGCCTGACCTTCCGCCTCGGTGGCAGGTGCGCCGCGCGTGAACACGTCACGGCCGGCCAAGCCACGCGTCGCCAACTGTTCGGCTGCCGCCTTGTACTTTTGGTATTCGAGCAGGCGACGTACCAGTTCCTCGCGCGGGTCGAGCTGATCTTCCGGGCCTTCGTCCTCTTGATCAGTCGGCGGGGCGGGCAGCAGCATCTTGGACTTGATGTGCGCAAGCGTCGCCGCCATCACCAGATACTCGCTGACGACATCGAGCTGCAATGTCTGCATTGTCCCGAGATAGGCGAGATACTTCTCCGTTATGAATGCGATCGGCAGATCCAGGATGTCGAGCTCGTGGTCCTGGATCAGATGCAGCAGTAGATCGAGCGGTCCCTCGAAGGAAGCCACCTCCAGCCGAAACGTCGTATCGACGGGCTCGCTCGTCAGCATCTTCGTTGGATCGACCCCCACCACCCGCGTCTAATGCCCCGCGCGAGCGCTGTCAATCGCGCTGAATTCCACACGATCTCGGTCCATGTGCGCAAATGTTTTCCGCCCCTGGCGCCCGGGATCCTGCGTTAGCATTCAAAAAGGGTGGCGAACCAAGCATCGGACGGGAAGGTGCCGGGTAATCCGGCATATCAATTGGGCGAGCTCGCGATCGAGGCTCCGCCGAGACGCAGTCCGTCCCAGCAGCAGCTGCCTGCTGTCGCGCCTCCCGTTTCACCACAAGTGTCCGCGCAGGCCCCTCGCCCAAGCGCTAGCGGTCTGCAGCCCGTCCAAAAGGCGCAGGCCGCGATTGACGCGGCGCAAGCCCCGGCGATCACGCGTTCAGCGCACGCGCAACCTGCAAACACGCAGGCGGGGCCACGCGTAGGCCTAGCAGGCGCAGCAGGCGCAGCAGGCGCAGCAGGCGCAGCAGGCGTGCAAGCGGCGCCGCTCGCTGCGTCCGGCAACGCTGCCGCGGCCAAAATCGCAGGCAGCGGACAGCTGGCATCGTTCGGCGAGGATGCGGCGCTGGGTCCTGCGCTTGAGCTCGACCTCGGTCCGCCCCGCGCCAAGGGGAGCAAGGGTGGCAAACAGGCCCTCCCTGCGCCGCCAGCGAAGGACGTCAGCTCCCAGCTAGGCTTTGGCGAAGTCAGCAGCGGTGGCGATGGTTTCGGCGACGAAGAAGTCGGACCCGCCCTCGAGTTGGCAGAGGTCAAAGGCGCGCGCGGCGAAGGTGTCAAGGGTGGCAGCAAAGATGCCAAGGCCGAGGCGCAAAAAGAAGCGCAAGTGATAGTCGCGCTCGCAGCCTACGACGAAAAGCCCAAGGGCTTTGTCGCTTGTGCCAAGTACGCGATCCACGTCGCTAAGCGTCTGATGGTGTTGCGAAAAGATCGTGCGAAGGCCGATCAGGACGCGATGGGTCTCGAGGCCGATCACAACACGGCGCTGGTGGAGGTGGGCCAGGGCTTGATGGCTTTACAGACGCACCCTGCCCTTGCGCCTTTACGCACGCGCCTGGCTGCTGTGATCGATGCGCACAGTAAGGTCAGCAGTGCCGACCTGACGATGACCAAGACGCGCGAGCAGAACCAGCAGGCCGTCGCAGCCCTCGATCGCGAGGCCGCGGAGATGCGCCAGACCCTGCAACCTTTCGTAGCTACCGAACAGGCAGCGGCCCAGACGCATAAAAAAGCGGAAGACGAGGTCAAACGCGGGCTCGCGATGCAGCGACGTGTGGAAATCGAGTTACGTGCGCTCACGGAAGCAACCTCGGTGCAGGACCCGGCGCGCGCAGATGACCTGAAAACTCAGCTCGAGCAGCGTCGAGGTGAGGTCGCCGGGTTGACGGTGCAGATGGAGCAAACCGCGTCCGCGCTCGGGCAAGCACGGCGTGAGCTGGCCTTGAAAAAGGGCGTGCTCGACAGCATCGAAGACCGCAAAAAGCGGCTGGTGAGCGAAGCGCAAAAGAAAGAGGCAGACGTCGAAGAGAAGGCTAAAGCAGCCGAGGGTGGACACTCCGCCGCCCTACGCGCGCTCGCAGAAACGGCACGCGAGCAAGGCCTTGCGCAGAAGGTCGTGCCCGACAAGCTCGCCTGGGTCGAAGAAATCGAAGGCGTGCTCGAGGAAGCGCGCAAAGTCGTCGGTCGTTACGATCGCGCCCTGACTCTGTACGATCGACCGTCCGTGGTCAGAGGCTGGGTTGTGATGGGTAGCGGCGTTGTCTTCGTGTTGGCCCTGCTCGTGCTGCTCGCGCTTCGCTAACGTTCGCGTTTCAGAGCGAGGCGACGACCTCGAGCACCTTGTCTACGTGGCCTGGGACTTTCACGCTACGGAAGACCTTGCGCACGATCGCGTTCTCGTCGATGACGACGGTGCTGCGCAGTACGCCCGTGATTTTCTTGCCGTACATCATCTTCTCGCCCCATGCGCCGTACTTGGCCAGCACCTCGCCGTCGGGGTCGCTCAAGAGCACGAAGTTGAGCGTGTGCTTGTCGATGAACTTGCAGTGCGACGCTATCGAGTCTTTGCTGACGCCAACGACGACTGCGCCAAGTTTCTCGAGTTTCTGGGACGCATCACGAAAAGCGAGCGCCTCGGTCGTGCATCCGGGCGTGTTGTCTTTTGGATAAAAGTAGAGCACGAGCTTCTTGCCTGCGAAGTCCTTGAGCGACAGCTTTTCACCGCTAGACCCTTGAAGTGAAAACGCAGGAGCCTTCTTGCCTTCTTCGAGCATGGAAACCTCACCATGAATATGCGACCGCAGCAGGACCACGAACCCGCGCCCCTGTCAACCGGGGTAAGCCCGGAGCTGTCGGGCAACACTTCGCCCGACCTGACCGCGACAGGCAGCGAGCGAGCCAATGCGCTTCGTTACGTGCCGGGCGCGCGAGGGGGTCACGTAGAGAGCCATTTCTTGAAGGCGAACTCACCCGACGGGACGCGCGCGCTTTGGATCAAGCACACCGTGCTGCGTCCAACGTTGCGACCCGAAGCTGCAGTCGCGGAAGTCTGGGCGATTGCGTTCCGGCGCGAGAGCGCAGGCGATCCGCCGCGCGTTATTGCGCTTAAGCAAAGCGTGCCCGCCGCTGAGCTTACTGTCCGTGACTTGCCGTTTTCGGTGCGCACGAACTTTGCATCGCTCGAGCACGGAAGCGCGCAAGGTCGCGTTGCGGATGCAGCCCATGTTCTCGCGTGGGATCTCACGTACGCGTGCCCAAACGAAGCTTTTCGCCCGTTTCCCCTCGCGGGCATGTACGCAGCGCCGCTGCCACGCACGAAGACGTTGACGCCGGTGCCGACTACGTTTGCCCACGGTTGGTTCGACATCGACGGCGAGCGCTGGACCGTGGATGGTTGGTCCGCCGCGCAAGGTCACAACTGGGGCGCAGGGCACGCCCATGCCTACGCCTGGATCCATGGCAACGCCTGGCAGCAAGAAGCAAGCAAGGGCGCAGCAAACGTATGGATCGAGTTGCTGTCCGCGCGCATCAAGCTGGGGCCGCTCGTTCTGCCCTGGCTGAGCGTGGGGGCCGTTGCGATCGATGACACGACCTACCGCTTTGATGGCATACGGTCTCTGCTTTCCCGACGTGTGCAGGTGCAGCCGCAGTCCTACTCGGTGCGCCTACAGGGTCGAGAGGGGACGCTCGAAGCGAGCTTTACGGCCGAACCCTCTAGGATTGCTGGCCTTCGCTACGAAGACCCCGACGGTTCAAGCCTGTTTTGCCTCAATTCCAAGCTCGCGTACGGTGAGGTACGCCTGACGGCGCAAGGTCGCACGTGGTCCTTCAAAAGCGATCAGGTTGCCCTCGAGGTGGGGACACGAAACGGGGATCACGGGCTTAAGATCATGATCTGATGTCCCCGATTCTCAAGCAGCCCACGCGCAGCGCTCGCGCAGCGCAAATCCTCGCCCTCGTTGGCACTCTGCTCGCTGCATGCGTGAGCGATGCACGCGCAGACGACAGCCCCCGAAACCCACTCGAGGCGTTGGTACCTTACGATCTCGAGGGCACCCGTACCCTGCAGGCGCTGACGTTGTTGCGCGACCAAGCGCCGATGAAGGCCGATCCACGCGAGCGCAGGGAGCTTGAGTTCGTGCGCGCGGTCGCGCTATCTGATCTGTGGCTGATAGGCCAGCAGTTGCAGAATGTGGCGCTGCTCGATGGTGTTGCGAAGGTCGCCGGTGTGGCGCGCGCCGACGTGCCCGAGTTACTCACGCGCGCGCTCGGCCAGATCGACGATCCCGTCGTTTCCGATATCGTGCTCGACGCTCGGCAGGCGCTGCTTGCGACCACGCTCCAACAGGAACAAGCCGCGCGTGTCCCGATCGAGCCGGTCGGTTTGCGATCGGAGGCTGTGCTGGTGCATGCCGTCGCCGGCGCATTGACCGGCACAGGAGACAAGCTCGAAGCACTGTCCGCGCTCGCCAGCGATCCGTGTGCGGGTGCGGATAAGGCCTGCGCGCCGTTGTATGCGTCCTTCGATGCGCAAGGGCGCAAGGCAGTGCACGCACTCAGCGATGGCTTGGCCGCGCTGCAGCATCTGCGTACATCGCGTAGCCGCGACCCCTTCCTCGAGGCCATCGCCGCTCAAATCGCGCGCGACACAATCGCGTTGAACGCCGCTGATCTGAGCCCGCGCACGCGCCTTCCCGCCGGCGCAACGCGCGCGCACACCACCCAACTAGGCAGTATGACTGCGCCGGACCTGGTGATGCTCGTCAGTGAAGGGCGCGCCGAGCTCGGCTTTTCACCCCGCGTGCACGTGTCTGCGGGCATCGTCACCCTGTATGCGCGCGGCGAGCCGATGCTGCCCGCCACGCAGCAAGTCGCCTTCTCGGCGACCTTTCCAGCGTTCGTCAAATCCGTGCCCGAGCTGGTGGCGGTCCTGTCGCCGCTACTGGCACAAACTCCCGACGCGACGATCGCGATAGGCGCTGCGCCTCAAGCGCCCGCGCATCTCTGGGCGCGCGCTCTCTTATCAGCGCAAGCGGTCCGCTTTCCGCGTATCGCCCTGCTGGGTGTCGATGCCAATGAAGTCGTGCGTTCGCTGGCTGTGGAAGTAGTCAGCGCGCTTCGTGCCGCAGAAGTGGGCCCAAGCGATCTGAACGTCGTGGTGCGGCTCGGCGGCTTTACCGTCCGCCAGGGCGGCCCGGGCGTGACGATTCCGCGGGTGCGCAAAGAAGAAGGCTTTGCCTTCGATTTCGACGCGCTGTTGCAGAACGCAAAGCCAGCAGACGCCAAATCCGTGAAGTTGACCTTCATGTCCGAAGTGGCCGCCGACACCTTGGCTGAGACTGCGTTTGCAGTCGCCCCCAGCAACTCCGCGCTCACAGTCGTGCTGCCATAAGCGCATGGACTGGCCACGGGATCTGAGGCTCCGCTCGTGGGGGCCAGACGCATCCGTCATTAGTGAAGCTTTGCGTCAGCGCTGAACCTACGTGTGCGCAAGCTCGCTCATATAAGCACAGAGTGCGCCATCTCACGCGCGAGACCTTAATTTCTAGGAACATCCGCGGCGCTTTGGGATAGAAGCCAGCTTGCGCTGGAGACAGGGGCAAGAGCCCGATGGCCGTGCGGGAGGATGATGCAATGCGTAAATTAATGTGCTTAGTGGCGATGATCTCGGGCTTCTCGATGGGCTGCGGCGACGGCGACAAAGACGACAAGGGCACGGACACCGCTGATGAAGACGCGGGCGGCGGTAACGGCACCGGTAACGGTAACGGTGATATCGATATCCCCGATGCCGGCTCGCCAGGCGGCGACGAAGAGCTGCCGTTCCCTGAGTGTCCGCGCGACGACATCCCTGCCCAGTTCGACGCCTACACGGGCCCGAAGATCATGACGCAGGAGGACTACATGGCCTGCGCATCCATGTGCATGCAGGATCAGGCCTGTTTCGACATGTGCCCCGGCGCCAAAGAGTTCGGCGACTGCCTGAATAACGACCTGGTCGCGTGCTCGGCCAAGGAGAAGGGCACCTGCCGCACCGAGTACGTGAACTTCACGTGTTGCGGTGCCGCAAGCATGTGCGCGCAGGGCGATATGACCTGTATCGAAACCAAGTGCGGCACGGAGCTCACGGAAATCCGTGACTGCATCGGCGCGGACATGATCTGCTTGCGCGCAGCGGGATCGGCTTGCTTCGCACCGACCACGGCGATGTCGGCCGGAACGCTGCCGAGCGCAGCGATCTCGCGTGAGGCGTTGACCATCAAGCTTCAGCAGATGCACCACTCGCGCTAAGCGCTAATCGACGCACAAAAGCCCCATGGAGCCTTGGCTCTGTGGGGCTTCTTTCGTTTGGTCACGTGAGAAAAATAAGTTCATACGGTTGACCCGTCACAGCATCGCGCGTAACGCAACTGTCTTCTAGGGCAGCCCTGGAATGTTGACGGGGGGCCTTGCGTGTTGTCATTGGCGGGCGCGTCGCCCAGCGTTCGGAGGAACTAATCAGATGAAGAAACTAAGCTTGGTAGCCGCTTTGCTCGCGCTTGCGGGTGCTGCCTGCGGTAGCGACAGTGACAAGAAGTCCGACACTAAGGGCGACGGAGGCGGCGGAGGCGGCAACAACAACGGCGACAACGGCCTCGCCATTCCCGACGCGGGTGGCGGCGAACAAGTGCCCTTCCCCGAGTGCCCGCGCGACGAAGTGGACGCGTTTCCCGACTACGAGGGCGAGCCGGTCTGGACGTCTGCCGATCAGATGGCCTGCGCGACCGCATGCGGCATGGTTACTGGCGAGGAAGAGTCGGCAGCGTGCATCGAGGCTAACTGCCCCGACTACGAGATGTTCAACGACTGCGTCAATGGCGTGCTCCTGTCGTGTCTCACGGCGGACGCCAAGGACGGCGACTGCCGCGGCGATTGGGAGACCTACATCTGCTGCGCCGAAGAAAACTGTGGCACCCTCACCGACGGGGACGAGCAGCAGACGTGCCTCGATAAGAGCTGCAAAAACTACATCGAGGACGTAGGTACCTGTATCGACGAGAACAGCGATCCGAACGCTCAGATCCCCGATCCCTGCATCCGGAAGGTCTTTCAGCGCTGCATCAAGCCGGCCGCGCCCATGGGCGACGCCGGTACAATGATGATGCTCTCGAATCCCTCGGGCTTCGACCGCTTCTTCCTGCGTAACGTGAGCAAGCAAATCACGCAGCTTCGCTCCGCTAAGTCGGCTCGCTAAGCGCCCGCTACCCTCTGCTTGAGACAAGGCCGTGCGTCGAAAGGCGCGCGGCCTTTTTGCACCTGAGGGCTGGCGCGTGCACATTCGATAGATGACAGACGACGCGCCACGTACTGTGCTGATCGGGGACGTGCACGGCTGTCTCGACGAGCTGCAAAGCTTGCTCAAGAAATGCGGCGTTGTGCGGGGCGACCGTTTGGTGTTCGTCGGAGACCTGGTCGCCAAGGGCCCCGACTCCTCCGGCGTCGTCGCGCTAGCCCGCGAGTACGGAGCGGCCGCCGTGCGCGGCAATCATGACGAGGCCGTGTTGCGCTACCTGCGCGCGAAACGAGCCGGCGAGACCCAACCGCGCATCAAGCGCGAGCACGTGCTCGTCGGCGACGCGTTGTCCAAGGCAGACGTCGGTTACCTCGAAGGGACGCCGTTTTCGCTCATGCTCGGCGAGCATCTTTGGGTTGTCCACGCAGGCATCGATCCGAGCCGAAAGCTCGCAGCACAAGATCCCGCGCACTTGATGACCATGCGCACCTTGCGCCCCGACGGGACCCCCTCCTCGCGCATCGACGCGGGCGAGCTTTGGGCAACGCGCTGGCTGGGGCCCGCTCACATCGTGTTCGGTCACGATGCGATCACGGGGCTGCAGCAGTACGAGCACGCGACAGGCCTCGATACGGGCTGCGTGTACGGCCGACAGCTAACAGCCCTGCTTTGGCCCGAGCAAACGCTGGTGCAGGTGGATGCCAAGCGCGCTTATCATGAGCTGGAGGCGTGAGAACCCGGGTCAAAGCCTGTATGCGTGCTGACATACAACCTGGTCGGGTGCTGCCTTGTGCTTTGCCCCCAGGTGCCGACCGTCGTCCGCGAGAGGCCCTGCTGCTACTCGGCTCCGACGGTGAACCGCGGGCGTACCTGAACCGCTGCAGACACCTGCCGATCCCAATCGACTCCGGATCGCGCCAGTTTCTTACTCAAGATGGAAAGCATCTCTTGTGCGGCACGCACGGTGCCCTCTACCAGCTGGACGACGGCGTATGCATCGCGGGGCCGTGTCTGCGCCTAGCTCTAGAAAGTCTGCCCATCGAGATCGAGGCCGGCGAGCTGTTCGTCATGGTTTTGCCGTAGCGCGAGGCTGCGCCTCACAGACCCAAAGCCGCGCTCACGGCGGGCTCACGGTATGCGGCGCCCGTCGCCAGCGGACCTAACACCGCCCAAGGCTTGTCTTCGCTGTGCATGAGCCGGGCCTTGCGGGCGGTCAGCACTTCACAGCCCTCGCGGGTGACGATGACCGTGTGCTCAAACTGGGCGGAGAGTGAACGATCCGCGGTGAGCACGGTCCAGCCATCCTTGAGCTGCTCACATTGGTAGGCGCCAAGATTGATCATGGGCTCGATCGTGAACACCATGCCGGCCTTGATACGTTTACCGGAGCCACGCGTACCGTAGTGGGCGACCTGGGGTGCGCAGTGAAACTCGCGACCGATGCCGTGTCCTACGTAGTCGCGCACGACCGAGCAGCCCTGGGCTTCGGCGTACTCTTGAATGGCCGCGCCGATGTCGCCGAGACGCGTGCCGTCCTTGACCTGCGCGATACCAAGCTCGAGGCAGTGGCGGGCCACTTCGACGACCTTCTTGGCCTCTGCAGACGGCTCGCCGATGTAGAAGGTGGCGCTGGTGTCGCCATGAAAGCCGTGTTTGGCAGGCAAATAAGACGTCACGTCGACGTTGATGATGTCGCCAGGGTTGAGCACGCGCGACCCCGGAATGCCGTGACACACGACCTCATTGACGCTCGTACACACGCTCTTCGGAAAGCCGTGGTAGCCGAGTGGGGATGGGCGGGCGCCGTGGGCCAGCGTGTACTCGTGGACGAGCGAGTTGATGTCGTCCGTGGTCATGCCCGGGCGAAGCTTTTCTCCGACCATCACGAGCGTGTCGGCTGCGAGCTCGCAGGCTGCGCGCATCCCGATGAGGTCCTTGGGGGTCATGATATCGATGCGGCTCACGCTGGCGCCTCCAGCCCGGCAAGTTAGCACCGAAAGGCCGGCCGACACGTGCAGCGAAAAAGCCGATCGACACGTAACGCAGGCGCGCAGATGCTACGACCCGGCGGCTGATCACGCGCCCGTGACGCGTGCCTGCTTTGGTTCCCAGGAGACCTGATGTCGGAAGAACCCTCATCCAGCGCCGGCCGTGGTGGCTTGCTTGGTTGGCTCGTACACAATCAAGTGGCGGCGATGGTGCTGATGCTGCTGGTGGTAGCTGGCGGTTTGATGTCGCTGACGCGCATCCGCAAGGAGGTCTTCCCGTCGTTCGATCTCGACGCCGTTCAGATCGAGGTGTCCTATCCCGGCGCCAGCCCCGAAGAGGTCGAACAGGGCGTCGTGTTCGCGCTGGAGCGTGCGATACGGGGCTTAGATGGCGTCAAGGAAGTCATCGCAACCGCCTACGAAGGACGCGCCGTCGTACGCGCAGACCTGCAGCTCGGCAGCGACGAAAACCTGGTGCTGTCTGACATCAAGAGTGCGGTCGACCAGGTGACATCGCTGCCGCTCGATGCCGAGCAACCTGTGGTGAAGCTGCTCGTACGGCGCGAAATCACGCTGTCACTCATTGTCTCGGGAGATGTCAACCAGCAGACGCTCCGCACGTTAGCCGAAGCTGCCCGCGACCGACTGCTGACCGATAAACGTCTATCCCAGGTGGAGCTCAGATCGCCGCCGGCCCGAGAAATCAGCATCGAAGTCGGCCAAGCCAGTTTGCGCGCCTACGGGACCACGATCGAAGAAATCGCCGAGGCCGTGCGCGCAGCGTCGGTGGAGCTGCCAGCTGGCGCGGTCAAAACGCGCGCCGGGGAGATCTTGATACGGACAACCGAGCGGCGCGATTTGGCGAGCGAGTTTGCCAACATCGTGATCAGCGCCCGGCCGGACGGCTCGGTGGTTCGCGTACGCGACGTAGGCGTCGTCAAGGATGGCTTCCAAGAGGACGGGCCCGTAGGTATCTACAACGGTAAGCCCGCGATCATGGTCGACGTCTATCGCGTCGGTGAGCAGTCGCCGATCGATGTCGCGCAGGCGCTCCACGACTTCATCGACGCCGAGCAGCAAAACCTGCCGACAGGGGTGAGCTACGGGATCTGGAACGACTTTTCACGGGCGTACAAAGGACGGGTAAGCCTGCTGCTTGGCAATGCCTGGCAAGGCCTCGCCTTGGTGCTCGTGGTGCTTACTTTGTTCTTGAACGTGCGGCTCGCGTTCTGGGTCACGTTGGGCATACCGGTTTCGTTTCTCGGCTCGCTACTCTTGCTGCCGTCGCTCAACGTGTCGATCAACATGGTAAGCCTTTTCGGCTTCATCATCGTGCTCGGCATGGTGGTCGACGATGCGATCGTGGTCGGAGAAGACGCATTTCAGCGCATCGAAGCCGGAGAAGAGCCGCATGCTGCCGCATTTAACGCAGTGCGGGGCATGGCGATGCCCGTGGTCTTCAGCGTGATGACGACGATTGTCGCGTTCATGCCGCTGCTGTTCGTGCCCGGCATGTCTGGGAAATTCTTACGCAACATTCCGCTCGTCGTTGTCGCGGTGCTGGCAATCTCGATGTTCGAGGCGCTGTTTCTGCTTCCAGCGCACCTGGCCCACGTCAAGTTCAAGCAAGAACGCGGCTTTCTGCGCCTGCTCTCGCGCATTCAGCAGGCGACGAACCGAGGCCTCGAGCGCTTTGTGCTGGGGATTTACACGCCGGTTTTGCGCGCTGCCATGAACCGTCGTTGGCTTACCCTGTCTTTGGCAACGGCGCTGTTCATGGCCACGATAGGCTTGCTCGCGGGGCAGAGGCTCAAGTTTACGTTCATGCCGCAGATCGAGGGCGACGTGATCGCCGCTGCGTTGCGTCTACCGTTCGACGCGCCGCGCGCGGAAACCGAAGCAGTCGTCGAACGCATCGAACAGGCCGCCTATCGAGTAGCCAAGCGTCACGGCGGCACCGAGAGCACCATTGTTGGCGTGTTCAGTGCCGTGGGAATCGGAGGCAACCACCTGGCGAACGTGTCCTTGGAAATGCCACCGATGGGCGTGCGATCGATAGGCTCGGCTGCGTTTCGCAAAGAATGGCAAGCGGAGCTCGGAGAGCTCGCTGGCATCGAGAGCCTGTCGTTTGAAGCGACACGAGGGCCTGGTGGAGGGCGCGCCGTCGATGTCGAGCTAAGTCACGTCGACTCGGTCGCCCTCGAAGAAGCAGCGGTCAAGCTGGAAGAAAAGCTCGCAACCTATCAAGGCACGACCGACGTCGATGACGGACTCGCTCGTGGCAAGACCCAGCTCGACGTGCGTTTGACGCCGGAAGGCAGCGCGGCCGGACTGACGCCGCGCCTTGTCGGTCGTCAGTTGCGGGCGGCCTTCTTCGGGGAAGAAGCGCTCAGACAACAACGCGGTCGTGACGAAGTACGCGTGTTTGTGCGCCGGCCGCTCAGCGAGCGCGCCTCCGAAGCAGACATCGAAGGCTTTTTGCTGCGAACCCCGAGCAAAGCCGAGATCCCGCTCAACGTCGCCGTCAACACGCAGCGTGGTCGAGCCTTCACGGAGATCGAACGACGCAACGGGCGGCGTATCGTGCACGTCTCCGCGGACATCGATTCGACGGTTGCCAATGCCAACCAGATCGTTGCAGACCTGAGTGCCGGCGCGCTACCTGATCTCGTCGCAAGGCACCCGGGCCTGAGTTTCGAGTTCGGCGCATCCCAACGGGGACAAGCCGAAACCATGGGCAGCCTGGGCGACAATTACATTTTCGTGCTGCTCGCGTTCTACGCGATGCTCGCGATCGCCTTCCGAAGCTACATGCAGCCCTGGGTCGTGATGCTCGCGATTCCGCTGGGGTTGATCGGCGCCTATTGGGGGCATGTGCTGATGGGCTACGATCTGAGTCTCATCAGCTACATGGGAATGGTCGCGCTGTCCGGTGTCGTGGTGAACTCATCGATCGTGTTGATCGACGGCGTCAACACACTGCGCAGCACTGGCCTGAAGCCGGCGCAAGCGATGCTCGAGACGTGTCGACGGCGCTTTCGCCCGATCTTACTCACCTCCGCAACGACGTTTTTCGGCCTTGCGCCGATGCTCACCGAGACGAGCACCCAGGCACGCTTTCTAATTCCAATGGTGATAAGTCTCGCCTTCGGCCTCTTGTTGGCGACCGTGCTGACTTTGATCGTCGTGCCCGCCACGTACCTGATTATCGAAGACGCGAGCCGGTTGGCGGGACGCGTCTGGGGTTATGTATTCGACGACGATCCAGCTGCCGCACCACCCAGCGCGCCGGCAGAGTGACAACATCCAGCAGACTGACGATCGGGGCAAGGTCAAGAAGACTGACCACATAGAAACGAGCCCCAGCGGGGGCATCCGCTGGGGCTCAGCTGCTAGACCGGGCACGACCTAGCAGCGGGCGTCCCGGGAGGCGGGACGCTAGTAAAATTTGTTCAGCCGAAGTCGAGCTCTTCGGATTCGCGGTCCTCGTAGAAGCCGTCGGTGGTGCGCAGCTCTGCATCCTTCCAGAGGTCGTCAATCGACCAGCCACACTTTTGATCGGGTCTGATCTCTTCGCGCTCGAACTCTGCGAAGTTTTGGTAGTTCCTGGGTGCCGACATCGACGTGTCCTCCTGATACTGCGAGCTGCGTTCTGCGAGCTGGCTGCGCCGACGCGACCCCCCGTCGCCAATCGTCAACAACCACGTTGTCCTACATCGACGCAGAAGCTACCACCCCGAGATGACCGCACAAAAAAATGCGCGGGCCCCCTCACTTGGCACCCTCCTCCCGGTGTGCGAAGGTCGCGCAGCGCAAATGAGGGAGCGCCCCGAATGGGCAGCGTTGTAGCGATCACCAATCAAAAAGGCGGAGTCGGGAAAACCACGACGGCCGTCAATCTCGCGGCGAGTCTGGCCGTGGCGGAGCAGCGCGTGCTGCTGATCGATCTCGATCCGCAGGGCAATGCGACGAGCGGTGTGGGCGCAGCCCCGCGCATCGTGCAGCAAGGCACCTACGATGTGCTGGTCGGCCGCGCGAGCATCCGCGACGTTTCGCGCATTACCGACTTGCCGTGCCTGAAGCTTGTGGCCTCAAGCCCCGATCTGGCCGCAGTCGAAATCGAGTTCGTCGACCTGGAAGATCGCGCAACGCGGCTCAAAACCGCGATTGCAGCCGTCAAAGATGATTACGACTTCATCTTGATCGATTGTCCGCCCTCGCTCGGCTTGCTCACGCTCAACGCGTTGACTGCGTCCGATGCGGTACTCGTGCCGATGCAGTGCGAGTACTACGCGCTCGAAGGCATCAGTCATCTGATGAGCACGGTCGAGCGCGTGAAACGCTCGCTGAATCCGAATCTGTACGTGCACGGCGTGTTGCTGACCATGTTTGATCCACGCAGCAACCTGGCCATGCAGGTGGCAGACCAGCTGCGACAGCACTTTCCCGTCTATGAAACCGTGATTCCGCGCAACGTGCGTCTCGCGGAGGCGCCTTCGCACGGCAAGCCCATCATTCTCTACGATGCTGGCTCCAAGGGCTCCCAGGGCTACTTGAGCTTGGCGCGCGAGATCCTCGACCGTCTGCCCGAAGCGGCAGCCTAAGCCCCTAAAAAGCCATGCAAGATCCGTCTAAACGCCGAGCTCTCGGACGTGGCCTCGACGCCCTGTTGCCGTCGGGCGCACCGCCCCAACCTGCCGTGCCGCGCGAAACGACCTCAGCGCGGATCGAGGAGCTGCATCCCACCGATGGTCAGCCCCGCCGGATCTTCGATGACGCGCGGCTCGACGAGCTTGCGCAGTCGATTCGCGAGCTGGGCGTGCTCGAGCCGATTTTGGTGCGCAAACGCAGCTCGGGCGGTTTTCACATCATCGCGGGCGAGCGCCGTTGGCGCGCAGCACAGCGCGCGGGCCTGCACGATGTGCCCGTGTTCGTCAAAGAGCTATCCGATTCGGAAGCTTTCGAAGCGGCACTCGTCGAGAACTTGCAGCGCGAAGACCTGAACCCGATCGAGACCGCACGCGCTTTTTCGCGTCTGATCGAGCAGCATGGCCACACGCAAGAGACCGTGGCCCAGCGACTCGGTAAGGATAGGTCCACGGTGTCCAACTCCTTACGGCTACTCAAACTGCCCGAAGGCGTGCTCGAGATGGTGGAGCAGAGTCAGCTGAGCGAAGGCCACGGCCGCGCCCTGCTCGTGGCGGGCGATGCGAATCTGATGATCAAGCTCGCTCGCAGCGCGATCGAGAAGAGCTGGAGCGTGCGCGAGACCGAGAAAGCCGCGCGTTTTGCCGCAGACATCGCCAAAGCCAAGGAAAAGGGCAAAGAGACGCCGGAAAAAGGCAAAAGCCCGAACACGCGCGATCTCGAAACGCGGCTTGCGCGCTCGCTCGGGGCCAAGGTCAACGTGGCGGATCGCAATGGTAAGGGTAACCTGCAGATCCATTTCACAAGCTACGACGAGCTTGATCGCTTGCTCGAGAGGCTTTTGACATGAGCGCGCAAATCCTGGATGGGAAGCTGATAGCGCAGCGGGTCAAAGACGAAGTGAAGCTGCGGGCTGAAGCTTTTGCAAAGCGCCACGGTCGCAAGGCTGGCCTCGAAGTGGTGCTGGTCGGCGATGACCCGGGCTCGCACGTGTACGTGGCCAACAAGGAAAAGACGAGCCTCGAGCTTGGCATGCATGGCGCCGTGCATCGCATGCCAGCAAACACCTCACAGCAGGCCTTGCTCGCCAAGGTGCAGGAGCTCAACTCAGACAAGAAGGTTGACGGCATTTTGGTGCAGTTACCCTTGCCCCGGGGCCTCGACGAACAGGCCGTGATCCATGCCGTCGATCCGCGCAAGGATGTGGACGGGTTGCATCCGATCAACGCAGGTTTACTCGTGACCGGTGGCCAGGGGCTGCGTCCGTGCACGCCGAGCGGATGCATGCGTTTGCTTGCAGAGACGGGCATCTCGCTCGAAAGCAAACGCGCGATTGTGGTCGGCCGCGGCAACTTGGTGGGCAAGCCTATCGCCTTTTTGCTGCTCGAAAAGAACTGCACGGTGACCCTTGCTCACTCGCGCACCAAGGATCTCGATCAGCGCGTCCATGAGAGCGACATCGTGATCGCTGCGGTCGGCGTGCCCGAGCTGATCAAGGGTGCTTGGGTCAAGCACGGCTCAGTCGTGATCGACGTCGGTATGAATCGCGTTGCGGAGAAAAAGCTCGTGGGGGACGTCGAGTTCGCGGTCGCGCGCGAGCGGGCTGCCTGGATTACGCCCGTGCCCGGCGGCGTCGGGCCGATGTCCATTGCGATGCTGATGCAGAACACCCTTGAAGCGGCGGAACGGCACGCGAGCGCGTAACCGCTAATAGCCGGTAGAGATGGTTAGGTCGCAGCAGGTGTTCGCGCGCGACTCCAGAGGAAGAATACCAAGCCCAGAATCACGATGCTGAACCACTGGGAGGTGCTTACGCCGAAGTACAGACCGCGGTCGTCGGCGCGCAGAAACTCGATGCCAAACCGTAAGACTGCATAAAGCGCGAGGAACATCAGCGAGATCTGGCCGTCAAATCGCTTGTAGCGAGGACCCCAGCTGTTGAGGATGACTGCGATCAGTAGGCAGCCTGCGGCTTCGTAGAGCTGAGTGGGATGGACTGGTAAAGAAGGTTGACCAGGGTGGGCGAGCAAACCCTCGCGAAACTGCCCCTCGCTCGCGGGTGACCAGGCAGGAAACGCCAGGCCGAGCCGATGCTCCGTGTGCAGACCGTAGCAACAGCCGCCCAGGAAACAGCCGAAGCGACCGGACGCGAGGCCGAGCGAGACGCCAATGAACGTCACGTCGGCGACCTTGAGCACCGGTAAGCCATCCCGTTTGATCACGCGCATCGCCGCCCAGGCGCCGAACACGAGGCCGCCATAGTAAGCGAGGCCGCCGTTGTAGAACTTCGCCCAGGCCAGGCAGTCACGTGCTGCGGGCCTGCACACGCGCGCCACGGTATCCCAGGCGCCCTCGGCGCTGCGACATTGCGCTTGCGTGATTTGCCAGGCGACCTTCGTGGGATCGGTGCACATGTGCACGTAGTCCATGAAGTAACCATCCGCGAGCACGTGCAGCAGTCGCCCGCCGACGATGCCGCCGAGAATCGATGCCAGCCCCGCATCGATGATCGAGTTGTGGTCGAGCCCGACGCGCTTGGACCAACGCACTACGCTGTAGATCGCGATCCCGAACCCGAGCATCAGCAGCGTGAAATATGCGGGGATCGGCTCTCCGAATACCTCGCCGAAGTTCGGGAGCATCGTTAATCCTACGCTGCGGGGTTGGCTTCCTCTACCTTGGCTTTGCTTGCAGGTTGAGGGTTCTTCATGCCGTCGATCAGCAGCAGCGCGACACCTATCGTTATCGTGCAGTCGGCTACGTTGAACGTGGGGTAAGAAAACCACTGGGGATCGACTTGGATGAAGTCGACCACGAAACCGTGACGCACCCGATCCGCCAGATTGCCGACCGCACCCGCAAGGATCATCGGCACTGCGGCGGCGAATAGGTGGCCGCCGACGCCGCGCCTGAACATGAGTGTCAGCACGATGAACGCGCCGAGCGCTGCCGCACCGAACACGAACGCGCGCACCCAGGAAGGAGCGGTGCGCAACATGCCAAAGGCTGCGCCGCAGTTCTCCGCGTAGTGGAAGACGAAGTAACCGGGGATGACCACCATCTCATTCGTGGGCAAACGATGCATGGTGGTGTAGCCGCGATCATCGGGTTGACAGATCGGGGGTTGTTCGCCTGTGCGCGCGCGCGACAGGTTCTCGAGGGCCCACTCTTTGGTGCCGAGATCGAGGGCCGTGTACAGCACCAAGCTGACCAGCATCAGCACCATGGCGCGCCCACTGCGAGGGGTCAGGTATTCGGTAGCCACGCCTTGCCTCACTGCTCGCGACGAATGATGTGAAAGCCAAAGCCCGTCTCGACCACATCGCTGACCTGACCCGGCGAAAGCTCAAATGTCGCTTTATCAAACTCCGGAACCATGCGGCCCTTGGGAAAGCTGCCCAGGGAGCCACCACGGCCTTTGCCTGAGGGATCCTCGGTGTACTGATCGGCGAGCGTGGTGAAGTCTGCGCCGGCTGCCTTGGCCTTTTGAACAACCTCGTTGGCGAGCTTGCGCGCGTCATCTTTGCTGCGCGTGACAGTCGCGGGCGCGCGGGTGGACCCTGCGTAGCGGATCAAAATGTGCGCGGCCTTGGCGACCTCGGGCGCAGCGCCGCCATGGGGATCCGCATGGGGATTGGCAGCAGCGTGTGGATTGTGCGGGTTGTGCGGATTGTTGGAAGGCTTGGGTGCGGCAGGGTTGGAAGCGGCACGAGCCTGCACGGGATCGGGCTCACTCACGGTCTCGCCGGCCGTGAAGAGCTGACATCCCGAGAGGGTTAAGCTTAGGCAACAAACAGCGCCGCAAATTTGCCAGCCGAGCCGGCTGACCAGCGCGGAAATCCCGTTGTTTCCAGTCGTTCGCATGGCCGGTGCCATATCCTTTTACTGGGTTTGGCGCAAGGCTTAGGGACGGCTCGCATCCGCGCCATAGCCCCCTCCACCGGGGGTTTCGATACGGATGACACTACCGGCTTTCACCTGCAGCGACGCTCGTCCTCCTACATCGACGCCGTCGATCAAGTTGCGTCCCCGCGCGCCGGCGCTTCCGCCGTGCAGACCAAAGGGCGCGCGCACGCGACGTTCGGAAAGTAGATTGACGACGAGGGGCGAAAGCGCCTCGAGTTCACGCACTACGCCGTCGCCGCCTGCGCACGCTCCCGCCCCACCCGAGCCGCTTCTGATCGCGTGCAGCCGTACACGCACTGGAAAGCGCCGTTCGAGCACCTCGGGATCCGTAATGCGTGTGTTGGTCATGTGGGTGTGTACGGCCGAAGCACCTGGCGCCCGGGCTGTGGCACCCGCCCCTCCGGCGATCGTTTCGTAGTAACCGAAGTGTTCATTTCCGAAGGTAAGATTGTTCATGGTGCCCTGACTTGCAGCCGCCAGGCCCAGCGCAGCGAGCAGTACGTCGACTACGCGTTGTGACGTCTCGACGTTGCCTGCCACGACCGCACGCTCTGGGCCTGGCCACAGGATCGATGGCTTTGGAATCGTCAGATCGATCGCGCGTAAGCAACCACTGTTGAGTGGGATCGGCCTGCCGACCAAACAGCGCAGAACGTAAAGCACCGCAGCGACCGTGACCGCGCGCGGCGCGTTGAGATTTCCGGGATGCTCAGCGGCGCTGCCGGTGAAATCGATCGCCATGCGACCTGAGCGCAACGTGATCTTGACCTTGATCGCCGAGCCATCATCGAGCGCGTCTTCATAGCTGTGCTCGCCTTCGCGCAGGTTGCGCAGGGCCGCGGCGACACTCTCGGCGGCGTTGTCTTGAATGTGTTGCATGTAAGCTGCGACGACCTCGTAACCGAACCGCACGTCGAGGGCGCACAGGAGCTGGGATCCGGTCTGATTGGCGGCAATTTTCGCCTCTAAATCGGCCATATTCTCGGCGGGGTTGCGCGCTGGATAGGGACCTGCGCTCAAACGCGTGAGCAGCTCGGCTCGGTCGAACACGCCGCGATGCACGATGCGCAGGCATGACAACACCACGCCTTCTTCAGCGAGCGTCGTGGAGCTGGGCGGCATGCTGCCGGGCGTGATGCCGCCGATGTCCGCGTGATGACCGCGGCTCGCGCACACAAACCGTAAGGTGCCATGCGCATCGTGTACGGGGGATACCACCGTCACATCGGGCAAGTGAGAGCCGCCGGCGGCCGGATCGTTGGTCACGAAAACATCGCCCGCCTCAAGTTGCGGATGCGCGAGCAACACGGCCTTTACCGACTCCGCCATGGCACCCAAATGCACGGGGATGTGCGGCGCATTGGCGACGAGCTCACCTTGTGCATCGAACACAGCGCACGAGAAATCCATGCGCTCACGGATGTTGGTGGAGATAGCTGTGCGCTTGAGCACGACGCCCATCTGCTCGGCCACGGACATGAACAGGTGATTGAACACCTCGAGCAACACGGGATCGCAATCCGTGCGCGCCGAGCCCTTGCTGGTCGGCTCCCTATCGTCGAGCACGAGCAGACCATCCTCGCGCAAAGTTGCGCTGAAGCCAGGGTCGATCACCAGGGTACCGGTGGCGTCGAGCACGAGCGCAGGACCTTGCAGCACGGCCCCAGTTTGTAAGGTTTCGCGATCGAAGAGCGGCACATCGCTTAACCAACGCCCGGCCACGAACAGACGTCGCGTGCGCAATGCCTTGTTCTTTTCGGCAGCGACGTTCGCTGGGACAGCGTGTGCGAGCGCGGGCTTGTCCGCCACGGATCGTAAGGTGACACGAGCCACTGACAGCTCGATCGGATGCTCAGGTCGTGCGTAGCCAAACGCTCGCGCGTGCGCCGCGTGAAACATTGTGACCAGCTCTTCGTAGTCGGCCGCGCGTAGGGCGAGCGCGGTCTCGCTGCCTGCGTAACGCAAATCCAGCCTGCGCTCGATGCTGAGGCTGGACGGCTCTTGCGTAGCGTCCACTTGAGCAAGCTCATCCAGCACGCGGCGTGCCTCGTGCAGACTGTCGGGGCTCAACAGCCTTGCGCCCAAGTCGCGCTCGCGATGCCATGTCTCATCGGCCACACCGATGCCGTAAGCGCTGAGCACACCGGCCAGGGGATGAAATAACAGCCTTTTCAGGCCCAGCTTGCGTGCGACGGCACACGCCGCTTGGCCGCCCGCGCCACCGAACACCAGTAGCGAATGCTCACGCACATCATGACCGCGCGCGATCGTCACCCGCCGAATCGCCTCAGCCATGCTTTCCACAGCGATCTCAAAAAATCCTTCGGCAATACGCATGGCGCACAGTGCATCGCCAGCCGGCTCGACCTCGTGCGCGAGCGCTTGGAGCGCAACGTCGACGCGCGACTCGTCGAGCGCAAATGGAAAGCGGTCTGCTACGAGACGCCCTAGCGCGACGTGCACGTCGGTCAACGAAAGCTCCCGTGCGTCGGGTCGGCCGTAACATTGGGGGCCCGGCGGGGCGCCGGCGCTGTCGGGCCCAACGCTAAGCTTGCGGCCATCGAAACGACACAACGATCCGCCGCCTGCCGCAATGGTATGGATATCGAGCATGGGCGTTCGCAAACGCACGCCCGCGACGCGGGTTTCATAGACGATTTCGAGCTCGCCTGCGTAGCGCGCCACATCGGTGGACGTGCCACCCATGTCAAAGCCGATCATCTGGCTTTCTCCCGCGTCGCGCGCGATTTGCGACAACGCGACCACTCCGCCCGCTGGGCCGGACAACACGGCATCTCGTCCCCGAAAGCGTGAAGCCTCGGCGAGGCCACCGCTCGACCGCATCATGCGAACGCTGCTGCCGGGCAACTCGGCGCGCATCTGTCCGAGGTAGTCTGCGAGCAGCGGCGTGAGATAGGCATCGACTACGGTGGT
>JBBSJC010000067.1:0-21328 GCA_038257655.1 Polyangiales bacterium | reverse complement strand
TGCTCGGGTCGACGATGCGTTGTTTGGCTTGCTCGCGCAGTGCCGCGAACAAGGCGGCCTCTTGCTCGCTCGGCTCGACCTCGAGTGTGACGACCGTCTTGGGCGGAAGCTCCTTGAGCACCTGACTCTTCTTACGCCTGAGCACGAACGGTCGAATGATCTGCTTGAGTCGCTCGGCCTGCCGCAGATCTCCGTCACGCTGGATAGGCCTTGCGAAACGACGCTCGAACTCCTTCACGCCGCCGAGCAGCCCAGGATTCAAGAACGTCATGATGCTCCAGATCTCGCCGAGATGGTTCTCGACAGGCGTTCCGGTCAACGCGACGCGCACGCTACCCACGAGCTGCATCGCGGCACGCGCGCGCCGAGTCGATGCGTTCTTGATCGCTTGCGCCTCGTCGAGCACCACCACGCCGAACTTCAGGCCCTGCAAACGCTCGACCTCCTGCTGCATGATGCCATAGCTACACACGAGCAGATCGTGGGGCCCAAGGGCTGCCAGCGTGTTGGCGCGGTCTTCTCCGGTGAGCTGAACCGGGCGTAACGACGGAGCGAACTTGGCGGTCTCATCCAGCCAGTTGCGGCATACCGACATCGGCGCGACGACCAGCGACGGACCCTGTGGCGCATGTTCGAGCAACAGCGCGAGCGTCTGCAACGTCTTACCGAGACCCATGTCATCGGCCAGGCACATGCCTGCACCCCAATGTGCAAGGCGACTCATCCAGGCATAACCTTCAACCTGGTAAGGACGTAGGTCCGCTAACAGCTCAGTTGGCGTGACGGGGTCGAGGTGCTCGGCTTCTTTGACGCGCGCCAGACGCTGCTCGACGCCGTTGTCCATGCTGAAGGTTTTGACGTCGATCGCCCAGGCAGACAGGCCCGACAGGGCGAGCGGATGCACGAGCAGACTCTTACCCTTTTCGTGCGTGTACTGGCTCAGCCCCTCGAGCTCGCGCCGCAGGCTTTCGTCCAGGGCCAAGTAGCGCTCGGCATCGAGGGGAATGAAGCGGCCCTCTGCCTTCTGGTAGAGCGCGAGCAACTCACGAAGGCCAATCTTGAGATCGTCATCGATCGTGAGCTCGCCGTTTGCGGACAGCCAGTAGTCGGCGTTGGTGAGCTTGAGACTGAGATCGCGGGCGCTGCGCTCGCCTATCACCCGTAGCGGTTGACCCTCAGGCCAGGCCACCACGCTGCGCTCACCCAACGCGCGCAGTTGATCGACAAGCTCCAGGCACATCAACGGATCTTCGAAGCCCATTTCGTCTTCGACCATGGGTACGTCTTCGAGAATCGGTACTTGCGCTATCACCTGCTCGAGCTCTGTGCGCTCTTGCACGAGGTCGCGTTCCGCTTGTACGTGGCGCGCACCCTGTTCGTCGATGACCACGCCGAGCACGTGTTGTGCGCCTTCGCCCGCACGAAATAGCGCACCGCCTGCGAGCGGCCTGACACGCAGCCGCACGCGTAAGCCCTTGGTGCGGCGGTAGAGCGCGATGTGAATACGCGCATCGGCTTCGATCGCGTGCACGGTCGAGGCGGCCGCTCCCACATCCGAGCTGACCGAGAAGCTCCCGAGGGCACCCGCCACGATGCGTTCCACGCGATCGCGCGCGGCCAAGGGCACGACGAGATCACCGCGTGCGATGCTGAGGGCGATCGCGCGCTGGCGCGAATCAAAGGCCGTGAGCACGATGCGCTCGCCTTCTTGCTCGGCGTGCACCTCTCCTTCGGCGCACTCCTTTGGCTCGACCGTGATCCGCAAAAGCTCGCCGTCGGCCCTTACTTCAAAACGCGGCGCGCCGAGCACGACATCAACCGGCTCGCGCGCTTCTTCGTCGCCGAACACCAAGGGGTGGCCCACCAGCTCGAGCAGGGCACCCGTTTCGCCGTAAAAGCGCTGTCCTCGCCACAACATGCCGAGCGTGGACAGTAAGGCATGGATCACGGGCCGGTCGGGGTCGCTGAGTAACTCAGAGCGACTGCTCAGCTCCTGCAAGGAGCTCCACGACACGCGTTTGCCCACGGAAAAGCCTTTGGCCGTGCGCGTCTGGACACGAGCGGACAGCGACGCGTGCCCGTTGGCGACGACGATGCACCATACCAAGCGCTCCTTGGCTTGCGCCGTCTCGGGCACGCTCACGACCTGTTGCGCCATCGCGTTTTCGATCTGCGACAGCGCGCGCTCCCAGCTGGCTTCGGGCGTGTAGAGTGTCGGCAGGATTGCGTCCGATTCCGCGCTGCTATCGAACAGCCCGCGCAGTTCCTTGGCGAGCCATGGCGACGACGCTTGGGTCAGGTCCGTTAGCTCAGTGAACAGCCGCGCGCCGGTGCTCTCCCATTTGGCTGAACCGGCGCGGGCCGTAAACGCCCAAAAAAGCGCTTCGACCCAGGTCTGGGGTCGCGCCGGACACCAGCGCTCGCCAGCTTGCGTATGCGGCCAAATCTCGGTTTCGCGGTAGGTTTCGAAGGCCTGTAGCGCGAGTGCGCCGGCCTTGGTCACGGGATCATCAGATCCGTTGCTAGCCTCGATTTGCGCCAGCACGATCGCGCGCTCGCAACTGCGGTCGGTCGTGAGCAGCAGCCAGACGAACAAGCCCGGCACGCCTTTGACGCCGCGTACTTTTTTGGGCGCCTTGGTCTGTGTGCGGTCGACTGCCTGGTGCGCTTCGCGTCGCGCGTCTTCGAGTCGACCTTGGCTGAGGTGTGCGATCGCGCGCACGGCGACGAAGGCTTGCTCCGTGTTCGCGCTCAAGGCATCGAGCACGCGGGTTGAATCTCCGCGCAGCACTTGGGTCAGTGCGAGCATCGCCCGCACCTCCAGCTCGACGGAGTCTTGCTGCATGGCCCAGCTCGCAAGCGCGGCACCCATCGGCACCCATTCTTCGAGCGACAAACTGGCGAGCGCCCGCAAATACGGCGCGCTCACTTCCTCGGGTAACCCCTTCAGACGCTCGACTGGAGCCGCCGGCCCGAGCACCGCGATCAGAGCAAGCCCGATGTCGCGCCGCAGAAAGCTCTTGCCGGCGCGAGCAGCCAGCGTCGCGGGATCGATCTTGCACCCATGCATCAGCGCCAGTGCATCGCGGGCGATCTGACGCGCGGGATTGTGATCGGCGTCATCGAGACTCGCTTGGTAGCGCGCGACGCGTTGATACAGCGCATCGAGGTCGCCTGCCGCGCGCGCCTGGGCGAGCACGTCGTGCAGGCGCTTGTGCTCGACCGCGTACTCCGGATGACTGCGCAAGGGCGACACGATTTCGCGCACCAGCCCCAGGCGCGTGAAACTGGCAAACGGTGCGACGAGCTCCGCTGCCTGGTAGTTCAGACCCTTGCCATCTCGAATGCCGACGGCGGCAAGCCAACGCGCCCAGCTCGAGCGTGGCAAAGGTTCTGCCACAAGCGACATCAACTCGAGCATCTTGCGCTCGGATTCAGTAAGTGCGCTCATCAGCGGCTTTTTGGAAGTCGCAGAGCCGGCCGGGGATCGCATAAGGTCTCTGACTAGCACGTAGTGCGCTGGTTCGCGGGCCATCGCAGGCAGAAGTGGGCAGAGGCCCATTCGCGCTACCGCCGATAGAAGCGCACTTTGAGCCCGTCTTTAGGGTGGGTCGTCGGAATGGGCATCATCAGTTCGGGGGCGAATGCCATCACGGGCAGATCGCCTATCCACGGAAGCATGATGCGCTGGGGCGGAAGACGTAGGGTTGGGGGACGCGATGTGGCCTCGGAGTCACTCACAGCCAGCCACGATGGGCGGCGCGGCTCTCGAGGTCAACTTGCATGGGCGTGCTGCTTGCCGCGGCAGCAATTTCGCGTACACCTCGGCCCCGGAACCGGGCAATTCACGCGAGTTTAGCCGCGTCATCCCCTCGGGTTTCATCCTCAATCCAACGTCTTCCCCTGGAGTCTCTCATGGCCACCGAGCGCACCCTCTCGATTCTCAAGCCCGACACCGTCGAAAAGAACAACATTGGCGGGGTTATCTCGCTGATCGAGGCAGCCGGCCTCAAGATCGTAGCCGCCAAGATGACCCACCTGTCGCGCCGCCAGGCCGAAGGCTTTTACGCGGAGCACCGTGAGCGCGGTTTCTTCGGCGAGCTGTGTGAGTTCATGACGCGTGGACCCGTGGTCGTGATGGTGCTCGAGGGCGACGATGCCGTGGCGAAGTACCGTAAGGTGATGGGCGCCACCAATCCGCAGAACGCAGATACGGGCACGATCCGTAAGGCGTTCGCCAGGGATGTGGGCGAGAATGCAGTTCACGGCTCAGACGCAGCAGAGACCGCCAAGCGCGAGATTTCCTACTTCTTCCCCGGCTACGAGATCCTCTAAGCGAACGCACCCGGCGCGCGGTAGACTGAACCGTGCGCCCGCTGTTCCCTCAGCGCTTGTTGTTTTGTGCGCTGGTATGGGCGCTTAGTCCCGGCTGTGCCTCGCACAAGCTCGCGTCGCCCGCGCCGAAGCCTGCGTCCGGCGCAGTGCCAGCAGGCGCAGCGTCGGGCACAACGACGCATACCGAGAGCGCTAGCTCCCAGCGCGCTCGCTCCCCGATGGATGCGAGCTTGCGCGATGCCCATGAGTTGGCGCGGGCGCTACCGTCCGATGCTGAGCGCTGCACTGTCGTGTTGCCCGACCGCGTGGCATCCGCGGAGCGACCGCTGTTGTTTTTAGTCAGCCAGGTTGACCGATTGCCCTGGGCCTTGCGCACGCAGGTGACGGCCTATGCGCGCGCAGAGCTCACGCCGCGCAGCGATCGACGGCGCATGGTCGAGCTCATTCGCTTTGCAGGCGGCTCAAACACGCAGATCCGGCGGGACCTAAAACAGCATGCGGAGCGCAGATGGACCTGGGAGGACGAGTCAGTCCAGTGCGAGGGCGTACTGACCTGTTACGCGGCGCACGCGCGTTTTGTCGACGCGCGCACGGTGCGCATCAGCACCGGCGACTGGCCCTACGAGGATAATAGCCGCGGCGGCGATTGCGGTAGTTTGCTCAACCGCGTTCCGCATGCGATCGAAGTCAGTGCGCGCCGCGGCCAAGACAACCCCGAGCTTGGCAACGTCGAGCGCTGGATCACCAAGACCCGGTCGGGCGTGGAGCGTGTCGAGCGCCGCATTTACGCGGACGCTGGCAGCGCCGAACGCGCGCGCATGAGACAGCTAACCGGCTACCACGACTTGCCTTTGATGGCGGGCGTCCCCGTGCAGTCGCAGCTCGAAATAGACGGTCATGCGCTCGTGCAGACCGCACGTGTCACCTGGGACGACCTGTCGTTGGTCGTACAGGATCAGGAGCGCTTGCGCGGCATGTTAGCGGGCAAGGAGAAGGCCGCGCTCGCTCACGATGACCAGCTCGAAGTGACCGACGCTGAAGGTGTGCGCGCGCACGTGGATGCACGCAGGGCGGCGATCGAGAAAGAAGCGCCTGCGCAGCGTCGCGAAAGCTTACTCTCTTTGCGTACTCTGCTCGCACGTGCCCGCCTCGCGCATCCGTTAGACGAGGGCCTGGCGCGCCGCCTGTTCGCGCTCAACATGCTTGACCTTTCGGACACGCGCGCTGCCTTGCAGGTGGCCGAAGCGATGATCCGCGGTGGCTCTCCACAGGCGTTGGCCTGGGAACTGTCCTTGCGTTCGGCATTGGCCCATGTGGATGAAACGAAACTGCGCCAGCAGCTGATCCGCGCCCATCACCTTCCACCTGCCGATGCAGCGAAGATGGCCGACGTGCTCGCGCGCCAGGTGCGCGCCGGCCAGGACTACGAACGTGCTGAATGGGCCTTCTTGATCGCGCGCACGCTCTCGCGGCGTGCTCACGCAGGCCCGGCACGTCTGGTTGATGCTCCGCCATTAGCGCTCAGTCCAGGGCTGCTTGTGCGCACCCTTGCGACCTTGGCCGTCGCCGCCGCGGAGCCGGCGCACGAAGCTATCGGCATCCACGTACTGATCACCGGCGAGCAGCTACCCGAGAGCACGACGCATACGACCCCGCGCGACGACAGTCTGTGGGTCGAGCGCACCGAGTCGCTCGGGCGACAGGCGATTGCCTTGGCTGCGACCTCCTGGGACGCACCTCAGATTCGCGCTTTGTCCGTCGCCATCGACACACTCACGCCGGACGTGGCGGAGATTTGGGTCGGCTTTGACCCGCTGCAACACCCGCAAAAGGCGGGCACGCTGGTGCGCCTGGCGGTGCATCGCACTGAGCAGGGTTTTGTGCTCGACCGCGTCTCCAGGAACGTCGCGCACGCGAGCTGGCCGAGCTTGGTGCGTCAAGTTGCAGAACCGTTGCTGCGTCTGAATGGCTCTGTATTTCCTCCCGACGTCCTGAGTATCGAAGCGCGCTCCCCGGAGGAGCTCGCCCAATGGTCCGCGGCGGTGGCACGCGTGGACGGCCTGACCTGTACCGTAGACGGTTTGATTTTGGAGTGTCGAGGCGCGCTGCATGACAGCCTTGCGGCCGAACGTGCGCTGCGCGCGATCGTCCGCGCGTCGCTTTCGCCAGAAGTACGAATCTTCACATCGGGCGCCGAATAGCGGCTTGTGGTAGGTAGCCGAGCCCATGATGACTCCTGCGACCCCCACGACTGCTAGCGAGCGCGACCGACACCTAGACCGCGCCCTTGCCCAAACCTTGCTCGAGATCACAGCCATCCCAAGCCCTATCGGTGAGGAAAAGGCGCTGTGCGATCACGTTGAGGCACGCATGACGCGCAGCTTCGGCCCAGCTGCGGTGACGCGTTTTCGCGACAGTTTGATCGTGCGGGTATGCGAAAAGCCCGGCGCGCCCCGGATAGCTCTCGTGGGCCACCTCGATGTGGTGCGCACGCAGCACGAGGGACCCGCACGCATCGAAGGAGATCGTCTGATCGGCGCAGGCGCAGCGGACATGAAGTCGGGCCTTGCGATCATGATCGAGCTGAGCGAACGGCTCGACCTTCAGACCTTACCCTGTGATCTGACACTCGTGTTTTACGAGCGCGAGGAAGGGCCCTACAACGAGAACGTGCTCGGGCCAATGCTCGAAGCCTTCGAGCTCCTGCGCAGCTTCGATCTCGCGGTGTGTCTCGAGCCTAGCGACAATCGTCTGCAGCTCGGTTGCATGGGTTCGATCCACGCGACGGTCACCTTCGAAGGCCGTACGGCGCACAGCGCGCGTCCCTGGGAAGGCGAAAACGCGATCACGAAATCGGCAAGCTTTCTTGCCGAGCTTGCTGCGCGTACGCCGCGCGAAGTCGATCTCGACGGCATCATCTTTCGCGAGGTCATCTCGCCCACGCTGGCGAGCGCCGGTCGCGGCCGCAACATCGTGCCGGACAAGTTCGAGCTGAACGTGAACTATCGTTTTGCGCCCGGCCGCACGCCCGAGGAAGCCTTTGAAGAGCTGACGCAGATCGTCGCCGGCCGCGCACGCATCGAAGCTATCGATCTGTCACCCGCCGGCAGGCCCCATCGCACTCACCCGTTGGTCAAGAAGCTTGCCGATGCTGGGGTGGTCGCCGTCGAACGTAAACAAGCTTGGACGGATGTGGCACGCTTCGATCAGCTCGATGTGCCCGCGGTGAACCTCGGCCCTGGTTTGAATGCTCAGGCGCACCAGCCGAACGAATATACGGATTTACCGCTGCTCGCCGATGGTTACCGCATCTTCGAGCGCTTTTTGTTGTCCCTGTCCCAGAAGTGAGTCGCCGTCATGGAAGCCCTCAACCCGCCGCTACAACCCGCTGACTCTCCGCTCGCACGCCTGCCTGAGGAGTGGGCGGAGGTGATGTTGCGCCTGGGCGAGCCACGTTATCGCGGCATGCAAGTGTTTCGCTGGATCCACCAACGGGGCGTGCTCGACCCCGAGCAGATGAGTGACTTACCGAAGACCTTGCGCGCAAAGTTGGTCGAAGATGGCCTGTGCGATCCGCTGACGTTGGTCAGAGAGCACTTGTCCGAGGACACGACACGCAAGCTGTTGATCAAGCTGCACGATGGCAAAGAAATCGAGTCGGTGTTGATCCCCCAGCGCATCCAGTCCGAGGCGGACGTGGTGCAGCTCGATGAGGAAGATCTGGCCGAGGAGAAGCAGACGGCGGTGTTCACCGAGTGCATCTCGACCCAGGTCGGCTGTGCGCAGGGCTGCGTGTTCTGTGCCTCGGGTCAGGCGGGGCTCAAGCGTAACCTGAGTGTGTCTGAAATCGTCGCGCAAGTGATCATGGGCCGACGTAGGCTCGGCGAGGCCGAGCGTCTGCGTAACGTGGTGCTGATGGGCATGGGCGAGCCGCTCGCGAATTACGACAACGTGGCGCGCGCCCTCGTGTTAATTACGCACCCTGAGGGCCTTGGCCTATCGCGCCGTCGCGTCACCTTGTCGACCAGCGGTCTTGTGCCGCAAATCGATCGCTTGGGTCGAGACTTCGGTGGCCAGGTGCAGCTCGCCGTGTCGCTCCACCAAGTGGACAATGAGCGCAGGTCTGCGCTGATGCCGATCAACCGTAAGTATCCGATCGAGGAGCTGCTCGCAGCCCTGCGGCGCTACCCGATGCCCAAGCGCCGTCGCATCACGATCGAGTACACCCTGGTCAACGGGCAGAACGACAGCATGGACGATGCGCGAGCGCTTTCACGTTTGCTGCGCGGTATCCCGGTCAAAGTAAACCTGATTCCGATGAACACGATCGATGCGAGCACGCTCGGACCATCCGCGTGGAGCACGGTCGATGCTTTTCAGCAGACGTTGATCGACGCCGGGGTTGCCACCTTCGTGCGCCGTCGCAAGGGCAATGACATCGCGGCTGCCTGCGGTCAGCTTGCGCTACACGGCGAGAAATTGCGCAAGGTCAAGGCCTTCGAGGGTAGCTCGCTGTAGGGCTGTTTGCCTTGGTAGGTCAGGCGCCACGGGCGGCCCTCAGGCGTGCCCTCAGGCGTGCTGGACGAGTAGGCAGAAGCGTTCTGGCCTGTGATGGGCGTTATCGTTTACAACATGAAGCCCATGTTGCTACGCCTACTGCCTCTATCCGCATTCGCATTCCTGCTCTGGCTGACATGCGTGGCATTGGTCCCGTGCGTGCGCGCTGAGCCCTTGCGCATCGACCAAAGTGCGGAGCGCCTGCGCGTCGATGGTGCACTAGGAGAATGGAAAGGAGCGCGCTTTACCAGCCTCGGTTCCGGTGCAGACGCTGCCTTACGCTTTGCGCTTGCCACGACCGAGGGTGACGGCCTGTATCTCGCCGCAGAGGTCAGCGACGACAGGCTGGTGCGGCGCAGCGGCGTGGGCGCCCGTCAAGATGCACTCGTGCTCACGCTCGCCATGCCCACGCGTGGCGGCGGCCTGCGTGCCCTGGAGATCTACCTGCATCCTGGCGAAACAGGAAAGAGTAAGGCTCAGGCCGGCATCGCCGCTTTTGGCCAGAGCCCGCGCCCTTCCAATGAGGTCAAAGTGGTTGAAGGCCCGCGCGCAGCTGGACCGGGTTACGTGATCGAAGCCTTCATTCCGTTCAAGTTGATACCGGGCGCGGAGATTTGGGAGCAGGGGCGGGGCAGCCTGCGCTTTGAAGACGTCGACAGCGAAGCCAATGCGCGTCCAGAGACGGTGCTCAGCACGCAAGCGGCAGCCAAAGCAGCGGAGCTGCCACGGCTTGCGCTCGGTGCTGGCCAAAAGGATCTGCTCGGTAGCTTCATGGCCTCGCAGAAGCTCGTTGCTGTCGAGCCGCAGTTCGATCTGCGCGGACAAGTCGCAGGCGATCGGACGATCGAGCGCGTGGTGATCATCGATCGTTTTGTGGTCGTGTACGGGCCGCACTACAAACAAGGCAGCGCATTTAGCAGTATGGCGCTGCCCTTTGGCATGGGTGGCGGCATCAAGTCCGCAGAGCTCGTCGATCTGACGGGCGACGGCATCGAAGAGCTCATCTGCGTGATTCGTCAGCGCAACGAGCTTGGCGCGCGCGAGCTGTGGCAGGTGATCTCCTTTGCGGATGAAAGCCCGCGTACGATGTTTGGGATCGAGATCCGTAAGGAAGTTCGAGGCGGTTTCATCGAGGCTGAGCTCGTGCTCGAAAAGAAAGCGCGCGGCCCCGCCATCGTGCGCGTCAAGACCGGACGTTCCTCGGGCGTATCGGCCGACAGCTATCGCGAGACGTCTGCTGCCGAAGTGGAACCTATCCTGTTGCCCTGGGCGGAAGTTATCTCGCGCGCCTATCAGTACGATGGCTCCAAGTTTGCGATGATCGACGAGAAGATCGACGCCAAGAAACGCGTGACGACACCGGCCAAGCTCGAGCCCTCTGCGACGTCCGCGCGCAACACGCAGACGGTGCAACAGGAGCCGATCGCCCCGACGGTTGAAGCAGTGCTCGCCCTGTTCAAAGAGCAGCGCGGCTTGCCGAAAAACGCACGCCCCTCACGCCAGTTGCGCGCCAACCTGCTTGGTTCAGCAGCGCTCGAGGACGTGTTCGCCTTCGGTGCACAGCTCGTGGTGATAGGGTCCGACCTGGGCGGAGGCGGCAGCTACTTTGCTTACGGTCTTCCGATCACCGACCCCGTGGATTTGTTGCATCTGGGCGCGGCCGACGTGACGGGCGATGGTAAGGCGGAGCTGTTCGTGCGCGTGCGTCAGGCGCTCAGCGGAGTCGACGGGGTCAAGCGCGGTGTGATGCTCGTGCACCGCTTCGATGAGCAACAACGCTTTGCGCGCGTGCTCAGCGTCGAAGCCTTTCGCTATAAAGACCGCTCGCACATCTCCAATCGCGTCAGCACCGAGCGCGGCGTACTTACCGTGAGCCCGGGCCACGCGACAGGCTGGGATGAGCAGAGCTACCCCTTCGTCGACGAGGCCGTGGCGGGAGTAGGGCGACTGCTATTGCCCTGGCAGGACAAACCCGTGCGCTACCGCTTTCAGAACGGCCAGCTTTCGCCACAGTGAGCTCAGATCGCACCACGGCGCGCGAGTAGCTGCGTGATCGCGTCGCGTCGCGTCTCGAGCTCCGGCGGGTCTTTCACCGGCATGAAGCGCCCCTCGGGACCCTCTCGCGTCACGCCGATGCAATGACAGGGCAGAAACGCAGTCAGCTCGCCGACTAAGCGCTCGAACTGAATCACCGATTCGCCTTCGACCTCTTTCGTGACGGCAAACCACGAGTAATCAAAGTCGCGATCGATGGCACGGGTGTTGATGACGAAGCTGTTCGTGTTGAACACGGGGATCGAGTCTTGGTCGAAGTCCTTCGGAAAACGAAAGCCTTCGACGATCTGCAGCACGCCGTCGACACGCGCAGGGGCCCCGCCCTTATCGCCCTTCGCTTTATCAGCCACCTCGACGCTTATCTGCTTGCCTGATGCCAAGTGCGCGCCGAGGATCGCGGGCTCAAGGGTCGCTGCCAGGTTGTCCACGTTAGACATGTAAATCAGCTCGACGCCTTGCTCGACCAAGCGCTTAAGCACGCCGCGTGCGCGCAGGGCAACACTCAGGTCGCCATGACCCGGCGCATAGGGCGATGGCTCCTCGTTGCGACCGCGAAACAGGCTGCCATCCTGGCGCAAACGCAGGGAGATGAACTGCGCAAAGGCACTCACGCTCTGACCCTCTTTGCTCGCCTGTTCGGCCATGCGCGTGACGTCGGCATCCGTGGCAAAGCTCGTCATCAGGTACACGGGCACCCTGCCGCCTGACCTAGCTGCGCTGGCGCGGATATCGGCCAACTTGAGATCGAGAAAGCTGCGCCCCGGGGCGACGTCGACCGCGGCTTTGACCACGCCACCAAAGCGCGTCGCCATGCCCCCGGCCAGTACCACCGCGGCGACCTTACCATCGCGGATGGCTTCGTTGCCTCGTTCCTGCAGGGCCGCATAGGCTTTCGTATTTGGCGCAGGTAACGGTAAGACATCCCCGTCGTCCGGCGCTTTCACTGGGCTTGCGAGGCGATTTTGCGCATCCCCTGCTTGTCCCGCGGCGAGCCGCGCGCACAGGCTTTCAAACGTCTCCCGGTCAAAGCCGTAGCGTTCAAGCAAAGCATTCATGTCGGGGGAGAGAGCGAGCCCTGCATCTTGCGTCATAGCGAAATTGTTCTCCATCATGGCTAAGCCTGCTGTCGTGGCTAAGCCGGCTTGAGATCGAGCCAAGCATAGTCACCGCGCTCCGACCAGTCTTCGTTACAATGCTTGGCAGCATGGCCTATCCAGTACTTCCCGTGGCACTCAGACTCGAGCAACGTCCGGTGCTGATCATCGGCGGCGACGAAGAAGCCGTCGATAAGCTACCCAAGTTGCAGCAAGCGGGGGCGCTTATCGCGGTGGCTTCGCTGCAGGTGGATCCGCGGATTGCAGACGCTGCACGCCGCCGCGAGATCATGTGGTACGCGCGCGGCTGGGAAGAAAGCGATTTGTACGGCCAAACTGCGGTATTCCTCGCGTCGCGCGATGCCCCAGATGCACTGCGTCTCTTCAGCTTGCGCGCACGTTACGGTTTTTTGTTATGCGCGATCGACCAGCCGGCCTTCTGCGATTTCTTCTTGATGTCGACCGTTCAACGCGGCCCGGTGCAAATCGGCATCACCACCGGCGGGGATGCTCCACTTTTGGCGCGTCGAATCCGTCAGGCGCTCGAGCGCGGCATGCCGGAGGGGTTCGCGGATTTTTGTCGCGAGTTTGCAGACTTGCGCGCGAGTGTGGCCACCCAGCCCAAGCGCGAACGTATGGCCGCCCTCGAGAGCGCGCTGAACGGGTTCGCAATGGAAGTGGCCTTGCGCTACCCTGAGACGGTGGAAGCCTCGACGCGCGCCGGCAAGCGCGGGTAGGGGCCCTTAGCCGGGTTGCCCACGCCCGCACCGAGGCCAACGGGGTGCAGAAGCAGGACGGCGCAGAGAAAGAGTCACCCGTGCAGCCTGCCAAGGTAGGGCGCGCGGCTGGCGGTCGAGCGCTCATCGATTGGCTGCGCCGCATGCCCGACCGGCTCAGGCGCCCAGAAACGCTGCTGATGCTGATGGCGATACTCGCCTCGCTCGGCGCCCACATGCCGCCTTACATGAGTCTTGGTGCGCTTGCGGAGTATTTCAAAGCACATCCGCCGCCCAGGCCCGCTGCCGAGCCGGTGGAGGTGAGCTTCGAAATCGATGCGCCCGCGGACCCTAAGCCTGAGGACCCGGAGCCCGAAAAGCTCGACGAGCCCAAGCCCGACCGAAAGACCAAGCCTGCGCCCGAAAAAAAAGCCGAGCTCACGCCCGAAAAGAAAGCTGAGCCAGACAAGCCCAAGCCGGAGCTCAAGGTAAGCGAGCTCAAGGTGCAGCCTGCGCCCCCTCCACCACCACCGCCCGAGCAAGACCGTAAGCAGAGCATCACGCAAAAGAGTGAGGATCCGAACGTGGAGCCTCCGCCAGATGCGAAGTTCTTGGCCGAAGAGAGTCGCCGGGTCGAAGAAGAAACCGTCGCCAAGTTGCTCGATCAACACCGCGACGATCCGCTCCCCGTGCCGAGCGCGCCGCAAGCGGCCGGTCCTGAGGAATCGGGCGACGCGCGTGAAGATGAACGCGGTGAGCTCAACGGCTCCGATCAGCGCACACCACGGGAGCCTCAGGTTGCGATGCGCGAGTCAGCGCCTGCGCCGCCGCCGGCTGCGGAGCCCGCCCGCCCCGCACCAAGCCCCAGTAGGCCCGCGCAAGCGCCTGCGCCTGCGATCGCACCGGGTACGGTCATCCAGGATCCCATGGGCAGCTTCGTGATGGCCCCGAGCAATCCGGCGCAGCGCTCGCAGTCGAGTCAGCGCGCGGGCAAGCCCAGCGACAGCGCCGCCCCGGGAGCAAAGCCCGATCTGCGTGTGTCATGGCGATCTTTTGAAGACACCTTTGGCGCCGAGCAGCTGGAAAAGGACCGCATGCCGCCCGGGGCCAAGCGTCGTGGCGCTGGACGCGAAAAGCGGTGGTCTGAATTTCGCGCGGCGATCGAGAACTACATCACCGGCGTGAAGCCCGGAAACACGACCGCGCTCAATGCGGCAGCCGACCCGTTTGCCGCGTACCTCGCCGCATTTCATCGCAACTTACACATCGAGTTCGCCCATGAATTCTTAGGTAGCCTGCCGACCATGGGCGCCCTCGGAAATCCGAACTTGATGGCGAAGGTAGAGATCGTGGTCAATCCCGATGGCACGCTCGACCGCGTGGGCATCGTGAAGACCAGCGGCGACACCATGTATGACTTTGGCGCGTTCAACGCGGTCCAACGCGGCGCGCCCTATCCTCCCACGCCTGAGAAGATAAGATCACCTGACGGTCGCGCTTACATCCAATGGGCCCTGCATCGCAATGAAAGCCAGTGCGGCACCTGGAATGCAGAGCCGTTCATGGTGCGCAACCCGGTGCGTTCGCCGAACGATCCGCCCCAGGACAACGTGCCACCCTTTCGCAACCGATTGGGCCCGCAGGAAGGTAAGCACGGCCGCGCGCCGGTACCGCAGGGGCCGAGCCGTGAGGGTGGCGCCACGTCGCCGGGCGAGACGCTGGGGATGGCGCCTGTGAATCGTCCTCGGGTCCGCGGGTGAGGGACCAGCTTTGGACCAGCCCGCGATGGCAGTCGTGAGCACGAAGAGGTCAAGCTAGAGCTCGGTCCGTCATCTACTCGCCGGGCGACAATCCGACGCGGAGCTGCGCTCGGAGGCTGCAACCACCCCCACAGCGCAGGTACGGGCCTGGACCGGCGAGCTTTTCCTAAAGGCGGCCTGCAAGCGCAGGCCGGCCTATCAGCGCCTCGCGCAGCTCGCGGCTTCGCTCTGCGCGACCCACCTCAGGCCACAAGCGCTTAGCGAGCCACGGCACGGCTTCATCGACCGATTGATGAATCGCGAACTTTCCCTGCATGCGGCTCACGGAAAGCACAGCGGTGCCCACAGCACGTTGAACCGCCGCTGCAAAGCCGCGGGCATTGATGACTGCGCTGCCTGTAATGATTTGTCCCCCATAGCGTGCGAGCAAACCTTGCATGCGGTCCGCGTAGCCATCCGGTGGAGACTCCTCGTGGTCGACCAGCAATACGAGCCCTGCGCCCTGGGGATGTCGTCGCAGCACGGTGCGCAGATTGGACTCGTAGAGCAGAAAGGTATGGTCGGTCTCGGTGGACAAAGCGCGGACGACGAGCACGTTTGCCCACCTACCAAAAATCACGTTTGCATCGGAAGGAAGTGGCTCGAGCACGGGCACCCAATGCTCGGCAGAATATCACGACTGCAATCGATTCACACAACGGAAGGTGCTGCCCTGAAGCGACCAGCTTTCGCCGGGAGGGGATCAAAAAGCACTTGCACAGCCGCACGCGTCCGCGGCTAAAGGCCAACCAGCCCAACGAGGTGCGGACAAAGGTGTGGCCAAAGCGAACCCTCCATTCCCACGCAAGGCTAGGTCGGGCCGCGTAAGTGAGGCTTTTTGCGCCGGGTGCGGGCCCCTCGGGTCTGCTCTCAGCCAGTATCGGCCGAGGGCGTGCCTTCGAGCTACAGTGCGCCGGCTGGCCAAGACGGTAGCGTCTTCACCTCCATGCGTAAGCTAGTGACGCTGCGGACCGGCGCATAGACAAGGTAAGGTTTAGGATGCGGGCAACACTCATTCACAATCAGGGCGGCGGCAGCGCGACCCAGGAGGCGATCGAACGCGCCCGATTGCTGCTCGCCCTGCATTTCGAGCTCGAGGTGCGTTCTCCCGAGCCCGGCCAGAGCCCCACCGAGCTTGCGCGCCAAGCTATCGACGCAGGCAGCACGCTGCTCATCGCATCGGGAGGCGACGGCACGGTGTCATCTGTCGCCGCGGCAGCGGTGGGCAAATCAGGAGTTAGCCTGGGCATTATTCCTCAGGGCACGGCCAACTCGATTGCGGCCTATCTTGGCATCCCGAGCGATGTGGGGGGTGCCTGCGCGGTAATCATCGCCGGTAACGAGCATCTTCTCGACTCGGCCCTGGTGAATGGCCGAACGATGTTATTGATGGCGACCCTCGGCATTCATGCGGAAGCGATCACCGGAGCCGACCCCGAGCAGAAGCGTAAGTACGGCGTGCTGGCCTACCTGCTCGAAGAAGCGAGTCGTATGCTCGACGATTCTTTGTTCGACGTGGTCATCGATACCGGTGAAGAGCGCTTTTCGTGCCGCGCAAGCGCCGTCACCATCGCCAACCTCGCTCCCCCAAGCTCGCTGTTCGCCCAGGGGCCGGCGAGCATCGTAGACAACGATGGGATGCTCGACGTGACACTCATCGCTTTCGAGGGCTTGGGCAGTGCGATTGCAACCTCGATCCATCTGGCCACCCATGCACTCGCCGGTCTGCCGGCCAATCGCGAAAACATCGGGTTCTTTCGCGCGTCATCGATCCGCGTGGAGACGGCTCAGCCGCGGCGTTTCATGGTGGATGGCGAAGACGCCGGCGAGACTCCGTTTGAAGTACGCTGCGTGCCCCGTAGCCTGCGGGTGCGCGTCCCGTAGACCGAGACCTCCACGCTCAACGTACGCTGCGCGCTTCTGCGGCTTTGGGGCGATTATGCGCTGCTAGCTCAAACCCCTTCTTCTTGCTCGAGCGAGGTTAGAAACGCACCCGCTTGCTCGATGGACGCATTCATCGCCTTTACCAAGGCATCGACCTCTCGCTCCACGGTAGCAAGCTCTCCCTCCATGCCGGTGACGGCCTTGGCGTTGAGCTGATGTTTCATCGCGAGCACCACATCGCGAAAGGTGTCGAGCACAGGCTCGACCTTGTCGTGAGCCCGACGCATGCTGGTGATCATCGGCTGATAGCGACGTCGCGTCTCGAGCAGTCTGCGCTCGCTTGCGGCACGAAGCTCAGGCCGCTTGTAATCGTCAAGCTCGTCTTCCCATTCTTGAAACAAGGCCTCGGCGACATTGGCGACGTTCTCAATGCGTTCCTGAAGCTCCTTGGAGCGGCTTTCGCTGCGGCCGAGCTCCTCGCGCAGCGCATCGTAACGCTCCTCGAGCTCGCCACCGTCGACGGTAATCGTGGCGCGAAACCGATCAAGAGCGGACGTGACCTGTTCCTTCACTTCCTGTTGCGACTCCTGCGCCTTTTCGACGCGCCGCTCGAGCAGGTCTCGCTTGGGTATACCGACCTTCTCTAGGCCCGCGTAGTACACCTTTTGGCAAGCAGGAGCCGTGACGAGCAGCAGCGCCGAGAGCAGCAGCAGCCAGGCGCGCTGCTGGCGCCAGGCGTCCTTTGTGATCGCTATCCGGATTCCAGACATCGTAGGCACTCTTGCCCTTCAGCCTGGCTCGCGTGCTCAGCCTTCGCCAGTGCCGAAGCCGTAGCGAATTGCGACCATCCGCTCGCAGTACACCTCGCTAACGTGCCCCTCCCGGTGGGCCGTGACTCACAGCAGCGCGAGCCAGAGCTGCACTACTGGACGGGAGCCACGCACACGTTTCCGGAGCAGGCCAGACCGGGGCAGCAGTCAGGAGTGCTCGAGCACGTTTGACCTAACATACGGCACTCTGTCGGAGGTGGAGGGGCGCAGACCAGCACGCCTTCCGCATCGGGGCGGCAATCTCCACCACAGCATTCACTTCCGACAGAGCAACCCTCACCATCCTTGCGACAGGGGCGCGGCGCCCAATACGCGGAGATATTTTGCGACTCGACGCGCTGACCCGGCAACCAGTAGCCGACTTCGCTCGGGTCCTCGCCGGGCGGGGCATTCTTGCGGATCGCGGCAACCCAGATCTGCTGACGCGCCGTGCCCTTGGTGCCCGCCTGCGCGTTGCCGTAGTCACGACGTGACAAAAACGAAATCCAGAAGTGGTCACCGGTATCAAAGGGAGCAAAGCGAGACTGGTAGTTGTCCGTGCTGGCCCCTCCAGCGCAGGCCTTATCCAGGCGTACAACGTTTCCTCCGTCGCGACCCATGACGTAGACCGCACCCTGATCTGCATCGCTACGTATGCCGGTACCATGGGTAAAGGTGATGAGCTTCGAATCGGGCGACCAAGAGGGATAGCTATCAGTCGCGCCGCCTGGCGTATGCGTAGAGAGCGTGACGCCGCCGTGGACGATCTGGATGGCGCCGACCGTGTCCGGGCCGGTGACCGGTAAGAGTGCAATGTCGCCCGATGTCTCGTTGTGGTCTGCTCCCCAACCCAGGCCGTTGGCGACATAAGCTATCTGCGTGCCGTCAGGAGACCATGAGGGCTGGGTGCCCTTGGACGGTAAGGTACCACTGACCGCAACGTCATCGCCCGTCATAGGGTTGATCAGTGCCAGGGCAGGTCCTGGGGCGAGGCCTCGCGCGACCACCATCCGCGTCTCGTCAGGAGACCACGAGGAGAAGAACCAGTTCGTTTTAGTTGGCGAAAATAGCGACGGAGGTGGAGCGCCAGTCAGGTCGGTGGTCAGATCAAACACGGTACCCGAGTTGTCGCCGCCGCCGAGTCGTCCTGCCATGTAGCGGCCGCTTGGGGATACGCTGTGGCAGCCCACGCAGTGCTCCTCGCCGACCGCGCCCCGGGGGGGAGTCGGCATGAAGCTGGTCGCCACGTTGGAGCCATCATCGATGCGCTGAATGCGTCCGGCGGCGATATCCCAGTAGTAGACGCTGCCAGTCAGGGCCGCGCGCGCAAAAGCAAAGCTTACCGTCGGGCTTTCGATCACGGTGCCACTGGCCACATCCCAGCGCCTCAAACGCACGGTCGCCGACGCCTGCGGATCAGACTGCGCAATCGCGCGCCAGCCGCCCGGGTCGACGAGGTAATGATTGCCGAAGGGCTCACCTGAGTATTGGACAAAGGCGCGGACGAGCGCATTGGGCTTTTCAAGCCGTATTTCGAACATGTCGCCCGGGTTGCCCGTGAGCCACTGCACATCCGCGGGAAACACGTTTTGGGGCATCAGTGCCCCCTCGAGCGGGTATACAAGCTCAGGCTGGGGATTGAGCACGGGCACCGCCGCAAAGACATCGACCGCTTCAGGTCCTAGACCCGGCGTGAGCACGACGCGTTCAAAGCGCACGCGCACCGTTGCTTCCGCCTTGAGCACCACACCCATCGCCCCTGCCACTTCGACTAGCACCTGCGTTTCACCTCCAGCCACGCCGGTGGCGATGAACTTGCCCGAGGTCGCGCTGATCTCCCCAAAAGCCAGCGATGCGAGGGAGAAGGTGGCGGTAATCACCTTGGTCGTCGTACCGTCCGCGCGCGTCGCTACCACCGAAAACAGCTGCTCAGGCCGGCTGCCATCGATGGCGTCGAGGGCCGCTAACGCAGGCTCCACGGCGATCGAGACGAAGCTCTCCGTCCCACCATTCGCGCCGCTATTGCCACCACCATTGACGTCGCCACCGTCCTTGTCCTCCGTGGCAGCACCCCGGCTGGAAGTGTCTGTTCGGCTCGAGGCAGAACAGCCAACCAAGGCGAGACAAAGAACCAGGGCGAAGCGCGTCACAACATGCGGCATGGTTCACATTCCTATCTGGGAGAAAGGGCAACCTAGTGAGTACCCCGAGCACAACCACACAGGTCTTTTTTTCTCATGTAGGAATTGAGCAGACGCACAATAGAACGTGCGCCGGTTGGGCGAGCGTGGCTTGCGAGTCCACCCTCAGGTCTGAGCACTGGGGGTGACTGTAACGTGTTCCCACGGCCTGCCCGCATTTTGCTAGCGGTTTCGCCAAGTCCACGCACGGGCGTGACGCGACCGACCCGTCTAACTAATGAGGCGCGCATCATGAGAGAGCGTGTGGCGGCATTTGTCAGAAGGAGATACTTGAACCCTAGGGCGTAGTGATGTGAGGAGCCGATGAGAGAGCCGAACGAAACGATAGCGGGATGGATCGAAGCCCAAGCCTGCGACCACAGCGAAGAGCTGTTTATGGAGTCGGTCGAGCACCAACAGTCGCTGTCGTACGGAGCGCTCGGCTTGTGGAGTCGTCGCATCTCGGCGGCGCTGGCCGCGCGTGGTGTCGCTGCGGGCGATCGCGTGTTGCTTTTGTCCGGCAACTCTCTTGCGTACCTTACTTTGTACCTGGGCGTGATGGCCCACGGCGCCACGGTCTGCACCGCGCAGCTCGAGATGAACCGACCGCACCTCGAGCACATCCTGCGTACCCTTCGGCCAAAGCTTGTGCTCCATGCGATGCAGCCCGACGATCTGGACCTGACGCTGCTGCAAGCCCATCCCGCGGAGATCGTGCCGATCGGCGCTTGGGCCGCAGAGGGCTCTTGCACAGGAATTTTCGCCGAGCTCGAGCATTATCAACATACGCAGCCGGTGCAGCGAGTGCAGCCCGAGCATGCGCTGTCGATCGTTTATACATCGGGTACCGAGGCACGGCCTAAGGGTGTGGTTCTCAGTGAGCCTCAGCTGCTCGCGAACGCACGTGCGGTAGTTGAGGCCCTCGCCATGACGCGTGACGATCGTGTGCTTGAATTTCGCGATCTGAGTTGGCTGTCCGCCCAGGTGCTCTCCTGTCTTGCACCGCTGTGCGCCGGTGCGACCTTACTGCTTGCATCCAGGTTTTCCCACGAGCGCTACTTCACCTGGCTGCGCGACAAGCGAGCGACGATTGGCGTCTGCAATCCGACAGCGCTGGCCATGTTCGTCAACCGTCCGGTTGCTACACACGGGCGGGAGCTACCAAGTTTACGCTTCGTAACCTCGAGCTCGGCACCCCTGTCCACTGACATTTGGCAGAAATTCGAAGAACGCTACGGGATTGTGGTCGCACAGGGCTATGGAGCAAGTGAGGTCGGCTGGATCGCGCTTAGCAACGAACACACGCGCAAGCTTGGCACTGTAGGTACACCCCTATCCCATCAATGCTTGCACATCGTAGACGCCTTCGATCATACCCTTGCGATCGGCGAGGTGGGGGAGATAGCGATCGGTGAAAGCGGTGCGTACGCCCCACGCTACGTCGGCGACGATGGCGCAGATTGCTTGCGGGTGCACCCAGGTGCACGGGGTAGAGTGCGGATGGGTGACTTGGGCATGCTCGATGAAGAGGGTAGGCTATCCATCCTGGGTCGCACTAAGGATCTTATCATCCGCGGGGGCGTGAACATCTCGCCGGTAGAAATTGACGACGTGTTGCTTGCGCTCGATGGCGTCGAAGACGCAGCGGCCTTTGGCGTGCCCGATCCGATCTACGGAGAGCAGGTTGCATGCGCGGTGCTGACGCGGCCCTCCGCTCAGCTGAGCGAGCAAGACGTGCTCGCACACTGCCGGGCGCGCTTGCCCGCGTTCCGGGTGCCCACATTGGTGCTCCTCCGTACGGAACCATTGCCCAGGAGCGCGCGAGGTAAGGTCGACCGCAAGCGCCTTGCGCAGGCGGTCAACGCGCTGGAGGTGCCGGATGTCAAAGCGCAGAAGGTC
>JBBSJC010000066.1:0-21333 GCA_038257655.1 Polyangiales bacterium | reverse complement strand
GGCCGCTGCCCGCAGACAGCGCCGACGTGTCGGGCGAATCGGGCGGAGCGCAAGAGCCCGAGGCGCCGTCGCAGGTGGCAGAGGTATTGGCCCAAGCCCGCGGCGTTTCCGTGAGCGAGCGTCCCCGCGCCCAACCCGAGCGCCGAGCTGGCGCTGGCAGCGCAGGCTTGGGGGGGCTTTCCGCGGCGATCAACGGTGTCAGCAAGTCGCTCGCGCGCGAGATGCCGAGCGACGTTAGTAGTCAACCTTCCACCACGGCACCGAAGCCTGCCGCGCCTGCGCCAGTCGCTGACGCGGCGCGGCGGCAAGATAGTCCGTTTGGAAGCGCGGCTGACGGTCCCTCCTTACGTTCTTCAGCAGCTTCGCGACGTTCTTTAGCAGCTTCGAGCAGTGCAGCTAAAGGTGAGGCGGCCGGCGCGTTCGGTGGTGCGGCGATAGGAGCCGGCGAGCGAAAGAGCGCAGACGACGCGCTTCAGATCGCAAGGCCTGAGCCCGGGTCCGTAGCCGTGATCACGGTCATACGGATCAGCGCGCAACTTCGTTCTGTCGCCGGTTTGCCGGCCGAAAGCGCTGCGCCGATCGTGCGCAGTCTGCAAGCGCGCACACGCTCTTGCTTTGCGAGTGGCAGCGATGCAGACGGTCAGGGATTATCGCTCATGCTCGACCTGTCTGATAAAGGTGCGGTGCGCACGGCGCTGGTATCTGGGAGCAGTCTTCGCGATAGCAGGGCCCGGGAGTGCATCGCCAATGCCACTCGCAAGCTGCGCTTTCCCAAGCCCGAGACCGGAAACGCGCGCGTCGAAATAGCGCTTTCGTTCAGTGCGGAACAGCAGACTGCGCCGCCCGTCAGCTTCGCGCGGGCGGACAGCCCGCGACCAGCCCCGCGTGCACGCCCGCGTCCGACGCTCGCACAGCCTGCGATCGCGGATGCTTACGAAGGAGACTTGGCGTTCGTGCTCGAAGCTCTGAAGCAGAACGACTTGCCTGCGGCAATGACCCGCGCCACCGCGGCACACCAACGCGACCCGGGCGACGTCATGGCACTGATCGCACTGGGTGAAGCGCTCGAAGCGCAAAAGGATATGGCGCGTGCGGCACGCGTGTATGGCTCGCTCATCGACTTGTTTCCCTCCCGGCCCGATTTGCGTCGCATGGCAGGCGCACGTCTCGAGCGATTGCAACAGGTAGGTCTACCCCTGGCGATCGACAGCTACCGTCAGGCCGTGGCGCAGCGACCTGACCATCCCTCGTCCCATCGTCTGCTCGCCTACGCGCTGCTGCAAGCAGGAGATCGCCAGGGCGCGTTTCAAGCGATCGAGCGCGCACTCGATCAATCCTATCCGAGCGGTCGTTTCGAAGGTGTCGATCAGATCCTGCGCGAAGACCTGGCCCTGCTCGCCAGTGTCTGGTTGCGTGTCGAGCCCGCCTCAGAAGCTCAGATTCGGAGCACGCTGACGCAACGTGGCATCGCCCTCGAGCAGAAACCATCCCTGCGCTTTGTGCTGAACTGGGAAACTGACGCCAACGACGTCGACTTCCATATTTACGACGGGCGGGGTGGTCATGCTTACTACATGCAGCCTAAGCTTAGCTCCGGCGGCGCACTGTACGCAGACGTGACCACGGGTTTCGGACCTGAGTGTTTTACCATCCCAGGCAGTCGTCGTGCCTACCCCTACACACTCCAGGCCCACTACTTCTCGCGCGGGCCGATGGGCTACGGCATGGGCAAGCTGCAGGTGATCGAACATGATGGTAAGGGCGCGATCAAAGTTGCCGACCATCCCTTCGTGATCATGAAAGACAAGGCCTTCGTGCAGCTTGCAGCGCTTAGCGGCCCCTTGCCTTGAGACGCTAAACAACCGATGCCTTAGTCACCGTGACCCATCGTGGTTGGAGTAAGATAAGGTCCGACCACCCCGCACGACATCAGCTCGAAATGGCGGCCTTCATTCGCATGATGGGCATGTGGTGGGGCAGCTTGCTTACGAGCCTGCGTGAGCACAGCCAGCGCGAGCACGGCTCGTCACGGCTCAGCTGAGCTGAGCTGAGCCTTGAGGGTAATCGTGGTGCCAGCGAGCGCCTTCGAGACCGGGCAGTTCTTCTTGGTCTCTTCAGCGATCGTCTGAAACTGCGCGGCCTCCACGCCGGGAACCTTCGCGTCGCTGGTCAGCGCGATGCTCGTAATGGTAAACCCGTCGCCTTGCTTTTCGAGCTTCACGTCTGCCGAGGTGCGGACACTCTCCGGCTTGAGCCCTGCCTTCTCAAGCGCTCCGGTCAGCGCCATCGAGTAGCAGCCTGACAGCGCCGCAGCGATCAGCTCCTCCGGGTTACTGCTCGGTTGCCCTTCAAAACGTGAGCCGAGTGAGAACTGAGCCTCGGACGCGTGCGCGGGCTTCATCGCACCTTTGCCGTCCTTCAGCCCACCTTCCCATTGCGCGCGTCCCTTGCTGATACCCATGACGGTTGCCTTTCGTTGCAGGTTTGATCGCAGGCCCCACAACAAGGCCCGCAGCTCCCTTAGTCGCAGAAGTAAGGTAAGCGTAACGGCGAGTGCAGCGCCGCTAGGCTCAACTTACGACGCACCCGCAAGGTACCTGCCCGAGGGAATCCCCGCCTGTCTCTCTAGGATGGGTGGCGACGACGCATGACGGTGCGATAGAGCGCGAGCAATACCACTGCGCCTAACACCGAAGCGATGATGCCGGGGCCGTCATTGCCTGCACTGTACACGCCAAGTACGCGCCCGATCAGCAGGGCTACAAACGCCCCGGCGACGCCCAACAACATCGTGATCACAAAGCCGCCGGGATCACGTCCCGGCATCAGCAGCTTTGCCAACACACCCACTACTAGCCCCACGATCAACGCCCAGAGTAAGCCCATGATGTCCCTCCCTCGTGGCTCTGCTCCCGTTGCAGGGCAGGCCTATGATGGCAGGCCCTTGCAAGGCAGAAGCCAGGAGTATTTACGGCGCTTTGTGTCGCGTCCTCGCTGATCACCCAGGCATGTTGAGACGGGCGCGCACGGCGGGGCGTTGCGCCACGGGCCTAAGTCCGAGCTGCTCGCAGGATCGAGCATCTGCATGTGACGTGCGAGACCTCGTCGCAGCAGGGGCTGTTTCCGCCAAGAGGGTGCGCGCTGCTGTGCCCACAAACGCATGGGACGTCAGCTGGAATCCCTGTCCTGTCACAGTTGATTCCCCTCCAGAAGACGCGTATGCTGCACAGATATGGCGGTCGATCGCACAGCGCAGCGCATGGCCCGAGATGTGAGCGCCCACGTCCCGGCAAGTCATTTGCCGCTTCGACTTCCGCGCTCGGTTCCCACTCCCCCGTGAACGGGTGCCCGGTCATGCCAAACATTCAGGTGCGTATGCCGTCCTGCGTGACGCGCTGAAAGCCCGGCTGATTATGCCGCGGGATCCATCTGCTATTCGCGCGGGCCTCCAGCGTCGGTGCTCTGGCGCTCTGACTGTTAGAGGCTCACGTGAGTAATACTGAACCTTACCAGCCACGCCCGCCCCCAGCTGCGCCTCCGGAAGCATCCACCCAGGGAGGGTGCCTGCGAGTCTGGGCATTCGGCGCTTCGGACGTGGGGCTCGTGCGTGAGCACAATGAAGATGCCTACCTTATGGCCGATCTTACTCAGAGCGAGAGGGAATGGTCTGCCCAGGCGGCGCAGCCGGTCGGACCATGCGGCATGTTGTTTTTGGTATGCGACGGGATGGGCGGGGCTGCAGCCGGTGAGGTCGCCAGCGGTTGGGCCAAGGACACGGTGTACGCGCACATGCGCGCGGTCATGCAAGGCCAGCCTGGGCTGCGTGGCGACGGGCTCGCGCGGGCGCTGGTGCAAGCGCTGGAAGCTGCAAACCGCCGCATCTTCGAAGAGAGTGTCCGCAATTGTGATCGACGGGGCATGGGTACTACGATCACCGCTGCGATCTTAGTAGACGATCACCTGTTTATGGCTCAGGTTGGCGACTCACGGGCATACATTCTGCGCGACCAGAGCCTGACCCAGGTGACGCGCGACCAGTCCCTCGTCAATCAGCTGATCGAGGCCGGAAGTTTGACGGAGGAAGAGGCGGAGCATTTTGAGCATCACAACATCATCCTGCAGGCAGCGGGCACGGCCGCGTCGATCGACGCCGACGTGACGCATGCGCACCTGAGGCACGGTGACCTGCTCGTACTATGTTCGGATGGGTTGTCAGGTCTGCTCAAGGAAGCGGAGCTGCGGGAGGCGATGGTGGCCTGTTCAGACCCAGGCGAGCTCTGCCACGCATTGATCCAGCGAGCGAAGGCGGCAGGGGGGCATGACAACATCACGGTGATCGCCGCGCGCATTGAAGGCGCGATTGGCACTTCGCAGGGGCCAGCAGGGGATGTCCTCAGATTCCAACGGTACGTGTTTGCAGAGAGGCCCGACGTCGCCACGCAGCCCCTGATCGTCTCATCCAGGCCTACGGAGAACATGCGAACCCGGACTGGTCAGCCGGATAATCAGCAAGGCCTGGGACGAGGTTTGACTCCGAGCGAACCTCGACAAACGCCCCAGTCTTTGGACCTAGCGCACGAGGGCGCAGCAGCGAGCGCGGCTCTTGCCAGACAGCCTACGCCGGCCACCACTCGTGCCCTATGGTGGCTTGCGTTCCTGCTCTGGATGGTGGCGGTAGCTGCGATGGCGCTGCTGTTACTACCGCGCAATTAACCTGAGCGAGCGCTAACCCCTCCTTCCGGTCAGCCTCAGGATCCGGCCAACGCGCCGCCGACCATCACTTGAGCCTCCTCTAGGATGCGTTTTAGATGGTCTGCTCCTCGGAAGCTCTCCGCGTACACCTTGTAGATGTCTTCGGTGCCGGAGGGGCGGGCTGCAAACCATCCGTTCTTGGTGACGGCCTTCAACCCGCCAATAGCGGCGCCATTGCCTGGCGCATGGGTGAGCACGGCCTGGATAGGTTCGCCCGCCAGCTGCGACACGCTCAACTGCTCGGGCGAGAGCTTTGCCAGCAAAGCCTTTTCAGCGCGCGTGGCCTTTGCCTCCACGCGATCGTATAGGGGCTCCCCCAGCTCCTTGGTGAGCTTATGGTAGATTTCACCGGGATCTTGACCCATGCGCGCTGTGATCTCGGCCGATAGCAACGCGGGCACGATTCCGTCCTTGTCCGTGGTCCATACGCTGCCATCAAGGCGGGCAAATGAGGCGCCCGCACTTTCTTCGCCCCCGAAGCCAAGGGATCCGTCGAGCAGACCATTCACGAACCACTTGAACCCTACCGGCACTTCGTAGAGCTTTCGACCTAACTTTGCGGCCACGCGATCGATCATTTGGCTACTCACTCCCGTCTTGCCGACGGCTGAGTCCTTTGGCCATTTCGGTCGGTGTTGGAACAGATAGAAGATCGCGACCGACAGGTAGTGATTGGGCGCGAGCAGGCCGCCGTTGCGGGTGACGATGCCGTGCCGATCGTGGTCCGGGTCGCAGGCAAATCCGATGTCGAAGCGGTCCTTGAGCGCGATCAGCTTTTGCATCGCGTACGGTGAGGATGGGTCCATGCGAATCTGACCGTCCCAATCCACCGTCATGAAGCGAAAAGTGGGATCGACGTCTTCGTTCACGACCGTAAGATTCAAGCCGTAGCGCTCGCCAATTCGCTGCCAGTAATGAACGCCTGCGCCGCCCAGTGGATCCACTCCTAGACTGATGCTTGCGCCACGGATGGCCTCCATGTCGATGACGTTTGCAAGATCTGCAACGTACGCATTGAGATAGTCGTGGCGATGGGTCGTGGAGGCACGCAGGGCTCGCTCGACCGGGATCCGCTTGACGTCCCTGAGCTCATTTTCCAGAAGCTCGTTCGCCTTACCTTCGATGAAGGAGGTGATGATGCCTTCCGCGGGCCCGCCATGGGGAGGGTTGTATTTCAGGCCCCCGTCACGTGGCGGATTATGCGATGGCGTCAGCAATATACCGTCGGCGAGGCCCGACGTGCGTTGACGGTTGTAGCTCAAAATCGCATGGGAAACGGCGGGTGTTGGCGTGTACTCGTCATCTTCGGCCAGCATCACCTCCACCCCATTTGCCGCCAATACTTCGAGCGCGCTGCTAAGAGCCGGCACGGACAGCGCGTGCGTGTCCATCCCGAGAAACAGCGGACCGTCGATGCCGTTCTGCGTTCGGTACAAGCAAATGGCCTGGCTTATCGCGAGCACGTGGCGTTCGTTGAACGCGCTGTCAAAGGCAGAGCCACGATGACCTGACGTTCCAAACGAAACCCTCTGGCTTGCTACGCTCGGGTCAGGGTGCTGTGCGTAATAGGCCGTGATCAGCTTGGGCACGTTGACCAGCATGGACGCTAAAACGGGCTTCCCTGCGGCTGGACTTACCGACATAACACGCTCCTCAAGCTGGTCCGAACGCGCTCGGCCGCCGGAAGGTATGATCGAATCATGCTCATGGCGCATTGTAGCCCCGACCGCGCCCTGTTTCATGGAGCGACCGTCTCCGGTACATCTAGCGCACCGATGACTTTCAGCGGCCGCAGGACCGCCCCACCGCTATCGACGTGGCGACGTCGTCTGTCAACGCGGCGACGTCGTCGCGGGCCGATCACTAGATTTTGCGAGCTGGCGCGTGAACGTCTCGGGGTCTGACGTTGGAAGCTCACAACGACCGCGCTCACAAACGTAAGCTGTCACCCGTCCGCCCAGCGCCCGCTTGCCTTCGAGACTGGGGATGAGAGTTGACAGCTTTTCAAGTCCAGGGCCTTCCGCTGCTGTCGCAAATCCGTGATTGGGTAAGTACGCGCGACGAAATCGAGACAGTAAGGGTTCCGCATCCGCGTCTTGGGTCGGGCGCACGATAAAGACCTCACGAGGGCGATCAAGGTAGTAATCGAGCGCCGAAAGCAGCTTCGGAGAGGCACCCGGTGAGCGCATGATGTCCAGCGAGAACGCGGCAAACCCACGCTCTGCCCGCTCGCGGTATGCGTGCTGCGACGTGAGCTCGGAAAGGCGCAGGAGGTTGAGAAGTGCGACCGAGTTGCCGGATGGTTCGGCGCCATCATAACTCGGCTTGTCGCGAGTAAGCAGCTGCTCGTGGGCGGCGCTGGTCATGAAGTAGCCGCCGCTGGCGTCATCCCAAAACTGCCGATCCAAGGTCGCTTGCAGCAGGACCGCTTGTTCAAGCCAGCGCGCAGCCGAAGTCGCTTCGAACAAGTCGAGCAGACCTTGAATCAGGAAGGCATAATCGTCGAGAAAAGCAGCCTGCTTGGCGCGCCCATCCTTGAAGCTACGCATGAGCCCGCCGTCCTTCGCGCGTAGATTCTGCAGGAGGAAGTCTGCTGCACGCTCGGCACTCCGTGCGTACTCCTCCTCGCCCAGGATCAGCGCGGCCCTCGCGTAGGCCGAGATCATCAGCCCGTTCCAGGAGGTGAGCACTTTGTCGTCCCGCAGGGGAGGAGGCCGCTTGCTGCGTGCGGCGTACAACTCCTCGCGCGCCTGGGCGATGCGTTTTTGAAGCACAGGAACGGAGATCGAAAGCTCGGCTGCGACCGCCTGCTCGCTGCGCGGGGTGTGCAAAATATTCCTGCCTTCAAAGTTGCCAGCCTCGGTCACGCCAAAGTAAGCCGCGACGGTCGCCGCCCGCTCGGCGCCCAGTACCTTCGAAAGCTCTTGGGGTGTCCACGTAAAGAAGTATCCCTCCTCCTCGTGGCCGGCCGGTGTCGGGCTGTCGGCATCGGTCGCTGACAGGAAGCTTCCGTTCGGTGCAGTCATCTCCCGCTTCACGTAGTGCAACGTCTGCCGAGCGACCTCGGCAAAGCGCTCGTTGCCAGTGAGCTGGTAAGCCTCCAAGTACAAGGGTACGAGCTGCGCACTGTCGTACAGCATCTTTTCGAAATGCGGCACGAGCCATTGTGGGTCGGTGGCGTAGCGGTGAAACCCGTAGCCCACGTGATCATAGATGCCGCCTTCCGCCATCCGTTCCAGCGTGTGCGTGACGATGTGCAGGGCCTGGGCGTCGCCGCTGCGGCGGTGGTAGCGCAGGAGCAGCTCAAGCAGCACAGGCCGCGGGAACTTCGGAGCGCGGTCAAAGCCACCCCATGTGGCGTCAAATGAAGCAGCTGCAGCGCGTGCGGCTTGTTCGATCGCCGAAGCGCTGGGGATATTGCCCTTCGGGCTCGAGGCCGCGGATGCTTCGATTTGCTGACTGAGTTGCTGGGCGCGCGCGACCACATCGCCCCGATGCTGACCGTACTCGGACTTGAGCTCGCGCAAGATAGTAAGGAACCCCTTGCGTGCACCGCGGTCTCCGTCGCGCGCAGGAAAGTAAGTCCCACCGAAAAACGGATCTTTATCGGCGGTCAGCACGACCGTCATCGGCCAGCCGCCGCGCCCGGTGAGCATCTGCACGGCTTTCATGTAGATGTCGTCGACGTCGGGTCGCTCCTCGCGGTCGACCTTGATCGCGATGTAGTTCTGGTTGATGTAGGCAGCGATCTGCTCGTCTTCGAACGACTCTCGCTCCATGACGTGACACCAATGACAGGTGGAGTAGCCGATCGAGACGAAGACAGGCTTACCTTCTCGCCGCGCCCGTTCGAACGCCTCTGGCCCCCATGGGTACCAGTTCACCGGATTGTGCGCATGCTGCAGCAGGTAAGGGCTGGTCTCCAGGATCAAGCGATTGATGAACTTTGGCGTCCCATCTGCAGCGAGGTGATGGGTGCGCGGGCGATAACTTGCTCCCTTGGCAGTGAGCGCCGTTTGCAAGCGCCGGGTAAGTTCCGGATCGGCAGCGCCCAGGCCGGGCAATACCGGATCTTGCGCTTGAGTCTTCACGGTTGCGGGCGGGCGCTTGCTCATGCAACCAGAGGGCGCGCTACAAGCCGTGACCGCCACGATCAACAGCGCGGCAAGGCGTGACGTAGTTGAGCTTCTTCTCATCGGTTCGATCTTCCTTCGATTGCGTGCTCACCTGCTGTGACCACATCAGGAGTAAGGTGCCCGAGATTCGCGGCAAGCTCCATCTGGGCTGCGTTATAGCGAAGAATCGCCTCGGCCAGGTCCTGGCGCGCACGGGCGCGGTTGTAAACTCGTCAGGGTTCACGGGTTTCGCGCCTCACAATTAGCGACGAAGCGCGAGCCTGGATAGTTCCCAAAACGTACAGCAGGAGTTTGGCAGCGGATTGCCAGTTGTTCCTAAGTGAGCTAGACGGTCGCTCGTCTTGGACGTGTCGATCGAGCAGGCTCGGCCCGACAGTAAGGCCGATGTCGATGAGTCTCTGTCTAGCTATACGCTGCCCTGCAGCGCCTCCACCGTAGTCACCGGGCGTCGTCGTCACGCGGGTTGACCGCGTGCGGCCGAGCCAATACCCGGGACAACCGAGCAGGCACGCTGCGTAGCCAGTTCGTCGGCCGGGCCGGTCTCTCGTTCACTAGAGCGATCAGTCGGCGCAGGGCTAGCGGTGCGCCCAATCCAGCCATGAACGAGCGCGATGACTTCGCGCGTGACTCCAATCTATTTCCCAGAGCAGAGCGAACTTGCGTACCGTATCGTCCTCTTCCAATTTCTTCCGTAACCTCCTCCCCCTGGACGCGGCCCGCCTCAAGCTAGAGTGGTTCTCCAATGTTCGGGGCGACCTGCTAGCGGGCCTCGTGGTAGCGCTGGCTCTCATTCCCGAGGCGATCGCTTTCTCCATCATCGCCGGAGTCGATCCGAAGGTGGGGCTTTACGGCTCGTTCTGTATCGCTGTGCTCACGGCGATCTTCGGCGGCCGACCGGGCATGATCTCGGCCGCTACAGCGGCGACGGCGTTGCTGATGGTGACCTTGGTCAAGGAACACGGTCTGCACTTTTTGATGGCTGCGAGCACGCTCGCCGGCGTCCTGCAGATGATCGCGGGCGTGGCGAAGATTGGTAAGATCATGCGCTTCGTTTCACGGTCGGTGATGACCGGCTTTGTGAATGCGCTGGCCATCCTGATTTTCCTCGCGCAGTTGCCAGAGTTCAAAGGCGCAGGCCTGACGGTTTACGCGATGGTCGCGGCGGCCCTTGCTATCATCTACATCCTGCCGCGCTTTTCGAAGGCGGTGCCGTCGCCACTGGTTGCGATTGTGGTCCTCACCGCCGTCTCGATGGTTTGGAAGCTCGACGTACGGACCGTCGGCGACCTTGGCGAGCTGCCCTCGGCACTGCCCGTTTTTCTCTGGCCTCAAGTGCCTCTCACCATGACCACCCTTGGGATCATCCTGCCTTACTCTATTGCCATTGCGACAGTCGGTCTGCTCGAGTCGCTGATGACTGCGCAAATCGTGGACGACCTAACCGACACCCCGAGCGACAAAAACCGCGAAGCCGGCGGCCAGGGGATAGCTAATATCGCTTCCGGCTTGTTCGGTGGCATGGCTGGTTGCGCGATGATCGGCCAGTCGGTCATCAACATCAAATCGGGGGGACGTGGGCGGCTTTCTAGCTTTGCTGCGGGGGTGTACTTACTGTTTTTGCTCGTCGTCGGCGGTACGTGGGTAAGGCAGATTCCCATGCCCGCGCTGGTAGCGGTGATGATCATGGTTTCCATCGGCACCTTTTCCTGGGCCTCATTCAAGAACGCCAGGGTGCATCCTAAGAGCACGAGCTTCGTGATGGTGGCGACGGTAATCACGGTGGTTTATACGCACAATCTTGCGATTGGCGTGGGTGTCGGGGTACTGCTCAGCGCGCTCTCGTTTGCACGCAAAGTCGCCCAGATCATCCGTGTGCGAAGCGAGTACGACGCGGACACCGAAACCCGCACGTATGTCGTTCAGGGGCAGGTATTTTTCGCGTCATCGCCGGAGTTTCTCGCGGCATTCGATTTCAAGGAGGCCGCAGCCAAGGTACGCATCGACGTGAGTCGCGCGCACTTTTGGGACCTGACCTCGGTGGGCGCGCTCGATAAGGTAGTGCTCAAATTCCGACGTGAAGGCACCGAAGTGGAGATAATCGGCCTAAACGAAGCCAGCGCGACTATCGTTGACCGGCTCGCCATGCACGACAAAGCGGACGCCCTGGAGCGCATGCTCGAACACTAACCAGGAACTTCTAGCCATGCCTACCATGCCTACCATACTTGCCTGCACCGACGGCTCCACGTACGCGCCCAGCGTTTACCAACACACCGCCTGGGCGGCGGCGCGCCTTTCGGCCAGCGTCGAAGTTCTGCACGTACTTGACCACCATCGCGAACGTGCCTCCCGCGTGGACATGAGTGGCACCATAGGCATCGACGCGAGCGCAGAGCTCACCAAGGAGCTGGTGAAACTCGAGGAAGCGGAGGGCCGCGTCGCGCGACTCAGGGGCAAAGCGATTCTCGACGATGCCCGCCACCAACTTGCCGCGGCGGGCGTCGCCGATATCACCACCACGCAGCGCCACGGCGCCCTCGTGGAGACGCTTGAGGAGATTGAGCCACGCTCTGACCTCGTGATCATCGGCGAGCGCGGGGAGCAATCCCAGAGCGCCAAAGCGCACCTCGGCAGCAACCTCGAACGCGTGATTCGCACGGCGGTCCGGCCGGTGCTCGTGGTGGAGCACGTCTATCGTCCGATCCACAAGTTCCTCATCGCCTACGACGGCGGGCCAAGCGCGACCAAGGCGCTCGACTTTCTGACGAAGAGCCCGCTGTTGCAAGGCGCAGCCTGCCACATCCTCCGAGCCGGCCATGTGGACGAGAATGCCAAGGGGGCTCTGCAGGAAGCCTCCGACAAATTGCGCGCTGCCGGCTACGACGTAGCCAGCCACGCGATCGCTGGCACGCCAGAAAAAGTGATCGCCGACGTCATCCAGCGCCAAGACATCGACCTGCTCGTCATGGGCGCCTACGGTCACTCACCGATTCGCGCCTTCATCCTGGGCAGCACCACCACCACCATGGTCCGGACGAGCTCGGTATCGGTGCTGATGTTCCGTTGATCTTTCAGTGCCGTGCGTACCTGCACCAACCAGATCGGGAGTGAGATGCCCGAGACTCGCAGCAAGCTCCATCTGGGCTGCGTTATAGCGAAGAATCGCCTCGGCCAAATCCTGACACGACAGTTCCCGGGCTCCGCCAAATCGTCCCACTTGCGAAACGCCTGCTCGAAAGCCGCCTGAACGAGGTCATCCGCGTCCCATTCGCGTCGGCAGAGGCGATGCGCGTAGGCGTTGACCTCTTCCAGGTACGAGAGGGACAGGGTTGCAAACTCGTCACGGTTCATGTGTGTTCGGGCCTCACCATGACGACGAAGCTCGGAGCTGGATAGTTCCCCTGGCCTACGCAGAATTTCGCCCGCCACATTTAGTACCTCCGAGATTTCAACGTGGCTTGACTCCGTACCACGGTACGGGGTTTAGACTGAGGCGAGGGAGGCAGCGATGGATGGCGTCACAATCGGGCAGCTGGCCAAGGAGGCCGGCGTTGGCGTTGAGACCATTCGCTTCTACGAGCGGGAGGGCCTGCTCACACAACCAGTGAGAAGACACTCAAGGTACAGGCAGTACCCGGCAGAAGCGATTGCTCGCGTGCGATTCATTCGGCGCGCCAAGGACCTTGGTTTCACGCTGAGGGAAATAACCGAGCTGCTCGAGTTGCGAGTCGATCCGAAGAAGAGCTGCGCTGACGTTCGTGCGCTCGCCAAGGCCAAGATCGCGGACGTCGATGCGAAGCTGGCGGATCTTACGCGCATCAAGTTGGCGCTAGAAACCCTATCACGTGCCTGTCGCGGCAAGGGTCCCACGAGTGAATGCCCGATCCTTGATTCGATCGTGGCTGCGGAGGCTCAACATGCCGAGCGTTGATCTCGTCTACGACCTGACGTGTCCCAACGTCAAACTCGCACGCGCGAACCTGATGCGCGCGTTCTCAGCAGCCGGCGTTGCGGCACGCTGGCAGGAGCATCAGATTGGTGATCCGGACGCTGCCGCACGCGTTCGTGGCTTCGGTTCACCCACGGTACTGGTCGACGGTCGAGACGTCGCTCAGATGGCGCCAGGACCGGAATCATGCTGCCGAATTTATGCATCGGGTGACGGGACAGCCGGCGCCCCTTCGGTCACCGACATTGCTGCGGCACTCGCGGCAGCTATGCCACTGGACCCCAGCGCGATTGAGCGGGTACCGCCGGGGCGCGCACCTGCGAGCCGCTGGAAAGTGACGGCCGCGGCGCTGCCGGGTCTGGGCATCGCACTGTTACCGAAGGTGGGGTGTCCGTTGTGCTGGCCGGCCTATGCGGGTGTGCTCAGCGCGATGGGCTTGACGTTTCTGATGGACGACAGCTGGCTGTTTCCACTGATGGCTCTTTTTCTACTCGCAGCGCTCGCTGCACTAACGTGGCGGGCCAAGGCGCGCCACGGCTACGGCCCTGCGGTCATCGGGGCGGTGGCAACGGTCGCCCTCCTCGCAGGAAGGTTTGGGCTCGACTCTGACGTTGTAGTTTACATCGGGGCCGCGGCGCTACTTGCAGCAAGCACTTGGAACGCGTGGCCACGCAGAGCGGCGGCAGCGAGCTGCGCCGCGTGCGTGCCAACAAAGAGTTAACCCAAGCTAACGGAACGGAGAGTAAACATGGCCAAAAGAATCATCGAGGTCTTCAGCGCTGGCTGCCCCGCGTGCGAAGAAACCATCAACTTAGTCAACAGCATCGCCTGTCCATCCTGTGAGGTGAGCATCCTCGACATGAAGGACCCGAGCGTCGCGAGCCGAGCGAAGCAGTTGGGAATCGGCCGCGTGCCTGCGGTGGTGGTCAACGGTAAGGTCGCAAGCTGCTGCGCCGCGGGAGCAGGCGGCCCCACCGAGGAAGGGCTTCGCGCGGCCGGCGTAGGGAGTCCGATCGCATAAGCGGTCCGCGGCCGCGTGTTACGAGCATGTTCGGAAGAAAGGCACCGCAGGTTACACGGGGCGCGGCCCGCGATGTAACCACGCGCTCGTGCGCGGCGATTCGCCACGGCACCCCACTGCTTCGGATGCACGGCGGGCGCCGGCTCGAGCTGCCGGACGGTGGACTCGGACGTATGCTCGGATCATGCGACAAGCGCCGGTGGCCGTGATTCTCGGTAGCTCGTTTTCCGAGCAAGGTGTTTTGGCGCTGCACGCTCGAACCTTACACGCGCCGCGGCTCAAGGCGCGGTTTCGTAATGTAGACGTGCAGCGTACGCGTCTCGCGAGCCAATACGCTCAGGTGGGAACGTTTGCGGCAAGTGCCGGGGCCGAGGATGCCGCGCGGCTCGGAGCCGAAGCCACGAAGCTCGGCGAGCGGCTTCTGCTCGCGGGGCGCTGTCTTGTGATGGGCGATCTGTGGCCGGCCTCCGTGCTCGTTCGCGGAAGCACGCTCGGACTCATCGACTGGGAGCTTGCAACGTTTGGTCAGCCAGCGCAGGACGTTGCGCACCTGCTCGCCCACATCGTGATGCTCGGCGTGGTACGTGCGCAAGAGGGCAGGGCGGAGCGAGCCAGCGAAGCGCTTCTGAAAACGTACCGCGCTGCCGCGTCCGAGCGCTTCCCCGCGCTCTGGGACGAACAAGCCGTGCGCGACGCGGGCCTCCACTTTGGCTCGGAGCTGCTTGCGCGTGCATGGGGACCCTTTCAGGCAGGCGGGCCGCTGTCAGGCCAGGGCGCGAGCGCGTACGCTCACCGTCAGGTCACGGAGCTCGGTCTCAGTGCGCTCCGCGCTCCGCGCGACGTGTCTGGCCTACGCACGCTGTGGGACTAAGGTCCTGAGTACTTACGCACGAAGCGACGGTCGATGTGCTCTTTCAGTCGCCATGCCCACCCGCCCGACAGGGCCACGGCGCCGTAGGAGAGTATGGCGCGCTCGTCGCCGCAGGCGAGGATGGCGAGCGCTCTCTTCTGCGGCCGAAAGACAGCAGACGGCGTTCGTCCCGCGATGGCGTCGCATAGGTTCTGATAGAGCACGGGTCCTTCACGCACGGCGTACACGCCGGACTTGGGGACTTGCTGCGCGCGCATGGAGGCGATATCGCCAGCGGCGTACACGTTTTCGTGAGAAATCGACCGTAGATGTCTGTCCACGGTAAGGAATCCTCGTGCGTCGAGTGCAAGGCCGCTCTCGCGCAGCCATTCGGGGGCACACGCGTTGGTCGTAAGCACGACGAGGTCTGCGTCTAGCCTGCGGCCGCTCGCCGTTTGCACATGCTCGTCCGTCACCTGCAGAACACGCTCCCGTACGAGTGCGATGCCACGCGCGAAAAGCGCGCTCGTGGCGAGCCGCTGCATGCATGCACTCTGGTCCTCGAGCACGCGCTCGGCGACCAGCGTGACGCGCGCGCGGCCAGCGTGTGCGTGTGAGGCCGCAGCGAGGCGGTGATGCATCGTGAGCGCGAGCTCGACGCCCGCGGATCCCCCACCCACGACTACGACCTCGAGCACCTCGAGTGGCACGTCGCTCGCTCCGGCCTCGAAGCTCGCAATGAGCTTCTGCCAGCGCGCGAAGAAGCGTCCGAGCGGCTTCGCCGGGGTCCCGTGCTCCGCCGCCCCCTCGATGCTGTCTGTGCAGGGCGTCGAGCCTGTGGCGAACGAGATCACGTCGTAGCTGAGTCGCCGGTTGTCCTCGAGGCGAAGCTCGCATTGTCGCGGGAAAATGCCTGTCGCGCGCCCAAGCACAAACTCGACACCGCTTCGCTCGCAAAGGGAACGCATGTCGACGCGCGTCTCTTCCCAGCGATAGCTCCCGGCGACGGCTCCCGAGAGCATGCCCGAGTACGCGGCATGACTCTCCGGCGTCACGAGGGTCGAGGAGATCTCCCGATTCTGCCCAAGACGTCTTACCACCTCGAGGTGCGCGTGACCTGCGCCGACGAGCAGAAGACGGCGACTCATCGCACGTGCCCGTAGAGCGTGCCGAGGGTGCCCGGAGAGACACCCAGCTGATACAAGAGTGGGAAGAGGTTCATCACGAACATGGAAGAGACCGGGCGCGCGAGAAAACGCCGGCCCGAGACCTTCACCTGGGCGGGCACTGTGACGACGGCTCCGGTCCGCTTCAGTCGGATACTCAGATCGAGGTCCTCCATCAGTGCGATGTCGGCGAAACCTCCCAATGACGCGAACACGTCGGCCCGCACGAACATCGCTTGATCGCCATACGGAAGTGAGGTGTAGCGTGAGCGCAGGTCTGCCACCCGCAAGAGCGGAGCCCAATAGGGCGGAGCTTCCACGTCCGCAACGGTCCACGTGCGGAAGGCTCCTGCGACTACGTCGGGAGCACTCAGGGTGGAGCGAATCCAGGTTAGGGCATCTTTCGGAAGCGTCACGTCAGCGTGCACGAAGAGTAAGGTGTCGCCGCTCGCGGCTTGGGCGCCCGCGTTTAGCTGTGGGCCTCGTCCGCGTCGGGTCGATAAGAGCTTCACTCCGTCCATCTCGCCCACGAGCTCCCGTGTGTGATCCCGGCTGCCCCCGTCCACTACGATGATCTCGTGCAAACCCGGAAGCTCGCGCAGAGCGCAGAGGCTCCGTGTGATGCGTCGCTCTTCATCCAGGACTGGCACGATGGCTGACACCCGCATGGCAATCAGCCCTCCCGCTCCCTCGCGACGAGCACGACCGCGAGCACTAGCATTAGCACGCTCTCGATCATTGCAGCGCTCCTGAGCAGCTAGAGCCAGCACCCGCCGTGCACCCGAAGCAATGGCTCGCCGTCGCGATGGGCGCCCCACTCAGCGCCTCGAACGAGTCGAGCTCGAAGATCGAGCGCTGCACCGTCGTGACGGGCATCTCCAGCATTTGGTTGAAGTCGCAATCGTATAGCCGTCCATCCCAACTCACGCTCACGAGTGAGCGGCACATGAGTCCACCCACCGTGTCGACGTTGAAGTGATTGACGAGCAGGCTCATGTAGGCCTCGAGCTGGTCGTCGCGCTCGAGCGCGTGTGCAAAGCGCTTGATGGGCATGTTCGTGATGGTCAGTAGCTGATGAAACTCGATGCCGAACAGCCGAGAGAGCTCCTCCTTGTACTTCTTCTCCAGGCTCGCCTGCGCTGGCGGCAAGAAAGCTCCCAGAGGGTTGTACGCGAGGTCGAGGCGCAGCGGAGAGTCAGCCCGTCCGTATCCCAGCTCGTTCAGCTGCTGCAGAGCTTGAATGCTCTTGTCGAAGGCGCCTCGGCCGCGTTGCTTCTCGACATTCTCGGCGCTGTAACAGGGTAAGCTCGCGACGATCTCGACCTCTTGCTCGGCGAGGAAGGCCGCAAGGTCGTGCTGCGCAGGCTCGAACAAGACCGTCAGATTGCAGCGGTCGATGACGCGTCGTCCCAGGCGCCTCGCTCCCGAGACGAGCCAGCGAAAATGAGGATTGAGCTCGGGCGCTCCGCCGGTGAAGTCCACTACCTCAACGTCGGGTGAGTTGGCGAGCAAAAGGGCAAGGCGCTCGGCAACGTCACGTCCCATGATCTCGGTCCGCTTTGGGCCTGCCTCCACGTGGCAGTGATGACAGGCCATGTTGCAGAGCTTGCCGACGTTCACTTGCAACGTGGTGACACGGCTGCGCTGCAGCGGCGGTGCGCCATGCTCGCGCAGCGACTGCTCGAAAGAGGGCTGCTCAAAAGACGGCGCTGGCGCGAACAGGGGCAAGCTACGGGCGTGCGAAATGCTGGACATCCGATTTATGAATGCATTTAGCGTGCCTGCCGCTCGCTCGACTCAGAGCGGCCGCCGTCTTGATCGCCGCGGTAGTGGACCACGACATCCGCGCCTTCCTCCGCGAGCCGCACGGCGATGGCCGCGCCGATGCCCGAACTACTGCCGTGACGAGCGCGGATTTTCCGGCGAGTTTCATGAGGCGTCCTGCTTCTTTGCCGCGCCGGATTCCTTCAGCGCGTTTTTCGCGATGCGGCTCACCCAGATGGTGACGCCGATCGTGGCGACGAGACCGACGCCGAAGAACACATATTCCAGCGAGCTGCGCTCCTTGCCGCCGCCGCCGAGCCCGGCCTTGCCCGCCGCGCCGAGATAAACGTAGAGCAGCGTGCCGGGCAGCATCCCGCCCGCGGTCGCGAGGGCGTAGGGCCAGAAGCCGACCTTCGTGATGCCGTAGAAATAGTTGCTCGCATTGAAGGGGATGAGCGGGCTCAGACGCAGCAGACCGATGATCTTCCAGCCTTGCTTCCCGATCGCCTCGTCGATGGCTTCGAACTTTTCGTTGCCCTTCGTTTTCTCCTCGATCTTCGACCGCGCGAGATAGCGTCCGATCAGGAAGGCGAGTGACGATCCGACAACCGCGCCGGTCCACGCCGCGACCATGCCGAGGCCGACGCCGAAGATCAGTCCCGCCGCGATGGTGAGGATGGAGCCGGGGATGAAAAGAACGGTCGCCGCCGCATAAATCAGCGCGAAAACGACGATGCCGAACGGCCCCAGTTTCTCGACCCAGGAGCTGAGCGCCTTCATCCATTCATCGAGCGGGAGGAACGCGTTCGCCGCCGCCGAGAGGGCGATCATCCCGACGACGATCGCAATCCACTTCCAGTATTTGCTGAGCCATTTTTTCATAAAGTCATCGGAGCTGGCGCTCGTAGAGCCAGGAAAAGACCCGCTTCGCGCGCGGTGTGAGGCGCGTCTTCTTGTAGGCGTCGCCGGCCTTGCGCTCCACTTCCACGAAGGTCGGATAGGGATGAATCGCCGCGGCGACTTTCCCCAGGCCGAGGCCCGCGTGCATGGCGAGGACGAGCGGCTGCAAGAGATCGCCCGCGTGCTGCGCGACGATCGTCGCACCGAGAATCTTGTCCGTGCCTTTGCGCGTAAGCACTTTTGCGAAACCCGCGGTCGCATTTTCGACGACCGCGCGATCCACTTCGCTCATCGGCTGCCGATAGAGATCGTATTCCACGCCCTGCTTTCGCGCCTCATCCTCGCTCAAGCCCACGCGCGCGATTTCCGGGTCGGTGTAGGTGCACCACGGGACAACGGAGTCATCCGTGCGCTGCCGCAGAAGCTGGAACGGCATGAGGATATTGCGCACGACGATGCGCGCCTGGAAGTCGGCCATGTGCGTGAAGAGAAATCGCCCGGTGATGTCGCCCGCGGCGTAGATGTGCGGCTGCGAAGTTTGCAGGTAGTCGTTCACCTCGACGCCGCGTTTGTTCGTGCGCACACCCGCGGCGTCGAGCGCGAGCGAATCGAGATTCGGCGCGCGGCCCGTCGCAATCAGCAGCGCGTCAAACTCCTGCTCCCGCGTTTCGTCGCCGATGCAAATCGTCGCCGTGCCGCCCTGCACTCCGCGCGCCTGCACGCGCATAAGCTCCGCGCCGGTGAGCACGGCGACGCCATCGCTTTTCAAGGACTCGGTCAGCACTTCGGCCGCGTCGGCGTCTTCCTTTGGAAGTAGACGCGCGCCGCGCTGCACGAGCGTCACCTGGACGCCGAAGCGCGCAAACGCCTGCGAGAGCTCGCAGCCGATAGGCCCGCCGCCGAGCACCAGCAGACGCGCGGGCCTCTCTTTCAGCTCGTCGAAGATCGTCTCGTTCGTGAAAGCGCGGACCTGATCGAGACCGGCGATCGTCGGTCGGGCGGCGTGCGTGCCGGTGGCGATTACGAAATGCTTCGCGCGCAGCTTCGTGCCTTCCACTTCCACTTCATGCGGCGAGAGAAAACGCGCCTCGCCGCGGAAGACATCCACCCCAAGCGACTCGAAGCGCTCCTGCGAATCGTTCGGCGCGATCCGTGCCCGGCGCTCGTGCATTCGTCCGAAGATGCGCTCGAAATCAGGCTCCACGGACTGCGGCGCTACCCCCCATTCTTCGCTGTGGCGCATCGCGTGCAGGAGGCGCGCCGAGGAAATGAGCGCCTTACTCGGCACGCAGCCGAAGTTCAGGCAATCGCCGCCCATTTTGTTGCGCTCAATCAGCGCTACTCGCCCTCCGAGACCCGCGGTTCCCGCCGCAGTCACGAGTCCCGCCGTGCCGGCGCCGATCACGATCACGTTGTAAATGTCGCTGCCCTTTTGTGGGTTGCGCTTTTGTGGGTTCATAGGCGCTCTCCTCAGGCGTAAGTGGTCGTCCCATCCCCCGTCAGAGCGCAGGTCAGGGTTGGTAGGTCACCTTCCAGATCCGACCGAGCTTGTCATCGGAGATCAGGAGTGTGCCGTCGGGCATCTCCGAGACACCCACCGGGCGGTATTTCGCCGCATCGGGAAGCGGCAACCCGCCACCGGTAAACCCGGTCGCGAAGTTCTCCCAGCCCCCGGACGGTGCGCCCTTCGCATCGAATGGCACCAACACCACGTTATATCCGGGATCACCGACCCCGTTGGCGTCGAACCGCGATCCATGGTTCGCGATGAACGCGCCACCTCGGAAGCGCTCGGGAAAGAGATCGCCGTTGTAGAACGCGATTCCAAGCGGGGCCCAGTGCGCGGGCATGGTCAGGTCCGGCGTCGCGACGGGTGCGCACCGACCAACGGTCGTACCGTCGCCACCGTACTCAGGTGCGAGCATCATCTGGTTACGAACCGGGTCGTGGTAGCAGTAGGGCCATCCGTGATCGTCGCCGCTGCGGACCGCGTAGACCTCCTCCGACGGCAGCATCATATCCTGCGCGGGGGTGAACAGCGCAGGCCAGTTGTCATGGAGCTGGTCCCTTCCGTTATTTGCAGCCCACAGCGTTCCGTGCGCGTCGTGCCCGAGCGCGTTGGTGTTTCGGATGCCCGTCGCGAACCGGACGCCATCGTCCAGCGTCTGACCGATGTTTGCGGCGTCGAACCGCCAGATCCCTGCGCGCACGTCCAACTCGGGACACGGATCGACTCCTGGTGACAGGGGCTCCCGGTTCGCGACCTGACACGCATTCGTGGCTGACCCGATGTTGACGTAGAGATCACCGCCGACCGGGACGACCGTCTTTCGGTGGTGGTCGCCGTCGGATGGTAGTCCTGAAATCACGACCTCTGGCAGGCCGGTGGGCATCAGCTGGCCGTCGGGAAGCGCGTATCGCACGATCTGGTCGTCGGATGCGACGTAGAGCATTCCATCCGCCCACGCGATGCCGTTCCCTCCTTCTTGCGCGACGATCTGGGAGACCTCGGCGGTTCCATCTCGGTCCGCGTCGCGTAGCGCCACGACGTGACTGGGTTCGGTGGTGCCCGGAGGCATGGGCGGAGGGTCGATCACCACAAACACATCGCCGGACGGCGTCACCGCCATGTGGCGCGCGCGCCCGAGCCCGTCGGCAAATACCGACGCGCAGAACCCGTCGGGCAGCGTGATGCCGCCGTTGTCGACGGCACACACCTGCCTTTGCGCAGCATCGCCATCATCGCCGCAACCCGCGGCGACCCCGAGGGAGACGAGTGAGGAAACGAAGTGAAG
>JBBSJC010000065.1:0-21452 GCA_038257655.1 Polyangiales bacterium | reverse complement strand
GGCCCATCTCGTCCCAATAGTTGCGCGCAAGCTCAAGCTTGGCCTGCTCCGGCATACGGAGTTGCGTCAGCGCCACCAGATCGTCAAAGCCCGCCTCGCCTGCGACCTCTTGGCGCACGAACCAACGCATCTGCTCGTACGTAGCTTTGCTCGCCAGGAAATCAAAAAGCGGGTCGAACTGTCCCGGTCCGCTCTGCTTGAGGTCGTCAAACCAAGTGGCGAGCCCCTGCGCCTCGCGGGGAACAATGGCGGCGTAGGGCGCGATTTTGGCACGCTCCTGCTCCAGGAAGCGCCCCTCGCGCAAGGTAAGCTCGGCAGTTGTGCGGACGTCATCTTCCCAGTGCTCTGACGGCATGGCAGGGGAAAGCCGAGAACGATTGAGGGTGGTCAGGGCGCCATGCAGCTCGGCCGGATCTTCAGTCGCGCTAGCAGGGTCTGGCACGGGCGTATCGATAGCCATAGGTGGACTCATTGCCATGGGCAGAAGCCTCCGGACGCGGCTCTGGGTGGTCCGCGCATGTGTACTACTTCCCCTGAATACGCTGCGAGGCTACATATTTCGCCACTGGGGCTTCGGATTTCCAAAGAAATGTAGGGGCCCTTTCCAGTCGCTGCGTGTGGCCGAACAATCCTATGGAATAGTTGAGCTTGCGCGGGTGGGGGCTTCTACCGGTTGAGCACCGCGGTGCTGGTTGACAAGGGCCAAAAGCTCCTCGCGCGTGACCCCTAGCCGCGCTGCCGTGCGCTGCGCCAACGAGGTGGTGGCCACGCCGGGCACGAATTGGTAGGTGGGCTGCTCGCGCGCGTCGAGCTCCACCTGAAGGAACGACAAACCTGCTGCCTGAGCCTCCGCTTGGAGACTGGCAGCAAACTGCAAAAAATGGGTGCTGATGAACGCCTGGGGCGAGAGCTCGCCCAAGAGTGAGAGCACCATGCGGAAGATCTCTTCTCCTTCGCTGGGATTGGTGCCGGAGCACAGCTCGTCGACCACGACGAAGGCGCCGATCCGGACGCTCTCGAAGACCTTACGGATCCGCAAGAGCTCGGTGCCTAGTCTGCCTTCGTGTTGGTGGGCATCGGAATGATCTGCGATCGACAGGAACATGGCGTGGGCCCACACGAGGGAAGCGCGTGACGCTGGAACGAAGACTCCGTTTTGAGCCAACAGCTGGCCCAGGCTGAGCGCCTGCAAGATGCGCGTCTTGCCCCCGGAGTTTGGACCCGTGACGACGAGAATATCATCATGTGCTGCCTGGCTGAGCGAGCAGGGTACCGGCCGCACGCCCGGATGAGCACCGCGTGTAAGTCCACACGCAACATGGGTGCAGGATGCAATAAGTCAGGGACTTGCACGCCGTTGGGTCGCGGGGGCGGGGGGGCGAGAGGCATGGGATACTCCGTCGGAACCTTGACGCTACGTTGGACACCAAATCTCGGCGGGAGTTCTCCCGCTTTGGCCATCGACACGAGCTTCGGCACCACAGAATAGGACACGACACGTGCGAGCGCGCTTTCAGCTGGAGGATGAGTCGCAATCCTGGGCGCGGGCCGTACACCGCACCAAGCATGTTGGTCTCCCGCGGGCGGCATGTGTGGTCAGCCGTTTCTCGCGCGTGTTGGCGTGCGCCTGGTGCTCGCGGCGCGCGAAGGAACAGATCTGGTGATGCTCGAATCGCCAGACGAGGGCCGACACTGGGAGCCGCTTGCCCACGATGGCCAGGTGCATCTCTAGACGCCCTTGCATCGATCAAGGCACTGCTCCTATGGTGCCGCCATGACACTCAACCTCGCGAGTCTATTGCGGCAGAGCGCCGCTACCTTTGGGAATAAAACGGCGATCATCGCCGGTGAAACCACGCTCTCTTACCAAGCGCTTCATCGTTCGGCGCAACAGCTCGCGGGCGCGCTCCTTGGGCTCGATGTGCAGCGCGGGCAGCACGTGGCCTTGATGTTACCCAACGTCCCGCAGTTCACGCTCGCGTATTACGCAGCGCATTATATCGGCTGTCCGGTGGTACCACTCAACGTGTTACTGACAGCCGACGAGGTCGCCTACCATTTGGACGATTCCGACGCGGTGGCACTGGTCGTCTGGGAAGGATTCCTCGAGCAAGCTCAGGCTGCTTTGCTCCGTGCTCCGCGCTGCAAGCATTTAATCATCGCGCGCGCCGGCGCGGAGGGCGCTGGCAACGTTTCGGCTCGGCCTGATAGCCACGACATGGCAGCGCTTACCCAAGGCGGGTCTGCCGTAACTGAGCTGCCGGATACGATGCCCGATGACACCGCCGTCATCTTGTACACCTCAGGTACGACGGGCCGGCCCAAGGGCGCCGAGCTCTCCCATTTCAATCTCGCTTACAACGCGGAGTACGCATCGACGGGCCTCTTACCGCTGTCTGATAAAGCCGTGGCGCTTGCGGTACTGCCGCTGTTTCACAGTTTCGGACAGACGGTGATTCAGAACGGGGTACTAAGAGTCGGAGGCACCATCGTGCTCGTGCCGCGCTTTGACCCTAAGCTCGCGTTCGAGCTGATGCAGAAGCATCGCGTCACCGTATTTGCGGGCGTACCGACCATGTACTTTGCGCTGCTCAACCTACCAGACGCAGATCAGTACGACTTGTCTGCGCTCGAACACTGCGTCTCCGGGGGCGCGCCGATGCCGGTGGAGGTCATGCGTCAGTTCGATCAGAAGTATGGCGTCGACATCCTCGAAGGCTACGGCTTGAGCGAAACCTCGCCCATCGCCAGCTTCAACACGCGACACCAAGCGAAGAAGCCAGGAAGCATCGGTCTTCCCATCGCAGGTGTTGAGCTGAAGCTGAATGATGAAGCAGGCCGCAGGATCGACGAGCCGCTGGTTGCGGGTGAGATCTGCATCAAGGGACATAACGTGATGAAGGGCTACTACAAACGTCCGGAGGCCAGCGCAGAAAGCATAAAGGCCGGCTGGTTTGCCACCGGCGATATCGCCCATCGGGATGCTGACGGCTTTTACTTCATCGTCGATCGCAAAAAGGACATGATCATCCGTGGCGGCTTCAACGTGTACCCACGCGAGATTGAAGAGGTGCTGTATACGCATCCGGCCGTGCTCGAAGCGGCGGTGATCGGCGTCAAGCACGAGCGCCATGGCGAGGAAGTCAAAGCGGTGCTCGCGCTCAAGCCGGGGCAGCAGGCGACGGGCGAGGAGATCATCGCGTTCTGCAAGAATAAGCTGGCCGCATATAAGTACCCACGTCTGATCGAGCTTCGCGATTCGCTCCCTAAGACCGCGACCGGTAAGATTTTGAAACGCGAGCTGCGCGACAGCTAAGGCGCAGACGTGCACACTCTTGGCCGGCAAGAGACGCCCGCGTTTTGTGCGCTTTTTTAGGATGTCGCGCGCAGGATTCTGCTACGTGGCTCGGATGACAATACGCGTCCTTCTCGTATCGAGTGTCGTGCTCAGCGCAGCGTGTGGAGGCTCACTGGCAGCCACCACTGCGCCGGAACCTAATGCGACTCCTGCGCAGGTGGCAGCCACGCTGGATCCTCACACCGAAGCGCGTACGCGCTTTCAAAATCCGGGGGGTATGTGGATGCCCCGCCAGATGCCCGAGCATGCGGATACCCTGGCAAGCTTGGGTGTCGCGCTGCCAGCCGCCTCGCTTTCAGACCCGACGCAGGCGCCGCTCTCGGCGGTGGTCTCGCTGGGAGGATGCACGGCATCCTTCGTGTCTCCCGAGGGCCTAGTGGTCACCAATCACCACTGCGTCCAGGGCGCGCTACAGCTCAACTCGACGCCCGAAAACAATCTGGTGGAAAATGGCTTTCTCGCAGCCTCACGCGACAAAGAGCTGCCAGCAGGCCCAGCCCAGCGCATTTACGTCGCGCAGAAGATTAGCGATGTGACAGCGGCCGTGCGCCACGAGCTGGAGGCAATCACAGACGGCTTACAGCGCTTTAACGAAATCGAAAAGCGGCAGAAAGACTTGGTAGCAGCCTGCGAGAAGGATCGTCCCGGCATCAAATGCCAGGTGTCGTCGTTCTTCAAGGGATCCGAGTTTCAGCTGACTGAGTATCTGGAAATCCGGGATGTACGACTGGTTTACGCGCCCCACCGCCGGATCGGCAATTACGGCGGCGAGATCGACAACTGGGCCTGGCCTCGACATTCGGGCGACTACTCGTTCTACCGTGCTTACGTAGGCAAAGATGGTTTGCCCGCTGATCACGCGCCCGAGAACGTACCCTTCCATCCAAGAAGTCACCTTACTATTCCGGCACAGGGCGTCGCGCCCGGCGACTTCGTGTTCGTCGCGGGTTATCCGGGTGCCACCCACCGCATACAGACCGCGGCGGAAATGACCCACGCCGCTACTTGGATGCATCCTCGCTACATCGAAAAGGCGCACAAGAAGATGGCGCTTTTGGCGGAGCTCGAGAAGCAAGGTGGTGAAACCGCGATCAAAGCAGGCGTTACCCGTCAGGGCGTGCAGAACGGGCTCGAGAAGTATCAGGGTATCCTCGACGGGCTCAAGAACAGCGACATGCTGCAGAGCAAGCAGGCCGAAGAGCAGGCGTTCAGCGAGTGGGCCGCTGCGGAAAAGACGCGCGAGCAATACCTCGCGGCTTTATCCGCCGTGCGCAGCAAGCTTGCGGAGGTGTGGGCTGCCGACGCCAAGGACGAGGCTTTTCACGACGTGGTTGCAAGCTCACAGCTATTGAGCCAAGCGATCTTTATCGCGCGCTGGGTTGAAGAGCAGCAGAAGCCGGACGCACAGCGCAAGCCTGGCTATCAACAGCGCGACGAATCGCGTGTCCTGGGCACGCAGAAGTCTTTTGCCAAGCGCTTTGACCGCAACGTCGACCGCGCATTTCTGCGCTACATGCTGCAGCGCGCCGCGGCCCTACCCGCTGCAGACCGCGCATTCTTAGTGCCGATGCTCGGAGCACAGCGCAGCACGACGCTGGACGACGCGCAAATCGACAAGGCACTTGACCAGTTGTATCAGAACAGCACCCTCGAGCAGGAGGCGGTACGCCTTACTTTGCTCAAGAGCACGCCCAAGGCTCTTGCCAGGTCAAAGGATCCATTCATCAAGCTCGCGCTTCAGCTGACGCCGACCGTCAAGCAACTAGAGCAACGGGACGAGCGCTACATGGGAGAGCTTGCCAGTCTGTCACCGACCTACGTGCAGGGCTTGCTCATGTTCAAGGGCGGCATGATGGCGCCCGATGCGAACAGCACCTTGCGCATTTCCTACGGAACGGTGCGCGGCTATCAGAACGCCAAGGGTGTGACTTACGAGCCATTTACCACGGCCACGCAGATCCCTGGCAAGAACACCGGCGAAAGCCCGTTTGACGCGCCCAAGAAGCTGCTCGAAGCAATCGCGAAAAAGGAGTGGGGACCTTACGCTCCGGCTGCCCTTGGCGTAGTCCCGGTCGACTTCCTCGCGGATCTCGACATCACGGGTGGAAACTCTGGCTCACCAGTCATGAATGGTAAGGGTGAGTTGGTGGGTCTCGCGTTTGATGGCAACTATGAGGGCCTGGCGTCTGATGTGGTGTTCCGTGGAGAAAACACCCGCACCATCGCCTGCGACATTCGCTATGTTCTGTGGGTCATGGATGCGGTCGACGGCGCCGATGCACTGCTGCGCGAGCTGGGTGTGGAACCTGTCTTGTAGCTTGCGTCCATCGGCGCACATGAGCTCACCCGGGAATGTCTTGCCCCGCTCACGTGCGTCATGAAAAACTCCTGGGCTAGCCGGGAGTGACGCGTGGGTGGGATTCGTCTGAACGGGGCTTTTGCGCTGCTCTGCGCACTGGCTGCCGCGTTTGGATGCGTCGGCTGCACCGCCCCTCACGAGGTTGCTGACTGGACGCTACGCGAGGCGAGCGGTCGTGCCGCGCGCCCGATTACCCTACCCAGCCACCTCGACGACGGCTCGTTAGCCCGCGACAGCACTTACACCCTAGTAACCACGCATACGCTCGCACCAGACTTTATCGGGCGTGACGTCGACTTTGTGATCCCGCACTTCTGGGCGATCACGCGACTCACGGTGGATGGTCAGCCTGCCGTGCGCGTGCGCGGTCCGCTGCACCGCACCTATCGCGAAACCGGACCCCACGTGTATCGCATCCCCGCTGCAACCACGCGGGACGGCAAGCTACGACTTGAGCTCGCGGTCGATCACACCTGGACCCAGAGCGCGTGGTTTGACGTCGTGCCGCGGCTCGTACGGACCGGCGAACGCGACACTGCGGCGATGTTGAGCGAGTTCTTCAACGTCACGCTCGGAATCTACGGCTTTGCGACGCTGCTGCAGATTGGCCTCGCGTGTCTGGCGATCTATTTCATCGGCGGCCGGCGCCGCATGTACCTTTGGTTCGGCATCCAGGCCGTCACTGCCGCTAGTTATCCACTCCTTACGCACGGATCCCTGCCCGTCGCGTTCGGTCACTACGATGTGCCGTTCACAGCCACCGCGCTCGTGATCGCGATCTGGGCTTCCTTACGGTTCTCCTACGATTTCTTCGAGCTAGGCCACGTGCCGCGAGCTTGGGATCGTTGGATGGCAGTCGCCGCGCTAATCTGCGCGTATCCATCCGGCCCTTACCTTTCGACACAGATCGCCGGCCGCACGGCGATCGCGATCGTGGCACTCGGAGTGGTGCTCCAATCACGGCTATGCATTCAGCAGACGCTGATCGCAGCCAAACGTCGCGACGCGCGCTGGTATCTGGCCTGCTGGATGGCCCTAGCGCTTACGACTTGGAATGAGATGGTCACCTGGGCGGGCCTCGGCGAGGTATTTTCCGGTGCGCGGATCGCCTGCATGGGCCTTACCTTCTTTGCATTTTTTCTATCGCTTTTACTCAGTCAGCGCCACATGGGCACGCTGGAGCAAAGCGACCGACTCAATGCGGAGCTTGCAGAGCGCGTGCACGATCTGGAAAGACGAGGCGGCGAGATCGAACAGCTCAATACCGAGCTACGGCGCCAAATCGCCGAACGCGCGGAACAGATTTACGCCGCACTGGCACTGCGCGATCGACGCGGCGCGCCGCCACCGGTGTTGCAAACAGGCGAGGTGGTGCAAGGCCGCTATCGTGTGGCGAGCTTGCTCGGCACGGGCGGCATGGGTGCGGTCTACGAGGTCGCGCGCCTGCTCGACGGCGAGCGGTTTGCACTCAAGCTGACGCGTGAAACCCACGGTGAAGCCCTGGCGCTTTTGGCGCGCGAGGCGCAGATCGCAGCCCAGTTGTCGCATCCGAACGTGGTCAAAGTCGTCGATGTAGACATTTCGAGTACGGGCTTTTTGTTCGTGATCATGGAGCTCGTCGACGGCCGTCCGCTATCCGAGCTCAGGCCGCGCTACGGCGATCTACCCTGGGCGTTGATGGTGCTGCAGCAGATGGCAGCCGGGCTTGCTGTCTTGCACCAGGCGGACATCGTGCACCGCGACGTCAAGCCGCCCAACGTCCTGATCAGCGAGTGGACTGATGTCGCGCGCCTGCGAGTCAAGATTACTGACTTTGGTATCTCGCGCTTCGAGCCGGACAGTGTCTACGTCAGCGTGCCACCGCCCGCGCCGCCACTCGAAAGTACCTGGCGTTCTGTGCGCGCGGCACTGGCCGAAGGATGTGAGTCCGATACCGTCGTGCTCACGCCCGACAAGGAGGCCGCAGAGCCCGCGGAGGGCGAGTCACCGGCGCTCAGCGAGGGGCTGTTCACCCGCGGCGGCTTCATCGCTGGCACGCCCACCTACATGGCCCCCGAGCTTGCGATACCCGGGGCGCGAGCCACTTCTGCTGCAGACCTTTACAGCTTTGGAATCGTGGCCTGGGAGCTGCTGACGGGCGCGCGTCCGTGTCTGCGCCCAGCCGCGATGGCCGTCATGCAAGGAGAGGCACCGGACGCCATCCCCTCGCTTGCGAGTGCCTTGCAGCCCGCCGATGCAGAGCTAGTTCAGTTCATAGATGACTGTCTGGCGCTTGAACCGAAGCTGCGTCCAAGCGCGAGCCAGGTAGAGCAGGCGCTCGCCGCAGTGAGCGCACGACGTGCAGCTCAGGGTGGCGCGGCGATCTCGCGCCGCAAGACATCGTAGAATGCTGCCGCATCGAGCAAAGTAAGGTCGATCGCACCAAAGCGCAGCGTGTCACCTGGCGTGACGCTGCACTCTACCTGGGGCCGCAGAGCCACGTCGTTCACCCGCGTGCCATTGGCGGAGCCCTGATCGACCAACCTGGCATTTTGGTCTTCGATCAACATATGGGCATGCAACTTCGAGACGTGGTTCAAGCGGAACACCACGTCACAGTTGGTGGCGCGCCCGATGCTCACCCGATCGGCGAATGGATTGCCGGGGCGCTTCTTGAGCACCCACACCCAATAGCCCTCTGCGAAAGCCCCCGTGTCGTTGATCAGGCCGTCGCCGGTAGTGGTGATCGCTTGTGTGCGAAACGTAATCGGCCCGCCGGGGGCCGCACCGCTGCGCGGCCGCTTGAGCAGAAACAAAAACGGTAGACGATTGCTGAACTCGGAGCGCGACAACCGCTGCGAAAGCTCTGCATAACTATCGAGCGGCTCCATACACTACTTGGATACCAGGGGAAGCAGTACGCATACAAGAAGTCGTTGTGTGAGCGGCACTACGGAGCTCCGTCGCAACCCGGATCCGCCTAGCGACTTTCCACAACGATGCCGTCTGGAAGCGCCGGTCCTGTCAACCATCTCTGCAGGGCTTTCTCACCGCGCAGATGAATGCGCGCGAACGCGACTGCGAGCGTATTGCGCGCTGCAAGGACTTTCTTCGCGTCGGCCGTGCCTTCTGGGCAGAACTGGCAGGCAAGGCACGATGACGTGTCGTCTAAAAAGTCGAATGTGTCCGCGCCTTCGAAATCCCACGATACTGCCGAGGGTGCCATCTTGGCTGCCTGGTAGAAGGCTTGGAAGTTGCCAGCGATGGGAGTACAGGGTTGCGGATTGCCCACTCCGTTCGTTGTTTCTCCCATAAACCCCACTGGAATGGTCAGCCCCGGGACCTCAATGACAAGGACGTCGGGCTGATCACCGATGGCACCAGTAGTACTAATAGGGTCGATGCCGAGCAGAGCCGTCACGCGCGCATCACTCGCCGCCAGCATCGCGGCAATCTTGCCGCCCAACGAGTGTCCGGTAGCTAGGATATTGGTCGCATCCACGGAAGGTCCCAGTGGCGCGGCTTCATCCGTAGCCCAACTCAGCACTGCTTTCAGGCTCTCCAACCTACTCACGTCGTCCACGTTCGATGCCAGCGGCATCGCGACGACGACGAACCCGTGGGAACCGAGCCGCTCAAGAAAGGGCCGGTAGTTCGCAATCGGCACCTGGAAGCCCGTTGTGAAAAGAATCAGCGGCGAGCGCAGACCGTCCGCACGCAGAGGCGTGCGCGCCTCCACAGCAAGTCCGCCGTCGAGCGTGACCGCAGTACTCGCGACCGTATAGATTCCAACATTATCGGGGTCGGCCAGCGGAGCCAGCGATGTGCAGCTCGTGGTGCCACTTCCTGTATATCCAGACACGCACTGACACGTAAAGCTGCCCGAAACATTCGTGCACTCGGCCTGCCCCGCGCCGCAGGCGAGCGCGCTCTGGCATTCGTCCACATCGTGACAGTCACTGCCGGTATAACCCGGGAGGCAGTCGCCGCAGCGGTAGGTGCCCTGATCGTTTACGCATGGAAGATCGCCGCATTGCGCGAGGCCGGTCTCACATTCGTTCTTGTCCACGCACGCGCCGCGTGCTGATGCCTCGAAGCCCGATTCACATACGCACAGGGCGGCGCTACTTTCGATGCAACTGGCAAAGGGTCCGCAGACCACCTCACTTACGTCGAGCAGGTCTTCTCCACAGGTGAGTACCGCGTGATCGCTACTGCAAAAGGTGTCGCCCGGCATCTTACTTTGACAGCCAGGAGCGATGGGCTTGCAGGCGCCCTGTTCACTGCCTCTTTGCGTTTCGCAACGAGAGTCCGCGGAACAAGTGCCGTTCGCAACATACTTCCCATCTCGACAAAGGAACCGAGTGCGCGAAGCGTGCGATGCGCATGCGAGCTCGCCTTCCATGGCGCAGGGGGCGCCTAGCGTGCCGATCGCTCTCGAACGCGGCTGACCCCCCGCGTCAGCCGAGTCGTCCTCCGCCGGGGCGTTGCGCGTCCAGTCCAGCACGCACGCAGTTGCGGACAGGGAAAAAACCAGCGTGAGCAAAAATGCAGCACCAGATCGCACTCAGTTTCCTTGGCGTGACCCCGTCACTTGGTCAAGGGCCGAGGCGGTCCGCACCATCGTCTTGAATGTAGAAATGTACCAGCCTGCGCGGTATGTCTCCACCTCGTTCGAGCGGCTCAGCCGCGATAGCGCTCGAGAAAGCGCACGACGCGCGCGCGCTCTGCGTCGGCTGACGGCTTTTTGCCTCCGCGCCGTTCGTGCTCCGCCCAGATGCGGCGCTTTGCGGCATCCGGCGTCTCGCCCTTAAGCAGCGCTATCTCCTCGAGGTAACGGGCCTCGAGATCGCGCAGCGCCAACACGTCTTCAAAAGCGCCCACGAGCTTGGCCTCTTGGCGCTCGCGGTTCAGCCCTTCCTTCGTGGCTCGCAGGGTGTACCAACCCGCAAGAAAACTGGACAACACGGCGCTTCCCGCACCGATGAGCCCTGCTGCAATCGTCGCATCCATGGCCGGCATGCTGTACGAGGCGCGCTCGTCACGCCAGAGGGCCGCGCCTTACTTTGGCTGCGCGCTCGTCTCTACCAGCCGCAAATCGCCGCGGCCTGACAGCAGGGTAACGCTACTTGACGACGCGCAGGTACGACGGCCTGTCCCAGGCGGGCGGCCTTTCACTCTTACGCTTGGGCACGACCTGGGAGGGACGATCGGGGCGCGCGGCGCGGAAATCATCGAGTCGCACCACAGCATCGTGTTCGTCGCTGCTGCTGGTGCGATGCCAGCCCTCACGGCCACCGCTGGCACGCTTGCGACGCCCTTCGCGATCGACCTCGGCCGCGATCTCCGCAGGCATCTCGGCAGGCCAAACCATGCCCTTGGCATCATCACCGACCAGCGCGAACACGGCGCCCCAGGGAATGAAGCAAGTGAACGGCACGCCCTTGAAGGACAGCGTCCCGTAGACGCCCTCTTCGTCGATGCGCAGATCCGGGATCGGCACAGGCATGTCGAGCCCGACCTGAAGCACGACCTGCGCTTGCAGGCGCAGCCGGGTCGGGACGAGCACGCCGGCTTGGCGCGGGTCGAGATGCACGAACACGCTGCCTCGCAGCAGAAGTGCCCGCGCGACGTCTTTTTTCGCGGGGAGGGGTGGGGGAAGCACGAGTGGTTTGTAACCGATGTGCGCAACTGTATCCACGCGCAACGCCGAAAAGTGGACCGTGTGTAGCCGTGTTCACAGGTTGCGCGGGTGCCAGGGGCTGGTTACTGTAGTCCTGCTCATGTGAACACCCGTCCCCATCTGGGGGCACTGTGATTCGGCTGCGGGCTCCGGCCCAAAACCGCTCACGGGGGCGATACGGTTTCGACGGGGGCTGTGACGTGTTGGTGGCGTGTCTGTCGGCCTGGGACGACGTAAATACCTCAGGAAACGTAATTGCGAACGACAACGCATACGCTCTCGCGGCCTAACTAAGCCAAAGGAGCCGTCGAAGCGCTAAGCCCGTCAGTGCTTACGTGGAGGCGTCATTGAACTGACTAGCGCCCGCGAGCTCGACTCGGCGTGGGGGCGAAACAAAGAGTCGATAGGGACGAAGCGAGCCTGTCTGTGGGCGCTGCCCGTCCCGAAGCAAGTTCGCAGACTACGCACGTAGAGGCCAACATTGATCACTCCCGGACCCGAGTTCGACTCTCGGCGCCTCCACTGACTTGGCCTGGTTATTACTAAGTGAAGTCCAAGACTTAGCGACCAGGCTCGAAACTGAAGTAAGCGGTGAAGTAAGGCCCGGGCTACATGGCTCGGGCCTTACTTCATTTACCGCCCGTCGAATCGGAATGATTTCAGCGTCTTGCGGCAGCTGAACGTTCGGCTTGGCGACCTCAGCGCACAAGTTGGCCCAGGGCACGGACGTTTAGATGTTGATGATGTTGCCGCGCGGTGGCGCGAGCCATCCGTTCCGGCGTTCAAACCTGTGAGTCGTCCGTGTGAATAGAAGGTAAGGTTCAAACCTTACTCTTTCAGATCCTCGGCCTCGATCACTCATGCCTCGGGTACCGTCGGTCAACCTGCGTATCCGATGGTGGACCGAGCCCAAGCGCGGAACGGTGTTGAATATTCGCGACCAGGTGTTGCAAAGCGTGAAGGACGCTCTCTCGGCAGCCGGGATCGACCTGCCCTTCCCGACCCGTGTCGTGCTCTTCCATGATCAGAGCGAAGACACCGACGGCGATCGCGCACAGCAACGAGAGGGCTAGCCGAAGGGAGAAAGCTCGCCTCGCTCGCGAAGCATTGCCGACGCGATCACGCGACGCCAGTCCTAGAGCACCGTTCGCTGCTCTAGTCACCTCGCGCTAGGCAGCCAGTTTCATCCGCTCCTGCGACCGACTACGTACGCTGCTCAGCCTCACGCGCAGGGTCACCCCATGGCCATTGTGCAAGCACGGCGCAGGCTCGCTGCTCAAGCTCTTGATTCGGCTGCGAGGCGAGTGCTGCTTCGAGCGCATCGGCAAACGCCGCCGCGGATTCGAAGCGGTCACGCGGGTCCTTCGAGATAGCGACCGCCATGACGTCGTCTACTTCGCTCGGTAAGGGTGCGACGGCACTGGGGCGGGGCGGCATGCGCTCAGCGGCCACTGCGAGCAACGCGCGCACGTCGCTGACGATGAAGGCGGGCCTGCCTGTCAGCGCCCGATACATGATCAGACCAAGCGAGTAGAAGTCGGCGCGTCTATCGACCAGGTGTCCGCGCGCTTGCTCGGGGGCCATGTATTGTGGCGTGCCCACGACCACACCTTCGCTCAACGTGCCCGAGCTCTCGAGCAGCTTGGAGACGCCAAAGTCGAGCACCTTCCACACCACGCGTGATCCGACGATCGCACGAAACAAATTTTGCGGTTTGAGATCACGGTGCACGATGCCGGCTGCGTGCGCGGCATCGAGGCCGCGGGCGACCTGACGTACCAACTCGACTGCTTCGCGTTTAGAGATCCGCTCCACTTGTTTCAGGTAGGCACCAAGGTCCTGTCCCTCGAGCCGTTCCATCACGAGGTAGGGAAGCACGGCATTCTCATCGGAAGCTTCGATCACACGCACTACGTTGGGCACATCGAGGGACGCTGCGATTCGCGCCTCGCGCACGAAGCGAGCGTAGTGGTCACGGTCGCTGACCAAATGTAGGTGGAGCAGCTTGACGGCGCAGGGTGCGGCGCCTGTGCGTGCGCCTTCGTACACCTCGCCCATGGCGCCGCGGCCGAGCACGACGCCTAACGTGTAGTCGCCGATCCGTTGGCCCGTGAAGCGCCCTGCCCTGCCCGCGTGTAGCGCTTGCGCAAGGTCATTGCGGGCTTCGGCCAACAGCTCGCCGCGCTGAGCTACTGCGCGCGTGGCGCGGTCGATATCTAGGAGCGCGCGCTCGGCTGAAAACTGCGTCTGCCGTCCGATGAAGTAAGAAGCGACCGCGACGCCATCGGCAAAGAACAGACTCAGCCATTGCCCGCCCTCGGTGAGCAGCATCGGACGAATCAGTCCGCGATCGGCGAGCACGCCGGTAATAGTAAGGCAGGTAAGCAGGAAGTGACTGGAGAGGAATGCGGCGGCGGCGGCCAGGCCCCAGCGCGTCTTCCCGACTGGGAACACGAAGGCGCCGAGCGGCATCAGCACGAGCACGCCCGAGAGCACGCCCCAGTAGTAAAATGCGCTATTCAAGGTGATGGCGCAGGCCATGCCGAAGACCACCAGATCGTAGGTCTCGACGCGCGGACGCTTGCGCAGTCTGACGCGTATCCAGAGTGCGGCACAGGCACCCGCAACCATGGCGACCTGCATCAACAAGCGCGCAAACGGGTCGCCGCCCAGCATCAGCGAGGCGCACGCCACGACTGCGATCAAGAGCAGTACGAACCCTGCAAACAACTGGATGCGGCGGTGTAACTCGCGCGCGACGATGGCCTGCACCGCGGGCGACACCAGCTCGGTTGGCGCGTGGGGCAGACTGCGTCGGGTCTCGCTCGCATGGGTGACCGCACGGGGCCGCTTCGAGGGCAGGTCAGCGCGCGTGTTTTCCGCGTCCGTGGGTGAGCCCTCTTGCATATCAACTCGGCCGCTGTGCCGTGCGGCTGAGATGCGAGCCACGATCGAAGCTGTGATCCGGCGCGCGCGCCTTGGCGTGCGTCAACTTACTTCTCGACGTCAGGCGCTGGCGACGCTGGGCGCGCATTTCGTAAAAGACCTCGCGCGTGGGCCTTCGCCTTCGCATCCCAAGGAGTAACTGGCCGGCTCGGTAGCCGTCAAGCCTCACTACCAAAAGCCGTTATGTAGGATCATGACGAGCCATGGGAGCCACAATCGCGCGCTCAGCAGCAGTATCTCCCCAAAAGGAAGGGCGAATGTGAGCTCCGGCCCTGTAAACAGCGGCTAAAACGAAGAATGCTCAAGCTTTGCCCCCCTGCTAACGTCAGCGCACTCTGGCTGAGTCTGCTGATCACCGCGTGCGCAGGCGATCTCGCTGCGCCTCGCCCTGCAACCGACGTCGATGCCGCGCCCGCGACGCTCGACGCTACCGTGCCTGACGGCGCAGCGCGCGATGCGGGTGACTCACGGGGCGACCTTACTCCAGCCGACGGCGGTCCGGCCGACGCAGGCAGGCCTGATGGATCTGAGCGCACTGACGGCGCTGCTGACTCTGATGGCAGCGATCACTACCCGGTTTTGTCGCGCTACAGTTGGCGTGAACGCGCCTCTCAACCGTAAGGTAGCACGCTCGTCAGCGCCGACGCAGGTCGAAGCGTGTGAGCGCGGGTACGACTGCGTAGATCGCGAAGCTGCACGATAGATGTGAGCGTTGGATGCTGCCAACAGCCGCGTTACCTCAGCGCTTTCATAATCGTGCTGTCCGAGCGCAATGACAGGCGAGATCGCCGCAAAATTGCGTGCACAACGGAGAGAACGCGCTGGCCCACCCGTTGCAGCCAGGACGGGCAGAGGAGCCCTATGCCCCAGCCGTTCGACCGATACCGCGTCTGCACCTTTGCGCTGATCACCCTGTGCGCAGCCTGCACGGGCATCATCGAAAGCGATTCTTATGACTCGGACTCGGATCCGATCTCGGGCGCATCTTCTGGCAGCAACGATGGCGACGATGGTGACGGCGACGGCAACGCGGGCGCGACGGCGGGCTCAAACGGCGGCCAGGACTCGGACACAGGAGCGAACTCGCCCACCCCTGTCCCGGGCGGCGACCCGACAACTCCGACCGCAACACCTGTGCCTGCCAAGGATCTGGCGCTGCGCGAAGTTGCCGTCTATCAGGGCGTCAAGATTCCGATAGCGCAGGGCGTGACCGATATCGTCGCGCGCAAGGCGAGTGTGATCGCAGGACGGCCCGCTTTGGTGCGCGTATTCGTGGATCCGTCTGCGACGTTTGCTGCACGCACGATTACGGCCCGCCTGACGCTCAACAACCCTGGGGCGGTGCCGGTGGAGATCAATGCAGACCTGCAGGTGAGCGCAGCGTCGCGGGATGAAACGTTGACCTCGACCTTCAACTTCGAGGTGGCGGGCGACCTCTTGCGTCCAGACACGGAGTTTTCGGTCGCGCTGCTCGAGGCCGGTGCGCCTGCGGGTAACGCGACGGCAATCGCCACCAATCGCGTTCCAGAGACGGGTGTCGCTCCGCTCGGCGCGCAATCCTCGGGCTCGCCGTTTCGCGTGGTGATCGTGCCTGTCCGCTACAATGGCGATGGCTCAGGTCGCATTCCCGGGACCGATGCAGCAGACGTGCAAAGCTTTCGGGACCGCCTATTTGCGCTGCTGCCAACCAATCAGCTCGAGGTGAGCGTAGCCCCTGCCATGGACTTCAACACGGTCGTCAGTGCCAACGGAGCAGGCTGGACCGAGCTGCTTGAGCAATGCCTCGCAAAGCGCAACGCGGACCGCGTCGATGCTAAGACTTACTATTACTGTATGTTCGATCCCGCGGTGGACTTCGGTAAGTACTGTGGGGGCAGCTGCGTCGCCGGTCTCGGGCCCGTTCCGCAGGCGCGTGACACCTTCAATCGTGCGGCGATCGGCCTAGGCTTTGGTGACGCGGCGGGTACGATGGCCCACGAGCTCGGTCATACCCTTGGCCGTCCGCATGCCCCCTGTGGCGGCGTCGCAGGCCCCGATCCCGGCTACCCCTACTCCGGTGGACTCATTGGATCCTGGGGTTACGACCTGGTGAGTAAGAAGTTCTTTTCCCCCACCGACAGCACGGATCTGATGGGTTACTGCTCCAAAGCTTGGATCAGTGACTACAACTACAATCTTGTGTTCCAGCGCTTTCAGACCGTGCTTGCGGCGCCCCAGCTGCAGGGCACTCCCGTCGAGGCGCTCTCGATCGTAGTCGACGCGGATCAGAGCCTACGCGTGGGCAACGCGATCACCTTCGGTTCGCAGCCCGAGGGAGAGTCGGTAGTAGTCAACTTCATTGACGGACAAGGCGGGCTGCTGCAAAGCGACGCGGGTACCTTCGTCGCTGTCAGCCATATTACGGGCGGTATCCTTTACGTCAGTCGGCCGCCCGCCGGGACCGCACGCATCGACGTCGAAGGCTTTGGAAGCGTTGCGCTGAACTGAGCGATGCGCGGTCGGTGCGGTGCGCGCGGTACGGCGCGGTGAGCTTAGTTGAGCATGGGTGTAAGAATGCTAAACCAGAGCTCGCGCGTCGTTCCGCATTGTTTACACGCGACAGTGGCCGCCCGGCGCAGGCCGCCGCCGACGTCGAGCACGCGATCTTCGACATAACGCACCCTACCGTCGCAGCGCAGACAGGCGTAAGACTCGGCGCGCAAGGGAAGCTGCGAGGCTGCCTCGATCTCGATCGCCCGCTCGGCGCTGCCACCTGGCTCCAGGCGCGCCAAGCGTTCGCGATCGTCGATGAGCTTGTCGTGTTTACGCGCGGCTGAGCGCGACACAGTCCGCGCGCGCAGCTTTTTCTTCTCTTTCTTCATGACCCCGCAGGCGATGCGACGCGCACCAGCATTTTGCCCACGTTTTCACCCTTGAGCATGCCGATCAACGCCCTAGGTGCCTGGGCGAGGCCATCGAAAAACGTTTCCGAGTGCTTGAGCCGTCCTTCAGCAAGAAAGCCCAGCACGTCACGCGTGAAGTCTTGATTACGATGCCCGTGATCACTGACGATGAAGCCCTCCATGCGCGCGCGCCGTCGCACGAGCTCCATTAGATTGCGCGGGCCCGGAGGCAGCTCTGTTTCGTTGTACATCGAGATCATGCCGCATAGCGGCACCCGCGCGTGATCGTTCAAATTCCAGATTACGGCCTCCAGGGTTTCTCCGCCGACGTTGTCGAAGTAGACGTCGATGCCAGAGGGGCAAAGCTCCTTGAGCTTTTTGCGTTGGTCGCCCACCGTCTTGTAGTTGAAAGCCGCATCGAAGCCGAGCTCTTCTACCAGGTAGCGAACCTTATTGTCTGTGCCTGCGCTGCCCACGGCCCGGCAGCCCTGAATCTTCGCCAGCTGTCCTACGATCGAACCCACTGCGCCGGCCGCGCCCGACACGAATACGGTCTCGCCGGCCTTGGGTTTGCCGATATCCAAAAGACCGACGTAGGCTGTGAGGCCGGGCATCCCGAGCACACCCAGCTGCGCCGTGAGCGGTGCGTCAGGCGTCACCTTACGCACGCTTTTGGCAGCGGTAACGCCCTGCTCCTGCCAAGGCAGCACGCCGACGACCACATCGCCTGCCGAGAACAGCGGGCTTTCGGAATGCAGGACTTCACCGATACCGCCACTCTCGATAGGCTTACCGATCGCAAAGGGTGGGATGTAGCTTTTGGCATTGCTCATGCGTCCGCGCATGTACGGGTCGACGGAGAGTACGAGTGTACGGACCAGTAGCTGTCCCTCGCTCGGGGTCTCGACCGCTCGCAGCTCGTGCGTGAAACAGGACTCGTCCACCCAGCCCTTGGGCCAGGCACCAAATAGAATACTCAGGTTGCTTGCTTCGCTCATGGCAGCCAGCGTACCCGCGAAGGTTCGACTGTGCACTCGCGCACATCGTGCTCGATCCCACAGCGGGCAGCGCGCAGATCGAAGTGGATGGTGTCGAACGCTTTCGAGCTGACGACATCAATACCGAGAACCAGACGACCATGGGGACGGTGGGCGTGGGCATCCACTGGTCAAGCTTGCTGCAGGCGCCAGCGGTCGTGCTGGCCGATGACTTCGTGTTATCGACCGTGCCCACGGGCTGCGCGAAACCGTAGGGGCAGCTGCCGCCAGCCATCGTTTGCTGGCAGCAGTCTGATCAGAATGAGCCTCGCACGCCCAGCATCGGTAAGGTCACAGGAAACTCGGTATAGGTCACGTCGCACTCCGACTGGGTCCGCTCGCTCCCATCGCATTCCCAGCCGACCGGTTCCCGTTGAAAGGTAAAGTTGAGCCAGTCCAGGGTAAGACGCACCTCACCCCAGGAATGCCGCCAAATGCGCGACACTTGTAGATCGCCACGGAAAAACGAGGGCAAACGTGCAGGTTCACGCGAGCTCACCGACGTGCTTTCGCCTAGTGCAAAACGGCCGCTCTGCCCGTAGCCGCGCACTGCCACATGCCACGCACTACTGATGCGCCACTGCAGCACGAGATTGCCCACGTGCCGCACATCAAAATGGGGCGTGATGTCGCGGCCGCCGTCGGTGCGCCCGTCGGCCTTGGACAGCGTGTAACTCAACCAGCCCGAGATCCGTTCGCGATAGGCACGGCGAATCATCCACTCTGAGCCGTAGGCATAGGCGGATAACCGTCCGAAGCTTTCGTTCTCCTCGCAGTCCTCGAAGTCGCTGTCGCAGTCGATGTCGCCTTGGTCGATAGCGTCGAGGGCCAGCATGTCCTTGTAAAAGTGGCCAAAGAGCTTGGTTTCGATGCTGAACGATGCGGGCAGGTCCCAGCTGGCGCCGATCTCGGTTTGGGTCGCGCGCTGCAGACCGCGATCGAGGGCGATATCCGAAATGCCCGGCAACGGGATCAGGAACACGGCGGGTTGGTATGCAAGCCCCGCCGCCGCATGCACGCCGAAGTCATCGCGCACCTGATAACGAAGCAGACCGCGCGGCTCGAGCGCCGCTTGCGCGTCGCCGCCAGTTATCTACACGTCACCGCGCAAACCCGCCTCGAGCTCCCAGCGCGGGCGCAACGGCCAGATAAGCTCGGTGTAAGCACCCACGACGTTACGTCCCGCAGCGGAGCGATAGACAGGGACGAGCGCACCTTTCGCGGACGGCCGCTAACGACGGATACAGTAGCCATGGCGAGAAAGTGCGCAGCAAGTATGAAGGGTGCATGAAGCATTTGGCTTGGCCCGAGCCGACTGGCTGGCCTTCCGACGTCACGCACAATCGCTTGATCGGCGACCTCCACATCTACCAGCGTCGGGGCGGACACCGCACTGGTACCGATGATGTGTTGACGGCCTGGTTTGCTGCGTCGCGTTTTGCCCGTGCTCCTGCGCGTTACCTCGACCTTGGCTGCGGCATCGGTTCGGTGTTGTTGATGACTGCCCATCGCTTGCGCCCGCTGCACTCGCTGGGGGTGGAGGCGCAGCCGCAAAGCGTCGACATGCTGCGGCGCGCGCTGAGCGAGTTGCCCGAGCCCACGAACCTTACCATTTCGGTCACACAAGCAGACTTTCGTGAGCCTGACTTCGCCCAAGGCCCGTTTGACTTGATCACCGGCTCCCCACCTTACTTTCCCCTAAGCGATGGCGTGCTGCCCGCCGATGCCCAGCGCCGGGCCTGTCGCTTCGAAGCACGCGGCGGCATCGAGGCTTACTGCGATGCCGCCGCACGCATGCTCGAGGCGGAAGGAAGCTTCTACGTCGTGTTCCAAACGACCTGGGATGCGCGCGTGCTCGCGGCGGCGCGCGCTGCGAACCTATACCTTACTGCGCGTGCCGATGCGCGCATGCGTGTGGACAGAGCCGGGCCGTTTTTGACGGTCTACGAGTTTAAGCGAAGCCCTTGCGAGCTGACGCAGTTTGAGCTGAGCATTCGCGATCAAGCAGGTGAGTTCACCGCAGCCTATCGCGCCGCACGACAGGACTTGGGTGTCGAGTAAGGCACCGTGCGCAACTGACCAAGCTTACTGTTGAAACGTATAGAGCGCCGGCAGCTCCAGAATCTGCGTGAGCTGATCGAGCGCGGTCATCACCTCGCGCCACAAGCTCGGGTCCGCCAGATCTCGGGGGGTCAGCCGGTCCCGATAGTGGGTCGATACCCACCCTTCAAGCCGCGTCGCGAGCGCGTCGTCCAGCAGCACGCGGCCAGACAGTGCCTTGGCTTCGTCGTCGCGCAACAGCACGCGCAGGCGCAGACATGCCGGGCCCCCGCCGTTGTCCATCGACTCGCGCACATCGAGGTAGTGCACGGCCGTGACCGGGTTCGGCTCGGCTATCACGCGCTGTAAAAAGCGCTGAGCGCGCGGATTGTCTCGGCTGTCTTCGGGCGCCACGATCAGCATCTCGCCTGATGGTAAGGTTAGTACTTGCGAATTGAAGGGATAGGCTGCTACTGCGTCGGCCAGCGGTAGCTCTGCGTCGCTTGCGAGCACCAGGTGCAGGTCGGGCCCACACAGCGCGCCCAGCTGCGTGCGCAACGCTTGAACGTCGAGAAAGGCCAGCTCGTGCAGCATCAGGAAGTTGGCGTGCCCAACCGCGAGCACATCGGTGTGAAACGCGCCTGCATCGATGCCCTGCGGATGTTGCTGCGGCGTCAGCACGCGCGCTGGCGCAAGCGCGAGCGCACGGCCGAGTGCGGCGCTAGCTTCATAGGTCTGGCGCGCGAGAAAGCGTTTGGGGCCCGTTGTGAGCAGCGGACCGAAGGCACGCCGCCCCCAGGCGAGGATGTGCACAGCGCCCTGCCCCGTCGTCAGCAAGCGCGTGTGGTTGGCAGCGCCCTCGTCCGCAAAGTGACTCGTGCTGGGCAAGGGCTCGTGCACGCAAAAGTGCGCGGGATCGGCAAAGATCGAACGCAGCGTACGCGTGGTGGTCTCGGCTTCGATCGCGCGATGAAACATCGCTTGCAGGTTTGCGGGCACCATATGCACGCGACCGTCTGACGTGTCCGCTGAGGGCGCGACCGTGGCCGCGTTGGCAGCCCACATCGCGGATGACGAAGTACACAAACGCAACAAGTGATTGTCTTGCGTCGCTGCGCTGACCAACACCTGATCGTCGGAGCCCAGAAAGCCCAGGCGTCGCAAGCTG
>JBBSJC010000064.1:0-21454 GCA_038257655.1 Polyangiales bacterium | reverse complement strand
TGCGCTTCAGTTCCACTGTCCATGGTCAGTCTTCCTTGCTTACGAGCAACAGCGACGCGTTCGTGCCGTAGAGCCGGTCGTTCAAGATCATCACGCCCGCGCCAAACGCATCGCGCAGGTGGCGGCCGAGCGAGTAGGGCGTGTCATTGCGATAGGCACTGATCCCGCAGACCGCCATGGCCTTGGACACGATCGGTACGATTTGCTCGGCCGTCGAAATCTTGAGATTGTTCATGCGGATTTGAAAGCCGAGCCCCGCCAGGGCATCCGGGTCGTCGTAACGCTCGCCGAACTCGAACATGCCCTCGCGAATGGAGCCGCGCAGCGCATGCAGTTGGCTGACGAGCTCCGCGGCACGCATCGCGTTGGGCGGCACCGTGCCTGGCGTTTTGCGCGCTTCGGCACGCACGTACTTCCGCGCGATCGATACCGCCGAAGTCGCGATGCCGAGCCACACGTGCGTCCACAGTACGTGCGAAATCGGATGCATCGTTTGCTCGGACACATCGGCAAACGGTAAGGGCACGATGTGATCGAGCGCCGCGCGCGACTTGAGGATAAAGCCATAGCTGCAGGTGCCGCGCATGCCCAAGGTGTCCCAGTCACCGATGCGCTGAAGCGTGTACTCGCCCTTCTTCAGTAGCGCTATTACCTGGTCGCTCGGCGCGGCATCCGGTGCCCTGCGCGCGGTGATCAGGATGTCGTCGGTCGCCTCGCCGTAGGAGATGACCGATGCCTGTTTCGTCAGATCGAAATCGGTCTCCCCTCGCTCGACGGCGCACTTGCTAGTGCGCACGTCGCCGCCGACGCCGAGCTCACTGGTGGCCGAAGCGATCAGCCGCTGCTCCTTGGCGCACTCAGTAAGGTAGCTGCGAAAGAAAGCCGAGCTGCCCGCATGACGAAGGATGCACACCACCTGGATTTGGTGCATCGCGAACACCATGCCCGTGGTCGCGCACGCCTGGGCAAGGATGCTGCAGATACCCGAAAGCTCGGCGACGCTTGCTCCTTCGCCGCCCTGTTCCTCTGCGATCGCAGCCCCGAGCAAGCGCTCGCTGCGCATGGCGTCCAAGGCTTCGCTCGGGAATCGAGCCAGCTTGTCGACATCCAAGGCGTGCTTGGCTGCGACGTCCGCTGCGCGCCTGGCGCGTTCCATCAAGTCTTCACGCACGCGCAGGAATGGTTGCTGGCTCATGTTGTCTTCACTCACTCTGCCGTACCGGTCAGCTCGGACACTGCGGCGTAGATCGATGCAATGCTTTCAAAGGAACGGCGCTTGAGCATACGCTCCGGGAACTCGACCCCAAAGTGTTCCTCGAGCGCGATCATCAAGTTGACGGTGGCGTGGGACGTGAGGCCGGCAGCGTACAGATCTGCCTCATCGGCGAGGTTGGTTGCGTCGGTTCCAAGGCGTGCGTGTTGGCGCAGGATTTCGCGTATCTGGTTCTTCATGTTGGCCTGGCGGGAGCGGGTAAATGCGGACAAAAATCGGCCGCTTTTTCGCGGGGCCGGGGGAAATACAAACGGCAGAAGACTGTAGCATTCGACTATCCCGCCGAGCGACGGATTGCACTGACTTCTAGGTCAGCGCGCGCGCATTGCAGGGAGCGTGAAACATGTTCTAGTATGGCAGAATGCGTCTGGTTCGCTTCACGACACTTGGCAACAGCCTTCACAGCTTCGATCGCCTCCCAGCGGGTGTAGCTATCGAAAACGTGGTGCTGCGCGCCGAGGATGGCGGCGAGTCGCAGGCAGTCCTGTACACGCGGGGAGGCGAGCGCAGCGTCGTCTGCTTCATGCATCCGCGCGGCGATCAATCGCGGCATTGGGCGATGCCCGCCCTATTGGAAGCAGGTTTTGCAGTCTTTGGTCAGGCAGGACGTTACCTGCTCAACGACAGTGACTTCGTCTACGAGCATGTGCTCGCGGATGTGGCCGCGGGCTGCGCCCACCTCAGGGATCGCGGCTATGAGCACGTGATCGCGGTGGGCAACAGTGGCGGCGGCACCTTGTTCGCGCTCTATCAGTCCCAGGCGCTCACGCCCCACGCACAGCGTTTCGCAGACACTGCTGCCGGGGATCCCTGCGCGCTACGCATGCTGAGCATGCCTGCTTTCGACGGCATGGTGCACCTCGCTACGCACCTTGGTCAGGGCAAGCTCATGCTCGACAACATCGATCCCTCGGTAGTCGACGAAGCAGACCCGCTCAGCTGCGATGCAAGTCTCGATATGTACGACGCGCGCAACGGTTTTCAGGTGCCACCTGAGCCGTCGCATTACAGCGCGGAATTTCTTGCACGCTATCGCGAAGCCCAAGCGCAACGTATCGCGCGCATCGACAACATCGCGCGCAGTATGATCGCGGAAAACCGGCGCTTTCAAGCGCAGCTTGCCGCGACTGAGTCGCGACACGTCGCTCACCAGCTCTCGGCGAGCGACCGGCAGTTCATGGAGCGCCGCGCCTACGCGAGCCACTACATTCAGGTCCACCGTACCCAGGCGAACCCCGCCTTGCTCGACCTGAGTATCGCTCCGAATCGGCGTCAGATCGGCAGCTTCTACTCAGAGCGGCCCGACGTATGTAACTACCTCGCGGTCGGCTTCGGGAAGTGGCAGACGCCGCGCGCCTGGCTTTCTACTTGGTCCGCATTCGCCTCACGCGCCTCGACGCTCGCGTGTTTGCCGCAGATCGATGTGCCCACCTTGGTCATCACATTTACCGGCGACAACATGATCTTTCCCGGCGAGCTCGAGCAGATCTACGAGCGCTCACCCGCGTCGGACAAAGCGTTGCATTACGTCGATGGCGACCACTTTGGGCATCCGCTCGGCAGTCCATCCCAGGGCATACCTAATCAGGGTGGCCGCGCCGAGGTCGAGCGGATTCTGGCCGCATGGTTGCGTGCTCGATTCTAAAGAGCGCGTTCAAGCTCCGGCATTTTCCCGCTTGATTTCGCCAAGTGAAACGTGTTCTAGTTTCGTCGTGCGCCACGCTATGAGTCTCGATCCGCAGCCCCGTCAGCACGCTAAGTGACGGATGTTTCACTACGAAATGCCTTGGAATTGGCGGTGTCGCGCAGTGCAGCGAACGTCCGTCTCCGGTATAGATAGAGCACGTTCTAGTGGCACTGAGGTGACGTGATGGCTCTTGATCGATCGGGTGAAGCAACTTCTGCAGACAGAGACCTCCAGGGCTTTCCCCCCGAGATGGAGGAGCGTTCGCGCCGCATCTTGGAGATCGCGGTAGAGCTGGCAGAGGAAGGGGGCTTTGAAGCCGTGCGTCAGCGCGATGTCGCTGCCCGGGCAGGCGTTGCGCTCGGGACCCTGTACAAGCGCTTTCCTAGCAAGGAAGGCATCCTCGTCGCCGCGCTCGAGATGGAGACGGAGAAAATGATGCGTCGTCTGGCGCAACAACCGATCACCGGCGACTCGGCCGAAGAGCGCGTGGGTAATCTGTTTCGCACGATCACGCGCGGCATGTGCCGCAAGCCGAACCTTGCCAAGGCGCTGATCAAAGCTCTCACGTCGGGCGAAGCAGACCTTACTGAGAAGGTTGCCGGCTACCACACGCGGCTCAAAGAAGTCATCGCCCGCACGCTGTGCAGCGCCGATGGCAGCGTCGACCCCAGCGAGCTTGAGCTCGAGCTCGCCTTCACGCTGCAGCAGATTTGGTTTGCAGCGATCGTCGGCTGGATGGGTGGCCTGCACAATCAAAACGTAATCGTCGATCGAGTCACGATGGCCGCGGAGTGGATGTTGCGCGGCATCAAGGCGCCCAAAACCTGAGGGGCGTTTGGAGACACTATGAGCGAGCGTCGCTTTCCATTTCCTGCATATCCAGATGGTTGGTTTCGAATCGGCTACATGGCCGAGCTCGCTCCCGGTGAAGTCAAGCCGCTTTCCTATTTGGGACGGGAATTCGTGCTCTTTCGCTCCGAGTCAGGCAAGGCGGCGCTGCTCGATGCTTACTGTCCACATCTCGGTGCTCACTTGGGGCACGGGGGCAAGGTGCGCGGCGAGAACATCGAGTGCCCATTCCATGCCTGGCAAATCGATACCGAAGGCCAAGCCAAGGTAGTGCCCTACGCCACGAAGATTCCGCCGCGCGCCTGCGTGAAGGCCTGGGACATTCGCGAGAAGAACGGTCAGATTTTCGTCTGGCACCACGCCGCGGGCGCACCTCCCCAATGGGAGCTTCCGGACCTTCCCGAGGTGGGCAATCCCGAGTGGACTGACCTTTACCGTCGCATTTGGAAGATCAAGACGCGCAACCAGGAGATGGCCGAAAACGCCGTCGATACCGCGCATTTTCGTTACCTGCACGGTACGACGAACATGCCCGACGCCGTAGCCGAGACCCAGGGCCACATGTTCATTTCGCGCGCGAACAATGACATGAGTACCCCGCGCGGCGGTGTGCAAGGCTCGATACTCGTCAACTCCCATGGCTTTGGGTTCACGACCACGCGCTTCACCGGCATCGTCGAAACCTTACTGCTGACGAGCGTGACTGCGATCGACGAAGAATATGTCGACGTGCACTTCAATTTCACGGTCAAGAAGATCAACGGCGACACGAGCATGGCCAAGGGGGTTGGTAAGGCCTTCGTGCATGAGGTGGCCCGTCAGCTCGAGCAGGACATTCCCGTGTGGGAGAACAAGATCTTCTTGCAACGGCCACTCATCTGCGACGGGGATGGACCTATCGGCCTGTTTCGCAGCTGGGCCCGGCAGTTCTACTCTGCCGCCGATCAGCAAGAAGCCGCAGAGTAGGCGCGCGCCAAGCGCTACTTCGAAGGCGTGACAGTGCGCGCGATGAGGCCGGCGACTGCGCACGCCACGCCCGCCCCGAGCAGCAATGGATTTGGCGCCGTCTCGGTGATCGCGAACACGGCGCCGGCCGCAAGCGTAAGCCCGCCCATCGCCATCAAACCCGTTCCAAAGATGTCTGTGGGCTCTTGTGTGCGCGCAGCTTCCACCGCTTCCATCGGCGTCGATTCCTGAGCATTGAGTGCGCTGTTGATGCGCGCTGCCGCGACTTCGGTCGTCTCGTCATCGAGCTCCACGAAGATGCGCCCCTCGTCATCCTCCAAGTCGATAGCGAGTGTGCGCGTCGGATTGCGCGTGGTGGGGATGAGCTGCCCCTCATAGGCCGAGACGCCGCTCATCCATAGCTCTTGGCGCGCAAGCCAATGCAGCATCATGTCCGGTAAACGTGGATGCGGATCCACGCGTTTGATCTGTGCGAGCGCCAGCTTCTGGGGTTTTTCCCCGAGCAGTGCGCGCTCTAGCCAACTCACTCGAATTTCAACGTAGTCCTGTTTGAGCAAAATCTTCGACATGACACCCCCCACCGCGCCGTGCTTTCGATCCCCGTCCTCCCGGTCACACACCGAGTGCGCCCTGACCACAGATCTACGCTCACCTGCTATTCGATCTCAAGCTTGTTCTGACTCGCGCAAGTCAGGCTACCCCAGGCGCCGTCCTTTTAACGGGCGCATTCGCTTAGTTACCAGATCGCTACCGAACAGAATTTTAGCGGGCTCCCTTGAGCCTCCGCGCGCCGATTTCTTGACTCGTCGGGGTTGGGATGCGTGATAGTTTGCTCAGATAACAGTGTTTACCGAGGTGCATGATGCTCTCAGAGCTGCGTGATCAGTCGGGACTGCAGGCAATCTGGGATCCCAGGGCTGTGCGCGGCATAGTGGGGGGCATGGACTATCTCGTGCCGCAAACCCTGATGCCGGTATTGCGGCTCGTCAGTGGCGATCCCGCGGGCGTGGACCGCTCCTATGCTGCGGTGCTAGCGCAGCGCGAGCCGACGCGACGCTTCGATTCACCCCGCGAGCGCTGGCGCAAGGGCTACGGCCGCTTCGTCCGGGAGCTTGAGTGGGCAAGCCAGCAGCTGAAAACGCATCTATCAGACGAAGAGTATCGAGCGCTGGTCAGCGGCGCGGTGGCGCGTGCCATCGAGCAGTGGGCAGGCGCCCTGAAGCCGAAGTTCGCGCAGCTCTTCGAAGTGCAGACCGGTGAAAAGGTGAGGTCACGTTCGGCGCGGCTGAAAGAGCTCGAACGTAAGCTTACAAAGCTGATTTCCCAAAACATGTTCAAGCACTTCAATGCCGTCAGCTTCATGGTCGGGCCGATGCAGATCCGTCAGATAGATGTGGAGGGCGGCTATATGGAGGCCTACATCCCGGAATGCGCGATGCATATGGTTGTGGGTACAGGAAAGCCGCAAGAAGAGGCATGTGTCGTCAGCTGCAAGGGTGGTACTGAGCTCGCGTTCGGAAAAGATTCACCGCTGCGCATCGAGCTCGAGCCGCACCTGCCAGGCCTGTCGTGCACCATGCGCGCCTATTGGGATGTCGCCGCGTTGCGCGCAGGAAAAACGCCGCCGTCACCTGAGTATTTTGTACCCGAGGCGCAGCTTCTCAAAAAGAGCAGTAAGCGAAGCACCGCTTCGAACGCGAACTAGGGCCGAGATCCAAGTCGGGGATCGCATCGAACTTACTCGCCGATGCGCACGCTGCGCTCGCTGAGCATGCGGCCGATGGTGGCAAGATGCTCCGGCGCGCTGCCGAGGCTGAGCTCCATGGCCTTGGACCATTTGTAATAGCGATGGAGCGGATAATCGACGTCATAGCCCATGCCGCCATGGAGGTGTTGAGCTGCGAACGTCACGCGATACCCGCAGTCTGCCGCTTGGTACTTCGCAACGGAGCAGGCGAGATCTGAATCGCGATCTGCATCGAGTAGGTAGGCTGCCTGCTGCATGCTGAGTCGAATCGCTTCGACGTCGATATAAGCATCGGCTGCGCGCTGGCGCACCGCTTGGAAGCTGCCGATCGCCACACCGAACTGCTTACGTTCCGTGGTGTAGCGAGCCGTCATCTCAAGCGCCCGTTCCGTCACGCCAAGCTCGATCGCACATGCACAGGCGACGCTCGCGTTCACGACCCATGACCAGGCGCTCGCGCCCCCTTGCCCGCGCGCCAGCACGTCTTCGGCCGCTACTGTCACGCCGCGCAGGTCCACACGGAAGCTGGGCTCGCCGTGGGTTGCGACGTTACGCGTGAGCACGACACCCGGCGCCTTGGGATCGATCAGTACGACGGCGATCGTGTCATCCGCACAAGTGACAGCAGTGACGATGCGTGCTGCGCGGTCGGCGAGCGGAACACAGATCTTAGTACCCGTGATCGAGAAACGCTCACCCTTGATCTCGGCGCGTGTTGCAGGCCGTTTTCGATCGCGGCTTGCCGCTTCTTCGATTGCTCCTGTTAGGAACAGGGACCCTTCCGCCAGTTTGGGAAGGTAAGTTGCCTTTTGCTGCTCACCGCCAAAGCGCGCCACCGGCAAGGCGCCGAGCACCAGGCAGGCATACGCAGGGATCGGGGCCACGTGGCGGCCCACGCTCGTGCACAAGGCGCATAGCTCCGCGATGCCACCACCCATTCCGCCCTGTGCCTCGTCGATGGCCACGCCTAGGAGCCCAGCCTCCGAAAGCTTCGTCCAGGCGCGCGGATGAAAGAACGTACCTGATTGATCGATCTCGCGCAGGCTCGCTTCGGACACGTCCGCCGCGAGGATCTTATTCGCAAGCTGGGTGATGGTCCGAGACGCTTCGCTCCACTCGAAGTCCATGTTCTCCTTACCTGTCCCGCGGCATGCGAAGCCCAGCGCCGGCGATGATGTCACGTTGCACTTCGTTCGTGCCGCCGCCAAAGGTGAGCACCAGTGCGCCCCGGTACATGTTCTCGAGCCAACCCGAGAGGTACGTATCGGGTGAGCCGCAGCCCATCGTGCCTCCCGCACCGACGACCTCGAGCAACAACTTATACGTCTGCATGAACCCCTCGCTGCTCCATACCTTCACGGCAGAGGCCTGGGCTGGGTCAAGCACGCCGCGCTCTACGTTGAAGGCTTGGCGAAAGCAATGCAGTCTGAGGGTCTCAAGGTGTGCGTAGACCTTCGCCAGATTCGTCTGTACCCACGGCTGATCGATCACGCGCCTGCCGTCATCGAGCTTGTGTTGCTTAGCCCACTCCACGGTTTCTTCGAAGTGGCGGGCGACGTGACCGAAGCTGGAAAGTGCGATCCGCTCGTGGTTCAGCTGATTGGTGATCAACTTCCAGCCGGCGTTGAGCTCACCCACTAACATGTCTGCGGGCACCCGCACGTTTTCATAGTAGGTGGCGTACGTCGGATGGCCGCCAAGCGTGTTGATCGGCGTGATCTCTACGCCGGGTAACTTGGTGTCCACCATGAAAATCGAGATGCCCTTGTGCTTGGGCACGGTGGGGTCGGTACGCACGGCAAGCCAAATGTAGTCGGCATAGCTGGCAAGGCTCGTGAACACCTTCTGACCATTGATCACGTAGTCATCGCCATCGCGCTCTGCACGGGTGGTCAGCGAGGCCAGGTCAGTGCCAGCATTCGGTTCGGTGTAGCCGATGGAAAAATGGCACTTGCCGGCGAGAATATTAGTCAAGAACCGGGACCGTTGTAAGTCGGTGCCGAATTTCATCAGCGTCGGACCCACGGTGTTCAGTGTCAGAAAGGGTAGGGCGAAGCCGGCGCGCTGTACCTCATCGAAAAAGATGTACTGCTCGACCGCTGGCCGCTCTTGTCCCCCGTACTGCTTGGGCCATGAGATGCCAAGCCAGCCATCCTTTCCCATCTGCTGCAACACGCGATGGTAAAGCGGACCACCACCGCCAGGCCCGGACCTTACCTCTTCGATCACGTCTTTGGTGACGAGGCGTGAAAGATAGGCGCGTACTTCTTCTCGGAATGCACGCTGCGCTGGAGTCAGATCGATATACATGCTGCCCTCAGGTCCAAAGGCTCAGTGAGCGGTCCAGCCGCCATCCGCCACGAGCGTGCTGCCATTGACGTAACTCGCGTCGGCCGAGGCGAGAAATAGCGCGCAACTAGCGATCTCTTCGGCTTTGCCTTGGCGTGGCGTGGTCTTGAAATGAGCGCTCGCCTTCTTCAGACCCGTCTCATGCAACTGCGTCCGCTTGAAGATTTCTGTCTCGACGCCGCCCGGACAGATCGCATTGGAGAGGATGCCGCGCTCGCCGTAGTAAAACGCGATGCTCTTGGTCAGACCGACTACGCCATGTTTACTCATGGTGTAGACACTGCCACCGCGGCCGCCGTGAATGCCTGCCAGCGACGCGATGTTGATGATCGAGCCACCACCCTGGGGCAGCATGATCGAGAGCGCTTTGCGGCAGGTCAGAAAGGGGCCGCGCAGGTTGACGGCGATCACTTTCTCGAACAGCTCGTCGCTGGCATGTTCGAGCGGGGTCAGGCCATCGAGCACACCGGCGTTATTGACAAGAATATCGAGTCGTCCGTAAAGCTCGGTGGCGGTTCCGAGCAGGCGCGCCACATCGTCGCGCTCGGTGACATTGGAGAGCACGGTGGTTACGTCTGCACCCTCCGACTTGAGCGCGGCGCAGGTCGTGCGCAGGGCAGCTTCGTCAAAGTCACCGAGCACGAGCTTGGCGCCCTCTTTGGCATAACGCGCAGCGATCGCGCGTCCGATGCCGGCGGCAGCTCCCGTGATCACAGCGACCTTACCATCGAGCTTCATAGCGCCGTCGCCTTGAGCGCAAACTCCTGGGCCCATTTGTAGTCGGGTTTGCCACTCGGCTGGCGCTCGATCTTTTCGCACACGAACAGCTGCTTGGGGCACTTGTAACCAGCGAGGTGCTTGCGCGCGAAGGCATCGATGCTCGGCACATCCAAGGCCGCATCTACACGTGCTTCCACCACCGCGGCCACGCGTTGACCCCAGCGCTCATCGGGCAGACCGACCACGAGCACGTCCATCACGCTCGGATGAGCTTTGAGTACGGACTCAACTTCCTCCGGAAAGATCTTCTCCCCGCCGCTATTGATGCACACCGCACCGCGTCCGAGCAGAGTGATGCGCCCGTCTGCCTCGATCGTGGCGTAGTCCCCTGGGATCACGTAGCGCTTGCCATCCACCATACGAAAGGTGTCTGCCGTCTTAGCTTCGTCTTTGTAGTAGCCAATGGGCAGGCGGCCCGTGCGCGCGTACTTACCCACCACGCCCGAGCCTTTTTCGAGGGGCTGCCAGGTAGACTCATCGAGCACGGTGGCCGTTTCATCCATTTTGAAGCTGGCACGACCGTCTTTACCCTTGTCCATGCCGGGTAGGGCGTGACCTGCATGACCGGATTCACTCGAGCCGAAACTATTGATCACCATGACCGAACCGAGCGTCTTTTGCAGCTGCTCCTTGACGGTGTCTGAGAGCACGGCGCCCGCCGAGGCGATGATTAGCAAGGTCGGCGGCTTCTTTTCCAGGTCGTAGGCATCGATCAGCGGACGCGCCATGGCGTCACCTACCATGGTCAAGGTGTTTACCTTTTCCCGTTCTACGAGCTGCCACACGCGTTTGGGCTGAAAGCTGCGCCCGGGGGTAATGACGACCTTACCCCCTTGAAAGAAGGCGATCAGGGCGGCCCATTGCGCAGCACCATGGATGAACGGTGCAAGCGGCATGAACGTCATCGCCATCGCCTTACTCTTGACGAGCGGGCCGAGGTCTTCCGCGGCCTTGATCGGCGGACCGCCGGGGTTACCCCCTTGCAAGCCTGCGAAGAACACGTCTTCTTGCCGCCACATCACACCCTTGGGCATGCCCGTGGTGCCGCCGGTGTAGACGATGTACAGGTCATCGCCACTGCGCTGAGCAAAGTCGCGCGTGGCCGGTGCGCCGGCTAATGCAGCTTCGTAAGCTTCGGCGCCGATGCCTGCGTAATCGGCAGCGGCTTCGTCTTTGACTGCAAACAGCGCCTTCAGGGCGGGGAATTTGCGGGTCGACTCGCCGACGACTTCAGTCAGCTCGCTTTGAAAGAACAGCGCTTTCAAGTCAGCGTTGTCGATCATGTACGTGAGCTCATCGGCTACGTAGCGGTAATTGATGTTGATCGGGACCGCGCGCACCTTGAGCGCGCCCAACACGATCTCGAGAAACTCAGGTCCGTTGTACAGGTAGGCGCCCACGTGGTCGCCTGGCCCGATTCCGTGCTTCTTTAGGACGTGCGCCACGCGATTGGCGCGGGCTTCGAGCGCGGCGAACGTCAGTCGCGTGTCTTCACAGACCAGCGCCTCCCGGTCAGGGACGACATCAACAACGCTCTCGAACAAATCTGCGAGATTGAATTGCATCGGATCTGACCCTGTTGAGCGACCTTACGGTTGTTCGTTGCTGACGACCCAGACGGCGAAAAACTGCGCGCCACCGCCAAACGCGTGACCCACCGCGGTCTTGGCCCCATCGACCTGATGCTCGCCCGCCATGCCGCGTACCTGCAGCGCCGCTTCCGCAAAGCGCAGGATGCCCGAGGCACCGATAGCATTCGATGACAGCACGCCGCCGGACATGTTGATCGGCAGCTTGCCTCCGATCTCGGTCTCGCCCTCGGCGGTGAGCCTCCAGCCCTTGCCTGGTTCGGCAAAGCCCAGGTTCTCGAGCCACATCGGCTCAAACCAACTGAAGGGTACGTAGAGCTCGGCACAGTCGACCTCCCGCGCGGGATCGCGAATGCCAGCTTGGGCGTAGGCTGCGCGCGCGCAGTCTTGCCCGGCTTGCGGGTTCACCTGATCGCGCGCCGCAAACATGGTGGGCTCACTACGCAATCCTGTGCCGCGAATCCAGGCCGGACGTTTGGCGCGTCGCGCGAGCTTGGCGTTGCCGAGCACGATCGCACAGGCGCCATCCGAAGACGGGCAAGTCTCAAGGTGGCGGATCGGGTCCCACAGCATCGGTGAGGCACGGACGGTCTCTTCGCTGATGTCGGGTAGCTGCAAGTGGGCGTACGGATTCTTGAGCGCATTCTTACGGTCTTTGACCGCCACCTTGAGCCCTACATCGTCGGGCGCGCCACTGCGCTTGATGTAGGCTCGGATTAGCGGCGCGAAGTAACCTCCAGCGCCTGCCATCAGGGGTGGTTGAAACGGACGCTGCGCGCTGAGCGCCCACATGGCGTTGCTTTCGCTCTGCTTTTGCCAGCCAATCGCGAGGACGGCGCCATGGGTGCCCGAGGACACGAGATGGCTTGCCACGACCGCAGTCGAGCCACCGACGCTACCCGCGGTGTGCACGCGCAACATGGGCTTACCAACGGCGCCGAGCGCATCCGCCAAGAACAGGTCCGGCATGACCACGCCCTCGAACATGTCGGGCCCTTTACCGAACACGACCGCGTCGATGTCTGCAAAGGTAAGGTCTGCATCTTCGAGTGCACGGATCGCCGCTTCACGCAGCATGCCCGGCATTGACACGTCGCCGCGCCTAGCCGCGTGTTTGGTCTGACCGACGCCAATAACGGCACAACGCTCGGCCATGTCAGCCACCCTCCAAAACACAGATAAGGTTCTGTTGAAGACAGGGACCACTCGTTGCGTGGGCGACCCCAGCTTTTACTTCCCTGCGCAGGATGCGCTCGGCGACTTCCCCGATCCGCGCTAGGCCCGACACCATCGGGATGCTCGCCGTCGTGCAGCCACCGGAAGGGTTGAGCTTGACCTCGGAGCCGAGGCCCAAGGCCTCGCGCAAGATCACGTTCTCATGCTCATAGCGGGTGTGGAGCTCGGCTATCTCGAGCTTGAGCTCGCTGACGCGCGCTTTCTGTGCGGCAATCTTGGCCGACTCGCACACGGTCAGATCGCGCAGACCGAGCTGCATCGACTCGACGCGATGGTCGATGCCGCGAATCCAAGCTGGTTGACGGTCAATTTTATTGCCTATCTCGATCGCCTTCTCGCGCGTGGCGAGGATCAAACATGCAGCGCCATCGGCGAATCGGCTGGGCACAAAAGTCTGGTCGCTGGCTTTGCCGGCGTCGATCAAAGCGCGCGCCTGCAGGCCGGCCAGACTGTCCGGGTCGATCCAAAGCGGGCCCATCGTGTACGGGTCGAGCTGCTGCGCGAACACGTCGGCCGGCTCACCCAACGAGGGTCTGCCAAAGGCGAACACGACCGCTGTATCGATGTCCCCATGCTGCAGGCGGATGTAGGCTTCGTACAGCGCCCAGGCGCCGTCCATTTCCACGTGGGACTCTTCGATCGGCGGCCAGGCACCGAGCGCATCGACCGCCGCGACGAAGGAAAAGGGCACGCCTTGCACGTAGTCGCAGCTGCCCGAACAAAAGAAGCCGATGTCCCGCCGCGTGAGACCCACCTGGGCGAGCGCTTGATTGAGCGCAGCGCGCACGAGCTCGACTTCGTCGGTCAACGGATTGCCGCCCGAAATCGGAGTCTGGGCGAACGCAACCACCGCCACGTCTTGCATCACAGGTACTCCTTGTAGCGGTCGAAGGCGGCGTCCGGCTCACCCGTGGGCGAGAAGTAAAGAATGTCCGTGAAGCTGCCTTCCCGCTCTGCTTGCGGCTTCCAATCTACGCGTACGCGTAGCCCCATGCGCGCCTCGTCAGCGGGCATGTTGACCAGATGCAAAAAGGGAGTGTCCGCGCCATCGAGCAGAATCGCACCGTAGACGTAGGGCACTTTCATGATCTGGCCTTCAAAAGCGACGTTGACGACGCAGAAGGTGGTGAGCGTGCCGCAATCGGACACCTCGAGGATTTCACCCATATCGGTGCCGTGGGTAGGCGAGCCCGCGCGCGGTGGACAGTATACCCGCGACGTTGCCGGGTCCCTGCGGGCAAAGATCTTACCTTCCTTCAGACCCGTCAGAAAAAGAGCAAGGGTCTCGGATGCGTAAATCTTATAATCCAGGCGAATATGCGTCTTTTGCTGCGTAACCGGTTCCATCAGCTTGCCTCCGGCACGAAGCTCGCGATATCGGTGATCGCGCCGACCCGCTCAGCAGCCCAAGATGCGCGTACCCGCATGCCGCTTTGCATGCGATCGGGGTCAACCGCGTCGACCACGTGCAGCAGAGCAGTGTCCGCACCGTCGAGCTTGATCAAAGCAAACGCAAAGGGACGCTGCAGAGGATGCTTGGGTCGTGGCGCTGCCACCCAAGCGTAGGTGGTCACGACGCCACAGTCTGAGACCGGCACAAGCTCGGACAACTCGGCCGCAGTACGTGGGTCGTATTCGGAGGGTGGCACCAAGACGCGTCCGTCTTGCGCGCGCACGCCGACAATTTTTTGATCGCGCAGCCCAGTGAAAAATGCCGACAGGGTAGGTCCCAGGCTGCGTTTGAAGCTGTATTCGAGACTGAATTGGGCGGTGAGGATCGGGGCGTCCATGGGATCTACTCCGCCGCGCTCACGGCTTGAGGAAGGGCATGTTTGCCCGTGGCGGGCTCGCTCCTGTCATCATCGTTGCCTTCATTGCCTTCATTGCCTTCATTCCAGGGTCCGTAAAACTGCTTGGCCCATTTTCTGAACATTCCGACGGGTCCATCCCCGTCACACAGTAAGGGTGGATTGGGGAAGGATTTGTTCTCCCAGATCTGAATGTCGCGGCGCACCTGCTGCTCTTCGTCTTCAAGGATGCGCTTGAAAATCATTTCGGTAATTTCCGGGCCACCCTTCTTTTTCATCGACACCATGAAGCGCGCATCGACATGTTCGTCGTCAATCGGCGTGACGGTGGTCAGAAACAGATACTTGACTGGACCGACGTCGACGCGCGCAGTCGTGACGCCGAGCCCGAAGTACTCCATGTCGATCGTGCCGCTGATCACCCCAGCGCCACCGAGCATCTTGGCCTTCATGTCGACGTGCACCTTGAGCTGCGTGCCGTCGGCCTCGGCCTTGGCGACCGGATCGATCACTTCGTGCACGACGTGCAGGTGGGCGGTGTCGACGCCGTTTTCGGCGGTCTCCTGAATGTGCGTGCGCAGCGTCAGGCGGAAGTCCCGAAACTCGGTGTACTTCTCGTTGTAGTACTCGTCGATTTTCGGTAGCTCGAAGGTCGGCGCGAGCTTTTGGTGGTGGTGCCAGAGAAAGATCATCCCGCTGTGCTCGATCACTTGGTGACAGATGGTTTTGGCCCGGGGCGGGATCTTCGTCGCGTAGGGAATGTGCGCGACGTTGCCGTCGGCATCGAGTTGCCAAGCATGAAACGGGCACTGCAAAAGCTCGCCTTTAACGCTACCGCCGTGGCCTAAGTGCGCGCCCAAGTGCGGACAAAACGCATCGAGCACCGAGGCGCGGCCGCTCTCCGTACGAAACAGCACGAGGTCTTGGCCGAGCAGCTTGAGCGGCTGGACCTCGCCAGGCTTGAGCTCGTCACTGTGGGCCACACGAAACCAGCCGTCCGGGTAGGGCGTCATGGGATAACGACGGCGCAATGCCTTTGTCATGTCGCGAATAGAACATGTTTCACTTGTTGCGTCAACGCGTATGAACGTGGTCTATAAAGCGATGCCAATGCCCCAGGGAATCGGGATTATCGACCTGATGGTCGCCCTGCCCGCGCCCGACGATGAGAAGAGCCAGTGGTACGAATTCATCAAGCCGTTGCTGATGGATGAAGAGAGCCGGCAGACGTTCACGATGCCCGCCCAGTACATGTTCAAAGACATCCCCTCGCACCCCACGGGCGACGATTACGAACGGCTGCTGCTGACGGAGATGGACAAACACGGCATTGAAAAGGCGATGATCGGTGTCGATCCCGACCATCCCGGGCGCGCCCAGGCCCTGAAAAACCATCCCGATCGTTTGGTTGGCAGCTACGAGGTCAATCCCAATCGCGGCATGGACGAAGTACGCAAGCTCGTCCGTTGTCGCGAAGAGCTCGGCATCGTGGCAGCGACGGCATTTCCGGCAGGCCTCTGCCCGCAGGTGCCGATCAACGACAAGAAATTCTTCCCGATCTACGCCAAGTGCATCGAGCTCGACATCCCGATCTGCGTCTGCGCCGGCGTGCCCGGCCCGCGCCTACCGATGGCCGCGCAACACGTGGAGCTTATCGATGAAGTCTGCTGGTTCTTCCCCGAGCTCAAGTTCGTCACCCGTCACGGTTGCGAGCCCTGGACGGACTTGATCATCAAGCTGATGCTCAAGTGGCCGAACCTTTACTATTCCACAAGCGCCTTTGCGCCACGTTACTACCCCAAGGATGTAATCGCCTTTGCGAACACGCGTGGGGCCGACCGGATCATGTTCGCGGGCTACTTCCCCATGGGGCTATCTTACGATCGCATCTTCAAGGAGCTGCCGGACGTGCCCTTCAAGGACGAGGTCTGGCCGAAGTTTCTGCGCGAGAACGCAAAGCGTGTCTTCAAGTTGTGAGCATTTGGGATGGCGCGGCTGCAGGGCCGTCGCGCTACACTACGAAAATGTCGTTGCCACTTTGGGTTACATCCAACCAGGAATCGATTCGTGAGGAAGTCGAACCGTACATCGGCATGACTCCTAGCGAGCGAGGTTCATTGATGGCCGCAGCGTGTCGAGCGGCCGTGCGCCTCCTCAGATCAAGGCCCGATGCCGAGCGCGCGCTCAATCACGTGGACGAGCTGTCCGAAGGAAGCATCGCCGCGCTGGCGCGACTGCGAGCGCAGAAGAAAGAGCGCGATGCCCGCCGTACCCAATGATCCGCTTGAGGCCGCCCTGCTGCTCGCCGCCGCATTCGAGCGGGCGGGAATTTCGTACGCTGTGGGTGGAGCCCTGGCTTACGGTCTCTGGAGCGTTCCGCGCGCTACGGTCGACGTCGATATCAACCTGTTTGTTGGTGACGCACAACTAAGCTTAGTGGTCGACGCGATGCATACTCTCGGCATCGTCATCGGCGCAGACCGCGCAAGTCTGGAGAGCGAAGCACGGGGCATGTTCAACGCGCGGTTCGGGCCTTTCCGGCTTGATCTGTTTACTCCCAGCATCCCCTTTTCGCAGGAAGCAGAGCGCACTCGTGTGCGTCAATCCATCGACGGGCAAAGCGCCTGGTTTCTCGCGGCAGAGGCGCTTTGCGTGTTCAAGCTGCTGTTCTTCCGGCCGAAGGATGTAGTCGATCTCGAGCGCCTGATTGCGGTGCAAGGCCAGGCCCTCGATTTGGCATACGTTCGGCGCCACGTGGTCGAGATGATGGGCGAGGGCGACGAGCGTGTGCAGCGCTGGGACGAGCTCACGGGCCGGGCTGCTACGGCCGGCTGACTCCCCCCGCTGGGGTCATAGGGGTTAGCAGCTTTCCACCAATCGGCTTGCCCATCTCGGTGGTCGTGAGCGTGAGGGTGGTCGAAGCGTGGTTAGCCGCCCAGGCACGTTGGCCTATGAGCCGGCACCCTTACGGTCGACCGGCCGGCTGAGTGGCGGCCACGAAAAAACCCCCACGACCGCACGGGCCGCAGGGGCCGCATACCTCGTTGGGCGCACGACGCGTCAGAGCATGTCTTTGTGCTCGCGCCAGTGGGGCTGCAGTAAGACGCGGTGGACCTGCTTGAGGTCAACGGTTCGGGTACGGTCCCTGACGGCCTCGAGCACGGCTGAAGGTGTGTAAGGTTCGATTGACGACCGGCGTGATGAGCCGCTTAGGGTCGTGGTTGACGAGCGCACGCTTGATGACGCTCGTGTGCGTCGTGAAGCCAGTGGTCTCTACTCGGCGGAATTCAGGGGAGCCACGGGGGAAAGTGGCGACGTTAATAGCCATCACAAGGAGGCACGAATTACGACTGAACGCGGTGTCAATGCGGATCGTTTCGAAAAATTGCGCCATGGCTCATGTCTAACTCGGTTTTGGTGCGCGCGTCGTGCAGCAGAATTTGATTGTCGCGGCCGTATGTGGCGCCCCACATACACCGCACATCGTCTATCCTCCGCGCCGCGAGGAGGGCAGATGGCAATGCGTAGACAGACGCTCAAGCAGAGCGTGCAGTGGACGATGGCAGGTGGGTTGTTGGCGGTAGCATCGACCGTTACGCCGCAGACGGCGCATGCGGGTGGCGTCGAAGACACGGTCGGAGGCACGATCGCGCTCGGTCGCGCCGCCAACTACGCCCGCGTGAACGACTTCATGGCGATCTGGCAAAACCCCGCCAATTTGGCGTTGGCTCCCCGCAATGTGGGCGCCGAGCTGCGCGTGCCGTTTTTCAACGCGTGTTTCGACCGCGCCAAGGACAACCGCACGAACAACCCCGACGGTACGGCGCTCGACCAAGATGGCAACAACACGCCAGGCATCCAGTACCGACCCGAGGAAAACTTCGACGAGGTCTGCAACGAGGCCCCGCTTCTGCCCGCTGGCAACCTCGGTTTCTCCATGCCGATCGGAGATCAGTGGGGCATTGGTGTCGGCTTCTTTACGCCTGCTGGCGTCGGCAACCTCAAGTTCGGCGACGATAACCAGCCGACGGTGTCTCCCAAACCTGGCGAAAAGTACCCGGTCACGGTGGGGGGAGAGCTTAGTCCCAATCGCTTCCTGCTGCTCGATCGCACCGTGCTTGCTGGCTTTCTCTCCGTGGGCGTCGGCTACGCGCCGATCAAAATGGTGAGGGTGGGCGCGAGCCTGTCTGCCGGCTTTGCGGACGTGAAGTACCGCAACTTCGCATCGCTCGGGCCGGGCTTTCAGGATCAAGAAGTGCTCAACGATGTGAACGCCAGCGACTACTTCATCCCGCGCGCGACGCTGAGCGTGGCGGTGACCCCAATCGACGCCATCGATCTCATGGCCAGCTTCACCTACAACGACGACATCAAGGCCAAGGGTTACGTCGATGTGACCGCCAACGGCATCCAAGGCGCGCCTCGCAAGAGCTGTTTTGAGCGCACAGCAGGCCGGGCCACGCCAGGCCCGCACTGTCGCATCGATAATGTCGAGCTGAACGTTCCCTATCAACGCTTCGAGGTGGTGATCGGCGCGCGCTACGCAGACCGTAAGGTGCCGCGCGAGCAGCTGCTGGATCCGATGACCCAGGAGACATGGGATGTGGAGCTCGATGCCTTTTGGCTCAATACGGGCCATGTCGACTCGTACACGCTCGACCTTTACGACTCCTCGCGGGACAGCGAGCAGTGGCCTTCGGTCGCGTTCTCGACCGCCCCCAACCAGGACAACGCATCTTCGCTACCTTCCAAAGCTTCGCTCCCGCACGGCTGGACCGACACCTACGGCGTTCGTCTCGGGGGCGACTACAACGTGCTGCCAGGCGTGCTCGCATTGCGCGCGGGCTTGGCCTACGAAACGCGCGGCGTACCGGTCAAAAACATGAATATCGACTACTGGCCCGTCGCAAAAACGGCGCTCCACTTCGGCATCACCTGGCGTGTCGCCGGCAAGGTCGATCTGTCCGCCGCCTACGCTCACATCTTCAACGAGACGATCAACGTCGATGTCGGCACGGGCAACGTTAAGGAAGTCACTGCCCTGTTCTCGGACAGGGCGCTGCCGGTGAACGAAGGTCGCTACACCTCGCGCATCGACATCATTTCGCTCCAGGGCAACTACCGCTTCTGAAGCGGCGCGGGTCCGTCTCAGCCCAGTGGCTTACGACCAGAACGGCTTACTTATTCGGATCGGGTAGGCCGGCGCAGGTGTAGAACGCGGGCGTGCAGTCGTTGTCCTCGCGACATTTGTCGCAAAGCTGGCTGTCGCCCGTGACGCATTCGATAAGGCACCTGCGTGCTGCGCAAACGGAGGAGGTGACGTTGCACGCCAAGCAGCTGTCGCTGAACTCGGCGAGCATTTCGTCCCGACGGGCGCACGCGGCGACGGCTTCGCCATAGGCTGCTTCGCCCTTTTCCGCCAGTACACCGGACTCTTGGCGCGCGCAGTCAGAGATCGTGCGAACTGAGCGTCCTTCGCACTGGATCGCCACATCCGTGTCGCTCGCGCAGCCTCCGCCAGGGCTGGCTTGCTCGCGGAGCGTCTCCTCGGTCTGATAGCAGTAGAAATAGAAGCAGCCGTCCTTGGCGCTGGTATCGAGCGGGGTCCCGTCCGCCTGCGCGCCACATTGTTGGGCGGTCACGTCTTTCGGCCCCAGGCCAGGTTGCGGCTTTCCGGCATCTTCGCCGTCGTTTGCCGCGTTGTTGGCCACGCCATTGCCGCCATTGGTCCCGGCACCATTGCTGCCATTGTCGCCATCGTTGTTGCCGCCGCCATCGTCGCTACAGGCAGCGGCCAGAGCCGTCAGCATCGCGAGGGCGAGCCGCTTCTTGTTCACTTTTTTCATCAAAACTCCCTTTCGGAACTGAGCGACCCCCGCGCGGGTCAAGACAGTCGAATCCAAACTTGTTCTAGGTATAGCCCAACCTCATCGCGACGACCTGAATGTGTGATCGCAGCGCGCGCCAAAGGAAAACAATGGCCGCGGCAAGCCGGGACCATCGTCATCTAGTTCGATTAGTGTCTGCGACTGAGACTATTTCTTGGGGTCAGGCAAGCCAGCGCATTCGTAGAATTTGGGCGTGCACTTGTTCGTCTCGCGGCATTGGTCGCACTTCACGCTGTCACCTGAAACGCAATCAGCCAGGCACGACGTTGCCGCACAAGCTGATGATTCAACGTTGCAATCGAGACAGCCCTCGCTGAGGTCAGAGAGCTTCGCATTCTTGCGGACGCACTTCTTCACGGCCGTCTTGAAGGATGCGATGCCGAGCGCAATGGTCGCAGCCTCCGAGCGTGCGCAATCCGCCACCGTCCGTACTGATTCGCCCTCGCACTGAATCGCGGCATCTTTCTCATTCGCGCACTTGCCGCCCTGAGTCGCCTCGCTTAGCAAGGTCTCTTTGGTCTGGTAGCAGTAGAAGTAGTAACAACCGCCCATCGCGCTGGTGTCGAGCGGCGCACCGTTCGCTTGAGCACCGCATTTGCTGGCGTCCGGCAAGCCGGTCGCACCGGTCGTGCTCCCCGCGTCCTTACCGCCCGACGTGGTCGAACCCGCATCGGTGCCGCCGGTTGTGTTACCGGCCGTTGTACCCGCGTTCGTGCCTCCACCAGCAGTGGCGTCGTCGCCCGCGTCGTCGCCTGCGGTCGTGCCAGCGTTCTGTCCCGCGCTGGCGCTTCCATTGCCTGCGGTCTGACCCGCAGTGGCGCCGCCGCCAGTATTATCCCCGTCGTTGTTGCCCCCGCCGTCATCACCACAGGCCCCGGTCAGGGCTGCCAGGATCGTGAACGTAAGCCACTGCTTCTTTACTGCGCTCATATAAGTCTGCTCCATTATGCGGCTCAAGCGACCGCCGCACGGGTCAAGTCACTCAGTTGAAGTTAACGCTCGCGTCGATGTATAGGCCCAACATGGTGACTTTGTAGGGCTCATCTCCGGTATACCCGCAGAAAGCACAGGATGCGTTGTGCACGCTGCCAACGTTGCTGATCGTGGTGTCGCCTTCACCCGTGCGGTAAGCAGCTGCGACGTTAACCTGCCAGTTCTCCTCCACCCAACCCGCGCCGCCGGTCAAAATCCAGGTATCCCCCGGAGGAGTACCAAAGGCAGTGGGGTACTTAGGGTTCGACGTCTGCTGATCCCAGGCGCCGCCGAGGCGGACAGGTAGCTT
>JBBSJC010000063.1:0-21739 GCA_038257655.1 Polyangiales bacterium | reverse complement strand
TGCATGGACATCCGCCAGCCCTTTGCAGTCGCGCTGCTGCGCGGGAAGTGCCCGCCGAGGTCGAGCAGCTGGTGATGCGGTGTATAGAGAAGGATCCGGACTCGCGGTTTCAAACGGTGGCGGAGCTGGTGGAGATTACGGCGCGGCTTTCGCGTTGAGCGGGGGCGCGGATGAAGACTTGCGGTCGCCAGCACGAGCTCGCTCACGCTCACGATCACGCTCACGATCACGTTCACGATCACGGGTGGGGCTGGTGAATTGGGGATGATTTAGCGTGGGGGGAGGCGGATGCGCATGGTGTCGCGGCGTCTGATTTGTCCGGCTTCGGCTGCGCGGTCTCGCTCCAAAGCGTCGAAATCGGGGGTGTTGCGCGTGGGTACGGGGCCGCCGCTGCGCAGGGCGAGCCAGGCTGAGCCGAAAGTGACTACGGCTTGGCCCTGGACGCAGCGCCATTCATTGAGTGTGCTGCCGTTGAAGCGGGTGCAGCCAAGGCGCATCGCATCCTCGAGCCACAGGTGCACGCCATCCCAAATCAGCGAGAAATGCATCGGCGCCACGCCACGCGCGTCGATCACCAGGCCGGCGCGTGGATCGCTGCCGACCGTAAGGCAGAGTGGCTCGTAGGCGTGAAAAGGCAGCTCGCTTGGCCCATCCCCTCGTAACAGGCGCAGCTCTGCCCACGGTCGCGGGGCGGCGTGGGACTCAATCATCCGTCGACACTCTCCAGTTGGTGCGGTTCGTCATACGCGGCGACCACGCGCCGTGTTCCCGATGCGTGGGCGGTGCTGGGGTGCCAGCGCACCGAACACTGAGCATAAAGCCAGGAATTGGACATGCGTTCAGTCTTTGGCGATGCTCAGCCCATGACCACTGAACAAACCCGCCTGGATCCCTTCACCCTGCGCGTTTTGCGCGTCCTCTACGAGCTGGCTCATTGTGATCGTCCCGCCCACGCCGGTGCCCTGGCAGCGGAGCTGGGGGTGGCGCGCACCCTCGCCGCCGCCGCCCTCGTTCGCCTTGATGGTGAGGGCCTGGTGCGCGCCGAGCACGCGCGGCTGACCATGCACGGCTTGGTGCTGGCGGCGCGCCTCGAGCCGCTGACCTTGCGAGCCCCGCGCATGGCGCCGAGTCCTCAGCTTGTGCCGGGGCGGGCGCTGCGCGGTCTGCACAAGGTGCGCGTGGCGCGGGTGCCTGCGCGCATTCCGCTCGGCTGGGAACGCGCGACCGGCACGTGATAGCGTCGGGCCCTCGTGTGGCAGCCAGGCCAGAGAATTGGAGATTACGAGCTCGTCGCGGATCTGCGCTCGGGCGGCATGGCCACGCTGTTTCTCGGCCGGCGCCTGGGCGCAGCGGGCTTTTCGCGCGATGTGGCGATCAAAATCGTCCATCCGCAGCTCGCAAGCGACGAGCAGTTTCGGCAGATGTTCCTCGACGAGGCGATGCTGTCATCGCGCATCCAGCACCCGAACGTGGTGCATGTCGAAGAGCTCGGTGAGCACGCAGGCGCGCACTTTCTCGTCATGGAGTACGTGCACGGCTGCTCCCTGTCGCAGCTGCAGCGTGCGCTCGTCGGGCGCGGTCGCAGGCTTGCGCCGGCGTTTGCCACGCGCATCGCCATGCACGTGGCCGAGGCACTGCACGCGGCACATGAAACCCGCGATCAAAATGGACGCCGGCTCAACGTGGTGCATCGTGACGTGAGCCCGGAAAACGTGCTGCTTGCCTACGCGGGTCACGTGAAGCTTATCGATTTTGGCATCGCCAAAGCTTACGGTCGTCGCCACCGCACCCAGGATGGTCTGCTCAAGGGAAAATTTCGCTACATGGCGCCCGAGCAGGCGTACGGCAAAGAGATCGATCGGCGCACGGACATTTACCAGCTGGGCATCGTGCTGTGGGAGCTGCTCACGCTGCGACGTCTGTTTGATGCGGAGAACGATGGTGCGCTTTTGCAACAAGTGCGCGAGCCGCGGGTCGTAGCGCCAAGCTCGCTTGTTGGGCGCATCCCGGCTGCACTCGATGCGGCCGTTTTGTGCGCGCTCGATCCGAATCCTGAACGTAGACCGCCCGATGCGCAGCACTTTGCACGCATGCTTGGCAAAGCGCTTTCGGAGGCTCACGAAGTTGATGCGGGTGCGTTGTCCGCACTCGTGATGGCGACGATGCAAGAGCATCGCGCGCGCGAAAAGGGCACGTTTCCCCCGCACGTGCACGAGCGACTCGAGCGTGAGGTGCAGACGGAGCGCATCGGCGGCGAGGCTGAGCGGGCCGCGCCGGCGGTGATTCGTCAGTACACGCTTGAGCACACCGCCCCCTACGGCAGCGACGTCCCAGTGGCCGCGCCTGCGCGCGCGCGCGCTGGGGGTCTAAGCGCCGACCAAGCCGCGAGCGCGGCCGGTCACGCGCAGCTGCCACAGCCGCGACCCCGGCGGTTGGTGCGCATCGCCAGCGAAATTAAGACCACGATCACGCGCATCACACGCAGCACGGCAGGCGAGGCGGGCGGCAGGCCGATGCTGTGGCTGGCGCTGCTCGTTGCGATAGTGCTTGGCGGTGCTGCGGCCCTCGTCACCTTGGCTTTGCGCTCGCGGCCCGTGTCGCCTCCCTCGTCGTTCGCGCGCGTGCCTGCATTACCGGCGCAGCTTACACCCGACAGCCACACGCCTGACCCCAACCCAAACGAGCGAGCTCGGCCGGAACAGCCCAGTTCGGCCCTGGCTCCGTTTGCGCCCTCCGATACGCCGTCCGACGTGGCGGCGCGCGGTTTCGAGACGCCTGCCTCGCCCGCGCCAGCAATGGAAATAGACGGCGCTCGCGAGCTCTCGGGAGCCGCGGCGAGCGAGCCCGGCACGGGCCGGGGCAAGCTGTCAGCACCGGTGCAGGTAGACGGCACGCCGCTCGTGCTCGAGCCGGGTTTTTAGCCGCAGCTTGCGGTGCCCAGCGGCCGGCCCCTTCGGCAGCCGATCGTTCACAATCGTCAGGCACGGGCGCTCACCGCGAGAAAGTGCGCAACCGCCAGATCTGTGCGGTCGATACGTCGGGCGTGAACACCCCCTATCCACGCTCGCTCGCGCTGCTCGTTGGGTTGCTCTGCTGGGGCGTGACGGCGGGCGTTGCCTTCTGGCCAGCGCTCGCCTTCGCCCTGCCGAGCGAAACCCGTAACCTGTCGCTTGTCGTCGGCGACCAGACGAGCATCGCGGCAGAAGGCGTCAAGAGCTACTCCGAAGGCGTGCCGGGCATCGTCGACGTGCGCCTGCCCAAGGACGGCGCGCAGTTCATCGTGCTCGCGCTGCGTCCCGGCCAGACCACCTTACTGTTGCTGATGCTCGACGGCAGCGAGGTGCAGGTACGAATCGAGGTCGCTTCGTCGCAGCCCGCGCAGCAGGGCATCGTGGTGAACGCGGAGGATAACATCCGGCTCGACATGTACTTCGTGCAGGTCAGCGAAGGGTATGGACATCAGCTGGGGCTCGCATGGCCCGACGCGATCGGTGGCAGCGCCACCTTGAGCGCTTCGTTCGACTTGGCGAGCGGCTCGCTCAGTCAGGCAAGCTTGGGCGTGGCGGACCAAGTTTTGCCTCGGCTCGATCTCGCAGAGCGCAGCGGTTGGGCACGGGTGCGACGCCAGGCTGCGGTGGTCGCGCAAAACGGTAAGCAGGCGAGCTTTGATTCGGGCGGCGAGGTCAACGTGCCGATCCAAGGTGCGCTGACCGCCGAGGTGCGTGCGATTCAGTTCGGCAGCCAAATCACGATTGAGCCGCGCTTTGACAAGAGCTCAGGCCGTATCGAGCTCACCGTTGGCGCGACTGTCGCAGACCTTACCGATGACGGCGGCACCGGCATTCCCGGTCGCAACGTGTCCAAGCTACAGACGGTCGTCAATCTGGACCTTGGTAAATCGCTCGTGCTTGCTGGCCTTGACAGTGCAAGCGATGCGCGCAGCTCACGGGGTTTACCGGGCCTGAGCCGTATTCCGATCGTGGGCGGTCTGTTCGGTACGCGCAATCGACGCAGTGAGCAGACGAAAAACTTACTCTTCATCGTACCGAGCGTGGTGCAGGCTGTGCCCTTGCGCGAGCGTTCGCTTGTCGACGAGATGCTGCGCATTTACCAGGATTTTGACGGAGATGTAGACGAGATGACGCTCCTGCCCACAGCTCAGCTACCAACACCACAAGCCAAGAATTGAGAGCAACCATGGCCAAATATTATACTGTCTGTGCCTTGCTGTTTAGCCTGGCTGGCTGCGCCCACCGTGACGGAGCGCAGCTGGCGGGGCAGCCCAATCATCAAGCAGAAGCAAGTGCCCACGCAGCGCAGTTGTTTAAAGAGGGCAGCGCGCTCTCAGCCGCAGGAGATCTTACGCGCGCCGAACAATATCTGGCGACCGCCCTGCGCGAAGGTCACGATGCTGAGCGCTGCATGCGTGCGTTATTGGCGGTGTGCGTGCGGGCTTCGCGCTTGCGCTCGGCTCTTTCGTATGCGGCGCCCTACCTGATGGCGCATCCTAACGATGTCCCGCTGCGTCAGCTCGTCGCTTCGATTCATCTCGCCTTGGGCGAGGTACGCACGGCCGAGCGCGAGCTCAAACGGGTGCTCTTGCTTGCGCCGGATGCGGCCGAAGCACAGTTCGTTCTTGCGACCATCGCCCAACAATACCCCGATCGCGAAAGCGAAACGGCCGGCTACTTTGCTGGTTATGTCGCCCTGCGACCCGGGGGTGTGCACGCCGAAGAGGCGCGCGGCGCGCTTGTCGCTATCGAGCCTGTTCACCTGCCCGCGTCCCGCTAAAATGAGCGTCAGCCCATGACTTTCGTGCATCACCTAGCGTTGCGTGTGCGCGAACTCGAGGCGATGCAGGCGTTTTATACAACCTGGTTTGGCCTTACGATCGTGCGCGATCTAAGGCCACGTGCGCTGTGGTTGGGGCGGGGGCCGGGCCCGGTACTGATGCTCGAGCGGCGCAACGAAGCAGAGCCTGCAATCGATGCTCAGAGTCTTGAGCTCGTCGCCTTTGGCATCGACGCTGAGCATCGTTCAGAGCTGAGAGCGCGGCTGCTGGCGCTGCACATGCTCGAAGCCGAGACAGCGCACACCCTGTACTTCCGGGATCCCGAAGGCCGCCGCGTGGCGGTCTCATCGTTTCCTTTTTAGGCGTCGTCACATTTCACTCCTCTGCTGCCTCCCACACGTGCTGACCAAGCTTACGGAGGCTCAAGATGACGAATGGATGTGCAGCGGTGTCTCGGAAAAACCACGACAGTAGGCTCGTTGCGACTCTCAATAAGCTGGCGTTCGCGCTCGCCGCGGCCCTGTGCATGCTGCTCGGTGTCTCGAACGCCCAAGCTTCGCGATGCATGCCGCCCTCCTTTGAAGGCGATTGGTTGGTGGTCGGTGGTTCGCCGGCTTATCGCGGGCTGCAGAACGCGTACTACTTCGGGGCTCTGCGCCTCGGCATGCGCTGCGTCGACGCCGGCACCACCACGTGTCGAGGAGAGGGCGACGAACGAGTCTGCAGCAGCACCTCCGCGGTGCGCGCCATCTACACGATCAGCGTGGGCGAGAGCTTGCCGAGCTTTGACGGGCCCGCCGAACTCGCCTACTGGCCCGCGACGGATGCGACCGACAGCACCAACGGCTTCCGCTATGCGGAGGCGATCATCAACGGCAACTTCACACGCACCTGGTTTCGCGTGCAGGCCGACGGCAACTTGCAGGTCGGGTTCGAGGTGACGATCAACGACGTCAAGCAACCCGTCGAATGGCGCACGTTTTCGCGTCCTCGCCCGCAGTTGACCCCGATCAAGCCGATCCGCCCCTTCCCCATTATCAGGGGCTGAATCAGCCAAACCAGAGAGGCTGAAACAGACAAATAGCGCGCTCGCCGACAAGCAGCGAAGGCCCGAGCGTGAGCCCGAGCCTTCGATGCGTTCTTCTAGTTTTGTGGAGCTGAGGGGGATCGAACCCCTGACCTCTGCATTGCGAACGCAGCGCTCTCCCAGCTGAGCTACAGCCCCGAACTTGCCCAGTCTTGCGACAGGGGCCGCGTACCTAACATGCGGTTTCGAGCGCGGCAAGGCATGACGAAGCAGCAGACCCCACCGGGCGGAAAAGCAGACTGAGGGGCCCGTGCAAGCTGGCGCGGCGCAGCCTGTGCCTCAGCCCATGCAGGCGACGCTCTCGGGTGCGATCTTATAGATCACGCGCTGTTCGCCCGGCTTGCGCAGCGGGTACTGGTCAAGGCCCATGTACTTCTTGGCCATGCTGTCGATATGAGCGTTGGCACCCTCGGTGATGTACTCCACCACGCGCCCGCGCACGGCGAGCATACGGTAGGGGTTGTCTGGATCGGTGACCGAGAACGCAACGTGGGGATTGGAACGGATGTTCTTGTCCTTCACGCGGCCGACTGCACTGTTGATCAGTACGTAGCCGTCTTTTTCGTCGACCCACACGGGGTTCACCTGGGGCGTCCCGTCCGACATCAGTGTGGCCAAGTGAGCGAAGGACTTCTTGTGAAGGATGTCCGAATGGGAGGCGGGTAGCGGCTCGCATATTTCGGCGCCTGTTTTGTCGCCTGTTTTTGTCATAGCGGTCTCCTCGTCTGCTTGCTGCATAAGGTCGGTCGCCGTGGCCAGCGAAAGCGTTCCAAGATTTTTCGCGGTGCGGCCGGTCGCCCCGCTTCTGCATGCATCATGCGCCTGGCCAGCGCCGCATCGCTGATCCCGCTGCCGAGGGCCGCGCTCGTGTGCAGGCAAAATGCCCTCGCTGGGGCGCGATGCCGCCCTGCGAACGACACGAGCTATTTGCCGTGGCGGAACTGAGCGAGCACGGACGCGGATGGGTTGACGCGCACCACGCCCTGCTCCGCATCAACGAGTAAGGTGTCGCCCGAGCGTACCCAAGCAAACAGGCCCGCGACCTCGGCTACGACGGGTAGCTTAGCTGCACGGGCAAGCGCGGCGGGCAAGCTCTTGGGATCGACATTGCCGCCGACGACTACCGCCGCGACACCGCGCGCGATGCTCCAGATCAACGCGAATGAGCCGAGCCGTTCGGCCAACACCGAGACCATGCCTGGCATCGGTCCCGCTTCTTCCGATGCTTCAGCCGCGATCCATAGGCAGAGATCTTCGATTTCGCCAGCGCGCGCGCTGAGCCAGGGATCGATCGCGCCTTCGCCGCTGAGCATGTAAGGAGCGGCCACGTAGTCTCGGGCAACCTTACGCAGGCCTGCAACCACCCCAAGCTCCGCACCGGTGTCTGCCAAAAGCGAGAGCAGCCGTTGATCTTGTAGCGTCACCTGCAAGGCAGCAAGCGCGCGTCGCTCGTCGGGCGCAAGCTCCGGATCCAGGCGCGACAGCGTGCGCACGACCTGCTCATTGACGCGACGCAGCGCGTTTTGCACGCATTCGCGCCCGCCAACACCAGGACTTATCGGCTCACGTAGCGCGCGAAAGGTCAACATGCTCTGGGCCTTGCCCATGGCGCGCCCGCGGCCGAGCGGAACGCCTGACAGACGCGCGGACCGACCAAGCTCTGCGGGGTCATTGCCTGCGCGATTGCTGGCGCGATCCAAGGCGAGCGTGAACGGCGTGGCAAGCGCCGCACACAGGGCCACCTCAGCTGCTGTGAAGTCGCCACCTTCTTTGCGCTGCAGGTTCAGTACGCCCATGGCGCGGCCTCCCATCACGAGCGGCAACGAAAGAAACGAGGGGAACTGCTCTTCGCCCAAGTCCGGAACGTGTTTGTAATGAGTGTCTTGTTGCGCGACGGCGGCCGACACGGGTCGCAGACATTCAGCGGCAAACCCGGTGATCCCTTCGCCGAGCTCGAGCTTGACGTTGCCCAGCATCTCGCGTGGAAAGCCGACGTTAGCGCGCAGCACGAATACCTGACGTTCGCTTTCCTCTTCGCGCACGTACACGCTCACCACCTCGGCATGCGCAATCGTGGCTACCTGCATGCACATCCGCTCGAGGATCTCGGGTAGCGGTGCGACGCGCGAAGACTCCTCGATCAAGGCGAGAATGCCGTCGATCCGGCGGTCCTCGCTGCCATGGACTTGCATGCGAATGGGCGGCTGAGTGGGCATGAAACTGCGACCAATGTAGCAGCCTTTTGCCAGGTAAGTCAGCGGACTACGACCGAGCCGCATTTCGCCGACGCGCCTACCCTTGTTTGTGCTGAGGGTTGCAAGCATCGGTTGGTTTCGGTGAGATTGCGAGCGCGATCTACGATGCGAAACATGGCGGCGAAAGCGCATGCCGATGCCTCTGCTGAGCTTCGCTTGCGCCGTCGTGTCGGACTCAAACGCGAAGCGCGGTCTGAAGCCGTGGGCTCAGTGCGCTAGACGCGCTAGACCCTGGTCCGAATGGCCGATTCCTACGTCAAGATCGCTGAAGTCGAGATCGAAGTCGGTCTCGACGAGCCCGATGACCTGACGCACTTGAGTGCGCTCGTGGCGGCTAAGCTGGGCGTCGCCGTGGAGGGTCTGCCTGCGCTCGAGGTCGTGCGGCGCGCGGTCGATGCCAGGCGCGGTCGGGTGCGTTTTCACTTCACACTCGCCACGCTCGACCCTACAGCCCCCGCTCTCGGGGGGGCGCCGCCGCGCGAAGTCGGAAAGGACAGGCGTGTGCTGATCGTGGGCGACGGACCCACCGGGCTATTCTGCGCCTATGAGCTTGCGCGCCATGGCATCGCTAGCTTGGTGCTCGACCGCGGCAAGACCGTGCAGCCGCGTCGGCGCGATTTGAAGGGCCTTACCCAACACCATCGCGTCGACCCGGATAGTAACTATTGCTACGGCGAAGGCGGAGCGGGCACATATAGCGACGGGAAGCTGTATACGCGCGCGCACAAACGTGGCGACGTGCGTGATGTGCTCGAGTTGCTGGCCGTTCACGGCGCGCCGCCGCAGATCTTGACCGAAGCGCGACCGCACATTGGCTCAAACAAGCTGCCCAAAGTGATCACGGCGCTGCGTACACGGCTTGAAGGCGTGGGGGTGGAGTTTCGCTTTGGAGCACACGTCTCGCACATCTTACGCTCTGCAGACGGTAAGGTGCGTGGTGTGCGTCTGGCCGATGGCAGCGAGCTTATGAGCGACACCGTGGTGCTGGCGACCGGGCACTCGGCACGCGACATCTACGAAGGGCTCGAAGACGTGGGAGTCAGGCTTGAAGCCAAGGGTTTCGCTTTGGGCGTGCGCATCGAGCATCCGCAACCGTTGATCAATCGCATTCAATACGGCGCCCAGGCGGAGCATCCCAAGCTACCCAACGCGGCCTATCGCATCGCGCATACTGATGACGATCGCGGGGTGTTCAGCTTTTGCATGTGCCCGGGCGGTTTCATCGTACCAGCTGCGACTGAGGCCGAAGGGGTCGTGGTCAACGGCATGAGCTTGTCGCGGCGTGATTCGCCGTTTGCGAATTCAGGCCTGGTGGTGTCGATCGAGCCCCGGGATTTTGCTGGGGCTGGTTATTCAGGTGCGCTTGGTGGCCTGCGCTTTCAGCGCAAAATCGAGCAGCAGGCCAAGCTCGCGGCGAACGCGGGCTTGCGCGCGCCCGCTACGCGCGCCACCGATTTCATGCGCAAGCGCGCCTCGAGCAGCTTGCCCGTCACCAGCTACGAGCCCGGTCTGGTCGGCGGCAACGTAGCTGAGGTGCTCGACTCGGGCGGCATCTTACTGTCTACGCGGATGCGCAGCGCGCTTGCGATCTTCGACAAACGTCTGCGTGGTTACGTGAGCGAAGAAGCGGTACTCGTGGGCGTCGAGTCGCGCACGAGCTCGCCGGTGCGAATACCGCGCGATGCGCAAACACTGGAGTCACCCGATTTAGCCGGGCTGTACCCGGCGGGGGAAGGCGCGGGTTATGCGGGCGGCATTGTCAGCGCAGCGATGGACGGAGTGCGCATCGCCCGTGCGATCGCCGCGCGATGCGTGCCTTACGGTGTGATGCGACTCGGCAAAAGATAGGCGAAGAGCGCGCGACCTTGCGCCTGTCGCTCGCTCCAGACGAACCATACGCCGAGCGGCGTCGCCACGGCGCTGACGTCGCGCTCACGGGCGCTCGAGAGCACTGCAGCAAGGGCGCTCAGCAGCCGGGTGTGATCGAAATGCCGGAGGGCTTTGCGACGAGGTCTGCAAAATCCGCCGTGCAGGCCGCATCGAGGTCGGAAAAGAAGCGCTGGTACAAGGCTTGGCCAGGGTCGTCGAGCGCGAAGCGTGCGCTCGTATCGTTGACGTCGTGCAGCTCGACCACACGACCCCAAAGCAGCGGCACGATCTGGCCCGGTGTTGACAGTGTCGGCCGGTCGCCGGGGATGGGCTCGCTGCCGCCGTCGACTGCCCCGATGTTTCCGTCGCGATCGGTGCCGGCGTCGGCGGGCGCGCTGCCGTGGTATCGGCGGCTCCTTGGGGTGGGATGACGGGGAGTCTGGCGGTTAGCATGGCCCGGCTCAAACCAAAATCGTCGCTGTCACCCTGACATGCCACACTCTTTGCGATCATGACTTCGATCCCCGCGCCACTTCCGGTTCACATCCCTCCGGAACGCCGTTTGTTTTGTAATCGAACCCTCAACTTGCGCTCGATACGTGCGGTGGGTTTCGATATGGATTACACGCTTGTCCACTACCACTCGGCCCAGTGGGAAGAGCGGGCCTTTGAGGATGCGCGTGCAAGGTTGCTCGCGCAGGGCGTCGACGTGGAAGGGCTCGTCTTCGATCATGAGCTTGTGCGGCCCGGCCTCGTGCTCGATCTGGAGCAGGGCAACGTCGTGAAGCCCAATCGCTTTGGCTTTGTGAAGCAAGCCTGTCATGGCACGCGCCGGCATACGATCGATGAGCTGCGCGAGGCGTACTCGCGTGTGATTATCGATTTGCAGGAGCCCCGCTGGGTGTTTCTCGACACGCTGTTTGCCCTGTCCGAAGCCTGTCTGTTTCTTCAGCTCGTCGATCGCTTCGATGCCGGGCGCTTACCAAGCATGCTGGGTTATCAAGACCTCTACGCGCGCGTTCGCAAGAGCGTGGATGCAACGCATGCCGAAGGGGCGCTCAAGGCCGACATCATGCGCGATCCTTCGCCGTTTGTGGACATCGATCCGGAGCTGCCGCTCGCCCTGCTCGACCTAAAATATGCGGGTAAAAAGCTGCTGTTGATCACCAACTCCGAGTGGTCTTACACGCGCGCCATGCTCGACTTTATCTTTCGCGACCGTTTGCCCGACGGCATGACGTTTCGTGAGTTGTTTGATGTGATCATCGTCGCGGCCCGCAAACCGGCATTTTTTGAGGGCCAAGCGTCGGTGTTCAGGCTGGTCGACGAAGACCGAGGTTTGCTTGTGCCACACGTAGGACCGATCGAAGCCGGTCAAGTCTACGTAGGCGGACACGCGCGGCTGGTGGAGCAATGTTTTGGCTTGCGCGGTGAAGAGATCCTCTACGTGGGCGACCATCTTTATGCCGACGTGCACGTGAGCAAGAACGTTCTGCGCTGGCGCACGTGCCTTGTGACGCGTGAGCTCGAAAACGAGCTGACCGCGCTCGAGGCGTTCAAGCCCAAGCAGGTCGAGCTATCCCAGCTGATGAAACAAAAAGATGAGCTTGAGCATCGCTTCTCGCTCGCGCGCATCGCCTTGCAGCGTCTCGAGCAGACTTACGGTGAGCCGCCGCCCCAGACTGCGCGCGAGCTCCGGCAGACGATGCAGACACTCAGGCAGGCACTGATCGAGCTCGATGTACGCGCTGCGGGCTTAGCCAAAGAAGCGGCCGAGCTCGGTAGTGAACGCTGGGGATTGTTGATGCGCGCAGGCAACGATAAGAGTCGCCTCGCCTACCAGATGGAACGTTATGCGGACATCTACACGTCGCGTGTATCCAATTTCTTGCTTCACACACCCTTCGTGTATTTGCGTTCACCAAGGGGCAGTCTGCCCCACGACGGCGGTGAAGCTGGCGGCGTCTGATGGTGGCGAGCAGCCGCGTTAACTGGCAGCATCCATGCTGTCGGAGGTTGTTCATGCAGAGAGAGATCCAGCGGCTTGTGATGTGCGCGGCCCTAGCAGTTACAGGCGGCGTTGCGACAGCTTGCAGCGATAGCAACGGTGCCGATCAAGCAGAGGGTGGTAGCTCCGCCAGCGGTGGCGACGGCGGTGACACCAACGGCGGTGAAGCAGGCGCGTCGGGTGCGTCCGGTGCGTCCGGTGTAAGTGGTGGCGCGAACGAAGGCGCAAGCACCGCAGGCACGATGGGTGGCATGACGGCAGGCGGTGCGAATGCTCCTGAGTGCGATTCGAAGTTGCGCGTGATCGTGCGTGACTTCACCGAAACCCATCCCGATTTCGAATCCTTCTCCGGCAACGCGCCGTTCAAAGGTCTGGTCAAAGAAGACCTGGGGCCTGACACAAAGCCGGTGTACGCACCGAATGGTGCGACGAGCGTCTCAAGCGGTCAGGCGGGATTTGACCAGTGGTACCGGGACACCGCCAACGTTAACGTGCAGATCCCGATCGACATCGAGTTCACAGAGACCACGCCGGGGGTGTTCGTCTACGACAACTCGAGCTTCTTCCCGATCGACGGCATGGGTCTGGGCAACGGCCCGGACAACGCGCCTCACAATTACCTGTTTACCACCGAGGCTCACACCGTCTTCACGTACAAGGGGGGTGAGTTTTTTACCTTTCGTGGCGATGACGACCTGTGGGTGTTCATCAACGGTAAGCTTGCTGTCGACCTAGGGGGGCTGCACCCCGTGGCCACGGGCAGCGTCTCACTCGACGCCGAGGCCCCGCGGCTCAATATCGAAAAGGGTAAGACGTATCCCATGGATATCTTCCATGCGGAACGGCACACCAACGAAAGTAATTACCGGATCGAAACCACGATCGATTTGTCCTGCATCGAAAATATCCCGATCATCTAGCGCTGCTGACTCGAGCCCGGCTCAGGCGCCGTGCTGGCGCGAGCCGATCGAGACCGCTACACAGTAGGTGCAGTGCCGCAGCAGGTGTTCCATGACAAGCAGCTTACGCTCCTGCGAATGGAGCAGAAGCTCGTGTCGGCGCTGCACGAGCACCCGGGAGCTGTCGACCGCCGCACGGAGCACGCGCTGCGTTACGCGCTCGGTCTGGCTCAGCTCTCCACGTTTCAGCCCGGTGCCTCGGCGCTAGGCGGGCGCAACGAGCGTCCAGACGTGCTCGTGCGACACGCGGAGCTGACGCGCTTTCGCCACCTAGTGCTTGAGCATTTCGCGCCACTACTGCTGCATACGCGCCGCAGCGAGCGCCGGATCGAGAAGGTCGCGCTCGCGTTCGGCCGCATTCGGCACCGCATGGCCGAAGTGCGCCGCGCCATTTTGGCTTTCCACGTCAATGACTTCAGCGCGGAGGAGCTCGACCGCGAAGTCGGACAAAAGACGCTCGTGAGCGTGGCCGGGGGCGGCGGCGGCTCGGGATATGTGTACGTCGGCGCCTGGGAGGTGCTGCAAAACGCCGGTCTCGTTCCAAGTTACGTGCTCGGCTCTTCGATCGGTGCCGTGCTCGGACTGTTTCGCTGCTTGAAGCGTAAGGGCGACTTTGACGATTACCTCAACTTCGCCAAAGGCCTGTACTTTGACGAAATCTTCCGCGTCGTCAGCTTTCGCGCCCGTTATGGGCTTCCTGGCGTCTTACGGTTGTTTTTGCATGCCGGCATTGGCGCCTGGTTCAAACATCCCGACGGCAGCAACATGCGGCTGCACGACCTGGAGATCCCCTACGAAAGCATCGTGTCCGGCGTGCGGCGCGGGGCACTGGGCGAGACGCCGACTCAGTACGCCCGCTCCCATCATCTGCCCGAGGACCGCAGGCCGTCGGCACTCGAGCTACGTGCCCAGGTCGCAGCGCAGCTCGTGCGCATGGTCGGCTTTTTCAATCCCATGATGGTGCGCGAGATCGTGATCGGTTCCGACCCGCTCACGCGCGGCTTTGATTGCGTCGATGCGGCAGGTTTTTCGGCCGCCTTACCAGGCGTGTTGCACTACGACGTTGCACGCAACGACCTGCACATGCACGAGGTGCTCGACGCGCTGATGAAACGGGAAGACGTGGTCGCATTGGTCGACGGCGGCATCGCCAACAACGTGCCCGCCAACACCGCTTTTCGACGCGTGCAAGAGGGCGTGATCGGAACCCGCAATTGTTACTATCTATGCTTTGACTCGCTGCATCCGCAAACCACCCTCGGTCATCTGTGGTTGCACCCGCTAGAGCGCATACTCGCGCTGCAGGTAGCGCTCAACCAACGTTACATGCACCACCACATGCGCTTCATCCCGACGCTCTCGCCGATCCATCTCTTGCCGAACGAGCGTCAGTTCGATCGCGCCGTTAAGTGGGGGCGCGCGCAAATGGCGGTGGAGCTGCCACTGATGCAGAAGTTCTTCGAACGCGCGCTGTGGCTAGAGCCCGATCCATAGCCGGATTTCACTGGCGACGTGCACCCACGGCTGCGCGGTGCTCGACCATCAAGCACTTACTCTGCACGACGTCGATGCCGTCATTGACGAGTGCCTGCGCGAAGGCATCGTCGCGAATCCCGCTCTGTAGCCATACGGTCTTGGGTTTCTTCGTCAGGATGTCTTCGAGATGTGGCGTCAGATCGGACGGTCTGCGAAACACATCGAGAATGTCGATCTCACCCGGGACGTCCTGCACGCGTCGATAGACCTGGGCGCCCAGGATCTGGCTGACTTGCGGGTAATAGACCGGAATCGGAATGACCTCGAGCCCGGCCTGTTTCAGATACTCAGGTACGTAAAAGGCAGGCTCGCCGCTCTGCTTTTCGGTTTTGATGCCGAGCACCGCGATGCGCTTGGCGGCGCCGGCGATGCTCAAGATGTCTGCGTGCTCTGAGACGATGCGACCGTGCATGCGGCACCTTCCTTCCCCGTCTGCTTTGTCCGTATTGTGCGCCCTGTCTGGCTGCACTCGCTCGCTGTGACGGCGAATCCTATTGGTATGAGCTCGAGGGAACCCACCTGCTTCCGGCAGGCCAGCGGCGCTTACAGCAAATCGTCGCAGGCTCGCTCGCCCTGGAGATGGTCAAAAATCTTGACTACTGTCAGCTTCGGTCAGCTCTTCGCTTTTTTCCCAAAGCGCTTCTGCAAGCCCAGGCGGCGATTTGACCTTCGTTGGTTTGCCGCCGGCCATCGAGCGCGAAAAGAAGCAGCCGTTCATGCCGCTGACATCGGGCATTGTCGCCAAATGCACGAGCAGCTTCGCGCCATCTTCGGGTGATGCCATCCGCGAACGCAGCCGCCCCCGCATCGCGTCAAAGTCGCGGTTGTGCGTGATTAGCCCGGTGTCGACCAAACCTGGGCACAGACTGTGAACGGTCACGCCCGTGTCCTGCACCCGTTGCGCAAGCGACGCGCAAAACATGACTTGAGCGAGCTTACTGTTGGCGTAGGCTTGGTCGCCGCGAAAGTTGCGGGTGAGATGCAGATCGCCCAAGTCGATCTGACCGCCCTGGTGTGCAACCGAAGACACGATCAACACGCGCGCGGGCGCCTGACTGAGCATGCGCTCGAGTAGCAGCCGTGTGAGCAAGTAGTGGCTGAGGTAGTTCACCTGCAGCGTGAGCTCGTAACCATCCGCACTTTCGAGACGCTGGTCCGGCCAGATCGCCGCATTGAGCACCAGCAGCCTGAGCGAGCCCGGGATTTCGAGCACGTCGCTCGCCAAGCGGCGCACGGCCGACAGCGACGCGAGGTCGGCCACGAGCGGGCTAGCCGTGCCGCCTTCGGTGCGAATTGCTTCGACGACGCGCTCTACGCGATCGGGAGCGCGACCGTGCACGAGTACGTGCAAACCCTTGCGTGCGAGCGCGAACGCGGCGGCTCGTCCAATGCCGTTGCTGGCCCCGGTAATAAGGCACAGCTCATCTTGCGCGGACTCCGACTCAGACATCGACGCGCACTCTACCTGCGAAGCCCGCCTAAATCGACCGCTCGCGGTCGCTTGCGTAAGGCAACGTGATGCGTTGCACAGCGCGCGGAACGCAGGCTGCGGGCGCCAGTCGCATTTTGCCCCAGCGCTCTTCCCCGCAGCACGCTCTTCGGGGCTTTCTGCACGCGCGCTGTCGCCTTGTTCGCTGACTCGTACAATAGCCCCATGCTCGAACGCGTATTGATCCTCGGTTGCGGATATGCAGGCACTGCCATCGCACGTCGGGCGCGTGAGCGCGGTCAGGCGGTGCTCACAACCGTAAGGTCCGACGCGCGCGCCACGCAGCTCGCGCAGGCCGGTTTTGCTGTGCTTCAGGCGCCGGCGCTCGATGCGAGCATCGCCGCACACGTCACCGCCGACACCCATGTGCTGATAGGCTTTCCGGCAGATGCTCAGACTGACCTGCGCGTCGCCCCTGCCTTGTCGCGGGCGGGTGCGATTACCTACATCTCGAGCACCGGCGTTTATGGCGAGCATCGGGGTGCGCTCAACGACGACACCCCGTTACCGCCCGTTGCGAGCGAACGTGGTGCGCGTCTGCTTGCAGCCGAAGCTACCTATCGCGCTCAGGGGGCCACTGTCTTGCGCTGTCCTGGGATCTACGGCCCCGATCGCGGTCTGCACATGCGTATCTTGCGCGGCGAGCACCGCATCCCCGGCACGGGCTCGCACACGCTCTCGCGCATTCACATCGTCGATCTCGCACAACTGGCGCTCGCGACCGAGGCTGTACGTGGTGAGACTTTCATCGTGGGCGATCTCGTGCCCGCGCCGCACCTTGAAGTCGTGCAGTTCGTTTGCGAGGCTTACGGTGTGCCGATGCCTCCCCATGTGCCGCTCGCAGAGGTGCACGAATCCCTGCGTGTCGATCGGCAGCTCGATCCCAGCCGCGCGCTGTCTGCGCTGGGCGTCACGCTGACTTACCCGAGCTATCGCGACGGCATGGCACCGGCGGCGACGGGCATCGCACGGAAAGCCTTACTTTAACACCGTGTGGTGAGCGCTGCGTCGATGGATTGGCATGTGCGCGCGAAATCGCCAATGCCACGAAGCTGGAGTTGCCTGCCGCGTCGAGATTGTTGGAGGATCGTCTTTGTGGTCTCTGGCGAATAGGCACGACACGATGGGGATGATGGACACACGACGTGTGACGGGCGCCTTGGCGCTGTTGGCTGCGCTGCAGTCCGGGTGCGGAGACGATGGCAGCAAAGGCCGAGCAGACGCGGGCGAAGCAGGCAACGCCGGCGATGCCGGGGCCATCGATGAAGATAGCGGCAGCGCAGAAGATGCCGGACCACAAGCTCCGATCGCTGTCGCGCTAGACGTGACGAGCAACGCGGATGCTGCAGCGCAGGCGCTCTGCAAGCTGATGCCGTGGGTGGTCGCGCGCCTGGGCGGTAAAGAGCTGCCAGCGGCCAAGATCAAAAACCTCGTGCGCGAGGATCGGCAGACTTTTATCGAGGACAAGCCACCCATCTGTGTGGACGACGCGGACTCGACCGAGGATCTATGCATCGAGATGCCGACTGAAGCTGAAACCTTTGCTTATCTGTACCGATCGCCCGAGGCGGCTGCGAGCGATCCGGTCGAGCAGGTATGGTGTAAATCCGATAGCTTCGGAGACCTGGCGTTGATCAAGGGCGCCGAGAGCGCCACGCGCGGCGAGTGCGAAGCCCTGCAACGCATCGTGGTGGCCTGGGCTGAAGCGCAGCTCAGCGAGCCGAGCACGCGCAGCATCGCGTACGAGAGCAACTTACTCGTCACAGGTAGCGCCTGGAGTACTGCGCTTGTGACTACGCGCGAACAAGGCGCTGTGTTGACCGTGACCGGGCCTGAGCTGTACGCGCCGACCAAGGCAGAATACATCGAAGAAAACGGTACGGTGTTGTCGTTTCTGAATGACGACTTCTTCGGCAACCATTACTGCAAGGTACTCAGCCCGGCGCGCGCCCTTGCGTGGTTGCAGGGCAGCTGACGCTCTGAAGCGTGTGTTTAGCTGCGGGCTCGAGCAGCCCTTGTGCGGTCACTATTCGAGCAACGCTTCGCACTGTGCGGGCCAGCCACGGCCGCCGACCACATTCGCCTGATACTTCTGTTGCGCGAGCTTGCGATCGGCCTGCGCCTTTGCGTCAAACCACCAGGCGATTTCGTCGCAGCCATCGCCGGCTGGCAGCGCTTCTTGGGCTTTGCAGTCCGCGCTGTCTGCTGGGCAGGCAAGGCGCGCGTGTAAGTGGTCATCGTGACCGTACCAGGGGCGAATCTTGCGCAGATACGCGCGATCCTTGGTTTCGTCTTCACACAGCTCGCGCTTGATCACCGGATTGACGAAAACGCGTGCCAAGCGTGGATCGCGCGCGGCCAGCTTGAGGGTGGTCGCGACGCGCTTTTTCCACTGGGCGCGCACCTTACCTTCTTTGCCGTCGAGCACGGAGCGCGCTTTGAGCTGCTCCCGTTGCGCAGGCGACAGCGGGCCTTTGGCCGCGCTCGGCGGCGCCCAGAACCAGATGTCCACATCGAGGCCGCTCTGATGGCTTGCGTGTCCGCCCGTGGCGCGTCCACCGCGCGCCTGGCTCAAATCGCCGATCAACAACACACCGGCGCCCGCTTCGTGGACGCCCTGTCCGAGCGTACGGATGAAGTCGATCAAGTCTGGATGGCCGAAGTAGCGGCTGCGACTTGGGTGCATGACCTGATAACCCACGCCATCGAGGGCCAACGCCTGCGCACCGGCTAGGCAGCCGGCTGAGTATTCGCCGATCGCACGCGTCGCGCCTGCGCTCGGCGTGGTCAGCTGTGGCCAGGGATTTTTGCCCGAAGCCAGCGCCAGGCCGGCATAGGCGAGCAGGCTTACAAACGTAAGGCGCGCGATCGCGCCCGCTGCGCGCTCCAACCACTTCATGGAAACGAGCTTATCGCGGCACTCACGTCTGCGCCCAGGACGAAGGCTGCGCGCGCAAATACAGCCTTCGCAAAAGCCGGTGAGGGACGGCGAGCACTAAGCGTTTTGCTCACTCAGCGTTTGATTGAGCGTCCAGTAATCATAGAGCACGCCGAGGCCGAACAGTCCTGCGCTGCACAGAAACAACAGCCCTGTCAGCCACTTGCCCATGTAGAAGCGATGCACGCCGAACACGCCGAGAAAAGTGAGCAGGACCCAAGCGACCGTGTAGTCGTAGGGCCCGCTGCGATAACGTTGATCGGCCGAAGCGCTCATGCCCGGGATCAAGAACAGATCGATAAGCCAGCCGACGCCCAGCAAACCGAGCGTGAAGAAATAGATGGTTCCGGTGATCGGCCTGCCAAAGTAGAAGCGATGGGCGCCAAGGAAGCCGAAAATCCACAACAGGTATCCAACGAGCGTGCTGTGTGTCGAGCTAGCCATGGTGGAAGCCTAGCGCGCTGCTTGGTCACGGCTTGCGAATCGTCAGCACGGGTACCTTACTCAGCCGAACCACCCGCTCGGCCACGCTGCCGAGCAACAGGTGGCTGACACCGGTCCGACCGTGCGTGCCCATCACGATAAGGTCGATGTTGTCGTTTTGCGCCGTGCTCACGATGCCCTCGTGGGGAGTGCCGTGTACCAACCTGCTGGTCACCTTGGCGCCCGAGTCGCTCAGGAGCTCGGCGACACCGTGCAACCTGGTGCGCATCTCCGATTGATACTGTTCCGCCACGGCGGGCGAAGGATAGCCGTTGCCATAGGCCATCACGAATGCCGGCTCATGCAGCACGTGAACCACGAGCAAATCCGCTGCGAGCTCGCGTGCAAGCTCTTCGGCGCGGTGCGCTGCTGTCAACGCAGTATCCGAGAAATCGACGGCTGCCATAATACGTTTGAACGTCGTCATGTCGCGCTCCTACGCGCCGCGTCTGACGCGCAGTCAATTGTGATGCATGATTCACGCCAAAAGCGGGGCTCCGTGCAGGGAGGCGGTTCGAGCGTGGGCTTGCAGGACTTGCGGGGGGGTGGGTGCTCGACGAGCTTACGGTCTACGGGGTGGCGCTTTTAGCAATCATGCCGAGTCGGCGCATGAGCGGTGCGACCGTCAGACCCTGCACGATGATTGAGAAACACACGACGACGTAGGTCATGGTGACGATCAGGTCGCCGATCGGCGCCATGTCGCCTGTCAGCTTGCCGGTCAGGGTTAGGGCGAGCGCGACGGAGATGCCGCCGCGTAGGCCGGCCCAGGTGAGTACCTGGGTGGCGCCCGGTGTAAAATCGGAGAAACGCCGCAGCAGCAGCACGACGCTGCCTACGGAGAAGAAGCGGGCGAGCAGCGTGAGCGGGATCATCGCGGCGCCTGCGAGCAGGTAGCTCGACTTGAGGCTGACGATCAATACCTCGAGGCCGATCAACACGAACAGCACCGCGTTGAGCATCTCGTCGATCAGCTCCCAAAACTCATCGAGGCGGCGCGCGGTCTCTTCGCTCATCGCGGAGGCGCGGCCACTGTTGCCGGTGAACAGGCCTGCTACCACCATGGCCAAGGGACCGGAGACGTGCAGGGTGCTGCACAGCACGTAGCCTCCGGTCACGCCAGCAAGGGTGATCAGCACCTCGGTCTTGTAGTCGTCGATGGCGCGCAGCAACGCGAACATCACAAAGCCGAGCGCCAGTCCAAGCAAGATACCGCCACCGACTTCCGTCACGAACAGCCTGCCGACATCGGTGGCGTGTTCCATCAGCTCGTCGCCAAGGTCAGTCTTGACGCCCTGCGCAACAGGACCTCGCGCGGTGCCATGGCCGGCGATGCGCAACAGGCCCAAAAACACGACGACGCCGATGCCGTCATTGAACAGGCTCTCGCCTGCGAGCTTGATTTCGATGCTCTTGGGCGCTCCCACCTTTTTGAGGATCGCGAGCACCGCGATAGGATCGGTGGGAGCGATCAACGCGCCAAATAGCAGGCAATAGATCACGGGGACGTCGAGCGCGAGGGTGTGGGTGACAAGAAACGCCGCACCTCCCACAAGGCCGGTGGTGACGAGCACGCCCAGGGTCGCGAGCAGAAATACGATGCCGCGCTGGTTTCTGAGCTTCGTCAGATCGACGTGCAGCGCGCCTGCAAACAGCAGATAGCCGAGCATGCCCTGCATCAGCGTCTTATCGAAATCGATCGACGCCATCATGTGCTCGGCAGGCGCCGTCAAGCTGGGCTGAACCTGCTGTACCAGGAGCAGCGCGAGCGCGTTCAGCAGCGCGAGCAGCATCAGGCCGATCGTGACCGGCAGCTTGAGGAAGCGTTCGTTGATCCAGGCGAAGATAGCGGCGAGCGAGAGCAGGATGGCGGCGATGGCGAATAACGACATGAGTGTTCAGCCCAGTAAGGTGTCTCGGGTCGCAGCATACGCCACATGCGGCGAGCGGGTCTCCTTCAGGGCTAAGTACAGGTCCCCAGAAGTAGGTGATCACTAGGGCTGCCAGGACGTTTTCTCCACGTGGGCGTGAGCGTTGTCCTGGTCGTGAGCCTTGACGGATGCTCCATCGAATTTGTGGCCATTGCCGTGGAAGTGAGCGGAGCGATACCCCGCGGCGGTCACGCTGAGTTACGCGACCAGCTTCGGCGCGCAGCATTTTCCGTGCCGCTCAACATCGCGGAGGGAGCCGGTCGAACTTCCGAGGCCGACGGCGCACGACATTTCGCGATTGCGCGTGGCTCTGCCATGGAGTGTGCGGCGGTGCTCGACGTCGTTCGCGCGCTGGGCGCTCTTCAGGACGAGCGGTATCGGCAGGCCGTTGA
>JBBSJC010000062.1:0-22298 GCA_038257655.1 Polyangiales bacterium | reverse complement strand
GGTCCAGAGCTTGTACGAGGCTGATCCGGCCACGATCATCCACTGCGACAGTCCGGCCTACCAGCCTGCGCAGCTCGGCGTGCACACGGCGTGAGCGTCTAATCTTAGTTCCCGGAGCAGCAGTATGGCCCCTCACTATCTGATCACAGGCGTCGCAAACGAGTGGAGCATCGCGTGGGCCGTGGTCGAGCGCGTGCTCGAGCGCGGCGGCGTATGTCACCTGGCATGTTTGCCTGCCAATGAGCGCCGCGTGCGCAAGCTGATGCGCGCCCGCAACCTCGAAGAGCTCGTGTACCCCGTGGATGTGACCCGTGAAGACGAGCTCGAGCAGCTCGCCCAGGCGATCGCGGCGCGCACGGATAGCCTGGCCGGGGTGCTGCATGCGGTCGCTTACGCGGATCTCGAAGAGCTGCAGGCAGGGCTATTGAGCAGCACGCGTGAAGGTTTTGCCAAGGCGATGGACGTGTCGGTGTATTCGCTCGTGGGCCTGTGCCGCGCTGCTCGTCCGCTGTTGCGTACAGGCTCGAGCGTGGTGGCCCTGACCTACCATGGCTCGCAGGTCTGCATCCCCGGCTACAACGTGATGGGCGTCGCCAAGGCGGCGCTTGAAAGTCTTGCGCGCTACTTGGCCTCTGAGCTCGGGCCCCACGGCATCCGGGTCAACACCGTATCGCCGGGCCCGATCCTTACTTTGGCAGCCTCGGTGTTCGATGACATCGAGGGTAAGATTGAGCGCGCGGCCCAGCTTTCGCCCCTGCGTCAGCGCACCAGCCAACAGCACGTGGCAGGGCTTGTCGACTACCTTTTCTCTGAGGCCTCTTCTGCTGTCACAGCCCAGTGTCTGTATGTAGACCATGGCCTGAGCAGCGTGGCGGCGGGGTGAGCGTGAACGCCGTGCCTAGCATTTTATCCCCGCGTGTGGCCTTACTTTTTACCGGTCAAGGCTCCCAGCGTGCAGGCATGGGGCGAGAGCTGTATGCAAAGCTCCCCGCTTTTCGCGCCGAGCTCGACCGCTGTGAGCAGATTTTCGTCGCGCTACATCAACGTTCACTGCTCGAAGTCATGTTCGACGACGACAGCACGCGGCTGAACCGCACCGAATACACACAACCGGCGCTGTTCGCGCTCGAGGTCGCGCTGGCTGAGGTACTGCGTAAGGCCGGGCTAAAAGCGGCGGTGCTGCTCGGCCATAGCGTGGGGGAGCTCGCCGCTGCTTGCTACGCCGAGGTATTCGATCTGCAGAACGGACTTTCGCTTATCAGCACCCGTGCCCGTCTGATGCAGGCGCTGCCCGCAGGGGGCGCGATGCTCGCGCTGCGGGCCGGTGAGCAGCGTGTGCGCGAGGTGCTAGTGGAGACGAGTCTGAGTGTTGACATCGCCGCCTTGAACTCACCGCAGGCCACCGTGGTCTCTGGCCCGGCGGGGGAAATCGAGCGTGCACGAGTCTGCTTCGAAGCGCGCGATGTCGTCGGTCAACGGCTGACGGTCTCGCATGCATTTCACTCGGCGCTGATGGAGCCGATGCTCGCGGACTTTGAACGCGCAGCTTCGGCAACCCCGATGCGAGCCGCTCGCGTACCCCTAATCTCTAACGTGTCAGGTGCGCCCTTTGAACCCGGTCAGGCACCCGACGCTGCCTATTGGACGCGTCACGTCCGCGCACCCGTGCGTTTCAGCGATGGTCTGCGCCACGCCCAGGCGCGGGGTTGCGACGTCTTTGTCGAGCTCGGTCCGCAGCCGACATTGGTGGGCCTCGGCAAGCGTTGTCTAGGCCGCGACGCGGCGACGTGGATAGAAACGCTATCGCGCGACGAAAGCGAAGCCGACTGTCTGAACCAAGCCATGGAGCGCTTGGATGAGCTTGGACTGTTGTCTCGACCGGATGGCATGCCCCATGGCTCAGCAGGCGACGCAGACGGTGCAGACCAAGCTGGCCATTGCGCGAATGGAGCTGTGTTGTGCACGTGAACCTGCGACCTGTGTATATCGAAAGCGTCGGCTACCTGTGCGGTCATGGAAACGAAGCAGATCGTTGTGCAGACAAGCTGGCACGCGAGCCGAACACGGACGACAGTTGCATCAGCAGCGAAGCTTTGCGCGCGGCCGGCATGGAACGCAGATTGCGCAGTCAGATTTCCGAGCACGCGCTATTCGCTGTGCTCGCTGCCAAACGGTGCGCTGAGCGCGCCAATCTGAGCAGCGAGGAGCTGCGCGAGCTGTCGCTGTTCTTAGGTGTGCCCAGTGGCTCCGAGCTCGGCTATCCATTTTTGGAAGCGATGCGTGAAGGGCTCGCGTACAACCCGGCGCTCTCGCGCGCCGACGTGTTCGAAGACCGTAACATCAACGTGCTCGAGCTGTTGCGCCTGTCTACCGGCAACACCGCCGGGCACGTGGCCCGTAATCTCGGCCTGCACGGACAGAACGCTTGCTACATCGGCGCGCAGTCGAGTTTCTTCGCACTGTCTCGGGCTCATCGCGCGATAAGTAGCGGCGTGCTTTCGCGCGCGCTGGTGGTGGGAGGTGAGTCCGCAGCCGCCCGTGATAGTAAGGTGTATGGGCCGCGCGCAGGCTGCGCGCTACTGCTTACGGCGGAGCCTGGTGTTGGACGCGAGCAGCTTGAGCTCTCGAGCGCTTTCCCCCGCGAGCACGCGCTCGCCGCGCCCTTTGTCTGCTTTGAATCGCTCAACACGTTGTTCAACGCGATGCTGCTGCTCGAGGGCAAGCCAAGCCTCGTCGCGTCGTTCATTGAAGAGCGCGATGTGCAGGGCGAGCGGCGTATCATGGGCGTGCGTCGCCTGCTCGTCAGCGACTTTCAGACCAGTACGATCGGGGTGTCCGCGAGTGCGGCGGCAAACAGTCCTCACGCGCGCAGGGTCGTGATCACGGCGACAGGTTTGGTGACGCCACTCGGCCAAGACTTCCGCACGTTTGCCGAACGCGTATTTTCCGGCAGCTCCGCCGCCCGGCCTTTGGTCGAGCTGTTTGGCAGCGCATGGGCGGGTTTGCCTGCGCTGAGCGGTGCAGCAATCTGTGATTTCGTGCCGCGCGTGGTCGGCGGCGGAGCGCTTTCCCTACCTCTGCCTGAGCTCGAACGTTCTACGCAGTTTGCGCTCGAAGCCCTGGGGCAGATCGTCGACAGCGTCGGTGTGCAGGTGCTGCGCGACGCGCGTGCACCGCTCTATTGCGGCGTCGGTGCGGCACAGCCTCTGCTCGACTTCGATGAGGCGAAAAGACTGTGCGAGGGCACGGACAGCCAGCCACGGCGCAGCTCCGAGGCCTGCGAGCTCAGTAGCTCCGTGCTGCGCGCAGCTTACGGTCTGACGGGTGGTGCCCAGACATTTGCAGGTGCGTGCTCTGCGTCGACTCAGGCCTGCATCCAAGCTGCAGAGGAAATTCGCGCGGGTCTCGAAGTGGCGGTGATCGCAGGTGGTCACGACAGTCTGTTGAGCGTGCCTGGGCTGTACATGATGCACGAGCTCGGTACGCTCTCGACAGGAGCCGAGCCAACACGCGCAGTGCGTCCCTTTGATCGCGATCGCGATGGCACGATGGTGGGCGAAGGCGCGGTGTACTTTCTGTTCGAAGAGCTCGAGCACGCCCGGGCCCGTGGCGCTCTGATTCTGGCGGAGGTCAGCGGCTGGGGCTCTTCACTCGATGGTCATCACATCACAAGCCCCGATCCGGAGGGCACCTACGGCGTGGCGATGATTGAAGCGGCGTTGACCGTCGCGGGCATTGGTCCCGAGCGCGTCGATTACGTGAATGCCCATGGCACGGCGACGTTACTTAACGACGCGACCGAAGCGCGGATTCTCCAGCAGGTTATGGCCGAGCACCGCCCCTGGGTTAGCTCGAGTAAACCTCAGCTCGGTCACTTGATTGCAGCCTGTGGCGCCGTCGAGCTGGCAGTGTGCGTGGCGGCGCTGAGGCACCAACGCTTACCTCCTAACATTAACCTTGAGGCCCCCGACCCTGAGTGTGACCTCAAGCTGGTGACCACTGCGCAGGCCGCAAAGCTCGAGTACGTGCTCAGCAACTCGTTTGGTTTCGGCGGGCAAAACCGCTGCATCCTGCTCAAGCGCTTCAGCGACGCGTGATCAGGTCGTGGGCTGCAGCGGATCGCGCAGACGCTGCACATCGCTGATGAGCACGCCGTCTTCCATCGACAAAATCCGATCGGCAAACTGCTCAAGCCGGCGATCATGGGTGACGAGTAAGGCCGCCGTCCCGGGGCCGACAAACGTACGCAGTAGCTGCATCACGGAAAAAGCCGAGCTGCCATCGAGTGCCGACGTTACTTCATCGCCAAATACGATGGTGGGTGATCCGGAAAGCGCCCGCGCCACGGCGACGCGTTGATTCTGTCCGCCGGAGAGCTCGTCGGGCCGATGGTGCAAGCGATCGTGAAGGCCGACTTGCGTCAGCGCATGGACTGCAAGCTCGCGCGTCTGTTCGCGCTTGAATCCTTTCATCCGGAGAACGTGTTCGACGTTTTCGAGCGCATTGAGCGCGGGAAACAGGTTCGGTTGCTGAAAAACAAAGCCCACGCCTGAGCGCCGCAGCTTGGTCAGCGCGCGCTCGTCGGCTGCATGAATCGGCGCCCCGAGTAGCTCGATCTCACCGGAGGTGGGTCGCAGTAGACCGGCGAGCAGGGATAGCAGCGTGGTCTTGCCGGAACCGGAGGGGCCCATCAACAAGGTAAGCTCGCCTGCGCGAACTTCCACGTGCACACCGCGCACGACTTCTTGCTCAACGCTTCCGGTTCGGTAGACGCGCCGCACGTCACGTGCCGCAGACAATACGAGCCGTGCGCTCATCGGAATACTCTCGCCGGATCGATCGCCAAGGCGCGTCGCACACTGACGATACTCGCTACGAGTGCCATGCACACGAGCACCAATGCGCTCTCCCACACCACCTGTGGCGATACGATAATTTCTAGACCTCCTCGCTGGGCCAGGTCTGCTATCCCCATCGCACTAAGCACACCGATCAACCCTCCGAGTAAGGTCAGCACGGACGCTTGTACCGCGACGAAGCTTGCGATCTCCCAGGGTGAAGCACCAAGCGCGCGTAGGGTTGCAAGCTCTACTTCGTGGTCACGCACCGCGGCGTAAAGCGTTTGCCCGACGGTCACGCCGCCGACCAACAAGCCCATCAGCGCGCTAAATGCGAGGATCGCGCCGGCGCCGGACATTACCAGCCAAAAGTGCTGGGTTTCGCTGCGCAGCTCGGCGGTCGTCCAGCCGCGCAGTTGTGGATGCCGTGCGATGGTGGCGAGCACATCTTTGGTGCAGCTGGGCGATTTGAGATCAAGTATCCAGGCTGTGACCTGGCCATCGGAGAGCGAGGTCATGCGCCGCGCATTGTCGACGCGTGCGAATACAAACGGTAAGAGCGTGAACGAGCGCGCTCGACGTGCCACCGCGGCCACGTAGGCACGCTGGTTCATTAGCGCAAGCGAAGCGCCGATCGGCGGCCCGTCGATGCCCAGGCGTTTGAGATCGAGCTCGTCGACCGCCACCCGCATCGGACCATCGAGGTCGCTCGGTAAGCCGAAGCCCTGCGCCATGTTCCACGGCATGAACGGCTCTCCGCCCTCGGTTCCAACGACCCTTACCGTCTCACGCGAGCCATCCTTGGTGCGCAGCCAGGAGAAGCCCAGCACCAGTGGCCTTACGCGGGCCACGCAACCGTGCTCGGCGACGATCGACCGCGAGCCCGCCGACAGCGGCTCGACATTGTCAAGCACCTTGACACCTTGCGCAGTCACCCAGATGTCGCCCTCGAGCTGCGTGATGACGCTTGAGGTCGTGTACAAAAAGCCCTCGTAGAGACCGCCCTGCACGGTGGCGAGCACCGCGGCAAAGGCAACGCCCACCAGCGCCGCTAGAAAGCGGCTGCGATCGTGCACGAGAGATTTCCAGGCGATCAGGAGCACGCGCGACGACCTTGCTACGAGTGAGTGGCGGAGAGAGCGCTCTCGGCCTTGTACTTGTCCGTCGCGCGGCGGAACACGCTGAGCACGAGTGGATGGCGGAGCCAGCCAGGTAACCAGCGCACCATACCGCGTAGCACGCGTATGTTTTTGCCGACGTCGATGCGGAGTCCCAGCGTGCGTCGCTCGGTTAGCTCTGCCACCACCCGCGCCACACACTCAGCAGAGGGCAGGTGCTTAGTCTGATTGTTAGTCATCACACTGCGATAGGCCGCGACCGAGTCACGGTAGACGCTGTGCGGCGGCTGCACCCACTGAGCGTTGCTCATGAAACGCGTGCGGTGGGCGCTCGGCGTGACGATGTGCACGGAGACACCGTGGGGAGCGAGCTCGTAGTGCAGTGACTCAGTTAAGCCTTCCAGCGCGTGTTTGCTCGCGCAGTAGGCACTGGTCCAGGGAAACCCTGCCACTCCAGCCGGCGAGGAGATATGTACTAAGGTGCCGCGTGAGGCGCGCAACAAGGGCGTCATCGCCCGGGTCAACAGCGCTACGCCAAAGAAGTTTACTTCCATCTGTAGGCGCAGATCTTTCTCTTCGAGATCCTCGAGCGCACCAAACAGCCCGAAGCCCGCATTGCACACCAGGCAATCGAGGCGCCCGCGCTCGCGCACCAAGGCGACCGCGCGTTCGCGTTGCGAGGGAACGCTTAGGTCTAGCTCGATGATGGTAAGCCTCGCGCGTAGCTCAGGCGCCAGATCCAGGTAGCAATCCGCGTCCCGGGCACCTCTTACTGTGGCGATGACCCAGAAACCGCGCGCCAACAGCTCGCGTGTCGTCGCTTCACCGAAGCCTGACGACGCGCCGGTCACGAGCACCGTGCGCTCTGCCCGGCGTTGCTCATCTGCGAGGCGTGTCTTGGCGCTCATGATGTCTCCTGGGTAACGGCCGCTCAGCACGCGCCACCACATGCGCACGTTGAAACCGACCACGCGCGGGCTTGAGGTTCCTTCTCGCAAAGTGACGCTGCCATCGCGAGTCAAGTAATGGGCTGCGGTGCCGATACACCCCGACAGGCAGAACCAGAGAAACCAAGTCCAGTCGTGGGTAACTAGACCGTAGATCGGGCTTCCGAAAAACATCAGCGCGCTGACCGAGTGCAGAATTAGGTTCTGAGGCTTGTGGTGCCGCAGCACAAACAAGTCCCAGGCGCTCAAATCGGTGTTGCGGACGCCCATGGGTCGTTTCTCCTGAGCTCGTCGCGGGCCGTGGCGTGTTTTGTCGAGGCTTGTCGAGGCCGAACGCCGGGGGAGGTCGGGCACGCGCGTCACGCATACTTTGCGATTTCGAAAATGTTTCGCAACATCGGAGCCTACCTGCCTCACCAATGCGCAATGTTAACATCACAACCTTAGTGACCGTGAAGGGGTGTGCAAGCTTTTGCCGCCTAATTTATGCGCGATATTCTATCGGCCTGCTTTCCTGTACAAAAACGAACAATGAAATTATACGGATTTGTCGTGGCGTTAACTGCACCGTTTGTTATGGGAGTAGAGCCGGCGCGCATAATCGTCGTGTCGCGCGAAAGCAGGTTTCCTTGAGTCGCTCCCCTGACCGCCCGCGGTCCAATTCGTCGCTTTCGCACTGCGCCGAAGCAGTCTTTCCGCGTGCGGGTAGGGCAGCTGCGCAGACGGCGTTTCGCGCAGGGTCGCTTGGCTTTGCAGCGGCCACGGCCAACCCCCAGGCGGCACAGCGTCGCCTACTCAAGGACCTTACTTCACGTTGCGAGCGTACTCAGTACGGTCTTGCCCACGGGGTACGAACGCCGGAAGACTTCCTGACGCGTCTGCCAGTGGTCGATTACCAGGAGCTTGCGCCGTGGTTAGCCGCGCAACGCCAGGCGGAGCGCAGGACCTTGGTGGCCGATCGCGTGCTCTTCTACGAGAAGACGTCCGGCAGTAGTGGTCCCGCTAAGTACATACCTTACACGGCTGCGTTGAGGGGCTCGTTCACGCGCATGTTCGCGGTGTGGGCAGATGATTTGCTGCGGCACGGTCCCAGGCTACGCACGGGGGCTTTCTATTTCAGTATCTCGCCGAGCTTCGGGCGTGAGCAGCGCACAGAGCAAGGCGTGCCAGTTGGGCTCGAGGATGATGCAGATTACCTGGGCCCGCTGCTTAAACGCGCGCTGAGCTCCCTGTTCGTGATCCCTACCGGCGCCGCGAATGCTCCTGATGCAGACACGTGGAAGCGCTGTGTGGCACGCGCCCTAGTCTTACGCGGAGATCTTGAGATCATCTCGGTATGGAACCCCTCCATGCTGCTCGTGATACTCGATACGATCGAAGCGCAGCGCCATGAGCTGCAGTGCGCGCTCGGCTTAGATCCGCGCCGCGCGGCCTTGGCAGAACCTAACATCGACTGGGCTGTGCTCTGGCCCGAGCTCAAGTTGGTATCATGTTGGACTAGCGCTGCTGCCGCGCCGCTCGGTCTCGCGCTCGCGCGGCGACTGCCTGGCGTGATGGTGCAAGGCAAGGGGTTGTTGGCCACCGAAGCACCGCTCACCATTCCGCTGCTTGCAGCTGGAGGCTTCGTGCCGATGATCGACCAGGTGTTTTACGAGCTTGAAGACGTGCAGACGAAGCAGCTCTCGCTGCTGCACGAAGCGGTGCTCGGTCGCAGTTATGAGCTTGTGATCTCGCAAAAAGGCGGCCTGTGCCGCTATCGCATGGGCGATCGGGTCCGGGTTACCCATTTCTACGGTGCCACCCCGTGCCTCGATTTCATTGGCCGCGGCCACGACACCAGTGACTTGGTAGGTGAGAAGCTACAGGAGGGGTTCGTCGCCGAGGCCCTGCGCGAGTTTTCCCATGAGGTAGGGAGCTTTTGGTCGCTCGTGCCCGCGCGCTCTCCCCATGACCACTACGTGTTGCTGCTCAATCAGGCGCGCAGTCAGCTTGACCAGCGGGCCCTGGCGGCACGCGTCGATGCTGCGCTGCGTAAGGCATACCATTACGAACACGCGCGTGCGCTCGGTCAGCTCGGGCCCGTACGTGTAGTGGCCTCCCCGCGGGCGGCGGAGCTAATACGCGATCACCAGCTGCGCCGTGGCATGAAATGGGGCGACATCAAACATCGCCTACTCTTCACCGAGCCTGCCGATGCCCTGTTACAGGAGCTTGCGGTCCCTTAGTAAACCCTATCGTTCACTCAAAACGACGTAGTGGACGTGACATCCGACTACCTCAAAAGGCCTTCGCATGACGATTCGTAACCAGACCCTCGAAGAATGGTTCTCGCAGCATCAGCTGGCGGCGCTCGCGCGCAGTCACTTTTACATTCCCTACGACATGGAGATCGACGTCTCCAGGCTAGTCGATGGTTACGCACGCCTAGGTCAGCGCGCGCCCATGACAGCGATCGTGATCAAAGCGGCAGCGCTACTGACCCGTGAGCATCCCGAGGTCAATCGCGCGGTGCTTGCAACGCCGCTTGGTGCGCGCGTGGTGCAATTCGAGGCTGGGCATGTGAACTTACCCTTGCTCTCGAGCTACGAAGGTCAAGATCATCTAAGTGCCACCGTGATCAAGCATGCCGATCGCTTAACGGTGGCTGACATCGTCGCCGAGGTGAGACGCGCCAAGGAGCGACCGCTCAAGGACCTACCGATCGGACGCATGTTCATCAAGAACGACAATACGGTGCTGAACCGCCTCGCCCTGCGCTTGCGTCATGCGCTCGCCTATTCTGTGCCCGCACTCTACGAAAAGTTCGGAGGCGGCATCAGCGTCAGCTCGCTTGTGCGCGCCAAATCAGAGGGCGTGTTGCTGCGCGTTCCTTCCTACGGGCCGACCGCGGTATCGCTATGCCCCGGTGCGGTGCGTACGGAGCACGGACGCAGCACCTTGTTTATGGGGGTGGGCTACGACCACTTTGCGCTGACGGGGTTTCAGGCCACGCGCGCCCTCGAGCGGCTCGGACAAATCCTGGTGCGCGGGGAGGCGGACGCTTTCGGTCCAGCGCAAGATGCCACGTGCCGTACGCCAGCGGACCTTACGGTGTAGCTGAAACGACTACCCGTGTGCCGAGGGGTAGGCCGTGAACCTGAATGTTCTGCTCGTCTGCAATGCCGAGCCGGATCGGCTGCTGCTCGCGCATCAACCCGTCTTGCACCAGCACGCTGGCACGACCGTTTTCAAGGGTGATCGCTGTTCGCGGCACGCGGGCTGCTACCCGCTCCGTCTCGAGTACAATGCGCGCTTCGACACGCTGACCAAGTGGCAACGCGAGCATGGTGCCTGGCTCGGGCGCGATGTACACGGCACGCACCAGACTGTCGGCACGCAGCTCGCTCGGGTCGCCGGCAATCAGACGGTTGCCGACGCCTGGCGCCACGCGCACCACCCGGCCGCGACCAAGCTGCACCAAGCCACCGGGCGCCGTGATGTGCACCAGGGCTCCCACACGCACGAGCGGAGCCTGCAGCTCTTCGACCTCGCCCCGTAGCTCCACGCGCGTAGGGTCGGCAACTTCGAACAACACGCTTCCATCGAGCACGCGCACCACATCGCCCGGGTCAACCCGGCGCGAGAGCACGACGCCGCTCGTCGGTGCGAGCAACTGGGTACGCAAGCGCTCCGTCTCCATCGCGGACAGCTCCGCGCGGGCTGCGGTCAGGCGATGGCGTGCGGCGCTCACCTCGAAGGGGCCGCCGCGTGCCGTGCCGTGTAGCCGCGCTTGGCTGGCATCGAGGCGCGCCTGGGCGACCTCGGCGCGCGCTTTCGCCTCGCTCGCTGCAACCTCGGAAATGGAGCCGCTAGCGCGCAATGCCTTGGCGCGCTCAGCGTGCTGCTTGGCAAGCGTAAGCTCCTGATCGGCGATGACCGACAGTGCAGACAGCTCACGGCGGGCATCAGGATGGCCCCCGCGCAAGACGCCGTTGAGTACTGCCTCGAGCACAGCGACCTCGGCATGCGCCCGCTCCACGTGTAAACCGAGCTCCTGTGCTTCCAACTCGGCCAGCAGCTGGCCCGCCTTGACCACTTCGCCTTCGCGCACGTGGACGCGCGTCACCAGGCCGTCAAGCCGTGTTCGGATCTTACTAATGCCATCGATCGGCACCACGGCCGCACGTGCCACGATTGCCCGCGTGATAGGTCCCGGCAAAATGGTCGCGACCTTCTCGCGGGCACGGGACACCGCGCCGTAACTGACTGAGCCCACAACGATCGTGCTGAGCGCGAGCAGTAGAAGTTTGGTTCGATGGGTCATCGGAGTCCTTTGGAGATCAATGGCACGGCTCGCTCTGCAATGGCGATCGTTGCTGCGTGGGTGTTGCCCGACACGATGCTCGGCATGATCGACGCGTCGACCACGCGCAGACCTCGCACGCCGCGTACCGCAAGCTGAGGGTCGACCACAGACCCGGGGTCGCTGCCCATGCGACAGGTTCCACAGGGATGGTGGGAAGATTCGCCGGTCGCCCGTGCAAAGGCTAACCATCCTTCGTCGCTATCGACTTCGACGCTCGGGTGGAGCTCGCGGCCGCGCACGCTGTCCAGGCGCGGCGAAAGAAAGAACGCGCGCTGACGCTTGAGCGCACGCACGATCGTCTGTTGATCGCGCTCGGTCTCAAGGTGCGCAGGCTGAATGCGCGGTTTGACGCGTGGATCACGCGCAGCGAGCGTCACACGACCGCGGCTGCTCGGCCGCAACTGATAAACCGAGGCCGTCATGCCATCGAAGCTGTGCAGCGCGGGCTTACCATTAGCCAGATCGAAGCTACACGGTATGAAATGCAACTGCGCGTCCGGTCGTTCGAGCTCCGCTTCAGTACGGAAAAAGGCGCCCACCGTACACGGTCCATTGGCGAGCGGCCCGCGTTTGGTCCAGGCGTAGCGTCCAAAGGCAGTGAGCTGCGCGACTGGAGATCGCAGCCGGTTCATGCTCGGCAGCTGAACCGCAAATGCACCACGCACGAGCAGATGATCCTGAAGGTTGGCGCCGACGGCAGCCCGGTCGGCTACCACGGGAATGCCCAGGGCCTGCAGCTCAGCGCCCGGGCCAATGCCGGACAACGCCAACAGCTGCGGTGAGTTGATCGCCCCGGCGCACACGATGACCTCGACGTCTGCACGAATGATCCGTTTGCGGCCGGCTTGTTCGACCTCGACGCCCACGGCGCGCTTGTCCTGATCGAACAGCACGCGCTTCACTAGCACCTGCGTGTCAATACTCAGGTTCGGACGGCCCACGTGGGGCTCGAGATAGCCGCGTGCGACGCTGATGCGCTCGCCACCGGCGATGTTGAACTGGTAGTAACCGGCGCCTTCTTGGGTTGCGCCATTGAAGTCTGCGTTAAGCGGTAGCCCGGACTGCTCAAGCGCGGCCAAAAAGGCGCTGGAAAGCGCATCGGAGCCAGCGTCGGAGATGGCGATAGGCCCACCCTGTCCATGATAGGAGTCCTCCCCACGCGTCTGGTGAAACGCTTTGCGAAAGTAAGGTAAGACCTCCTCGTAGCTCCATCCCTGGTTACCGAGCGCATGCCAGTCATCGAAGTCTTGGCGCTGGCCACGAACGTAGATCATCCCGTTGATCGTGCTTGAGCCGCCGAGCACTCGCCCCCGCGGACACGGCAGACGTCGGCCGTTCAGCCCAGGGACCGGCTCGGTCTCGTAGCACCAGCTGAAGCGCGGGTTCTGCACGGTCGCCACGTATCCCGCTGGCATGCGTGTTAGCGGCTTTACGTCTGGACCACCCACTTCCAGCAAGCAGACGCGGGTCAAAGCACGTTCAGACAGACGCGCTGCGAGCACTGCGCCCGCCGTTCCGCCGCCCACGATCACATAGTCATAATGCGCGTCCATCGCGAGCTTCACAGACGGTAGACGGCTTGGCCTGTGCGCGGCTCCGCGTCGGGCTGAAACTTACCATCCAAAAATGAGCGATAGGCGCGCATCGCCCAAAAGGCAGGTACGTCGGCCTGACGAGGATGACCGTAGCGGCCGCCATACTCTTTGAATGCCTTGGCCTGGTTCTCAAGGATCTTGACGTCCTGTGGAATTACAAAGGGTGTCACCGCACGGAAGAATAAGTAGGCCGGCAAGGTGAACGCACCCATGTGCAGGCCCGTGCGCGTGAACACGCGCGTGTTCTCATCGTCGATCGGCACGCAGGTCAGAATGGTCATGTGATGGAGCGTCTGATAGTGCGCATTGACGAACGCCGTGAAGGGCAACACCAGCTCCTCACTGTGCTTGAACTCGTCGACGATCCACGGCATGTAGCTGGCAAATACACTCTTTTTGCCGCGTTTTTCTGTGTGCGAGACCAACACGCCGCGCGGGGTCTCCGTGATCTTCGCCTCGACATCTTGAATCGGGTCGTCGCGTAGGATGCCGCCATGGACGTAGTTGGCGTGCACCGGGTCAAAGGAGTTCTCGAGGATGAAATGTGGCGGTGATTTGACCTCGCGCACGAACTCGAACCAGCGATAGTTTTCGTGCTGCGGATAACGCGGTGGCTTGCCGCGCTCAAGCGTCGTGCTCTGACCCCAGTACACCCACACCCAGCCGTCCTGCTCGCAGACGGCGAAGTTGGGCACGCTGGCACAGGGCAGCTCCTCGCCCGGCGCCATGCTCGGCACGTGGGTGCAACTCCCTTCCGTATTGAAGCGCCAGCCATGGTAGGGGCACTGCAACTCGCCGTTGCGCAGCTTACCATCTGCCAGCGACACGCCCTTGTGCGGACAGCGACCATCCAGGGCGATCGCACGCCCTTGGTCGTCACGGAACATCACAAGGGATTGCCCCATGATCTTACGGGATAGTATCTCGCCCTTTTTGACCTCCGACGACAGTGCGCCGATAAGCCAGGCCTTGAACGTCTTGGGGTCGATCTGCAAATCCATGAATGGCCTCGGGGAGGCGACGCGCCGGTACAAAGCGGGCAGCGCGTCGCGCGGGGGGTAAATCACGCCGCGATAACACCGACCTGGGAGCAGGATGCGTGGCCTCTTCAGCCACTCTATCCGTGCTTCTGATGATGTTACCGCTGTAACCTTACGTTCGGCGCCCGCTTGTGCAAGGAATAATCTAACGGCTTTCACGGTGGGGTGCCGCGCGCGCCAGGCTCGCGCTAACCCTGGTCAGTGAACCTTGCAAGAACATCTTGGGTCGATTTCATGGCGATTTCGCCGCCGTTCCGACAGTTCTTGCCTAGCGTAATTTTATGGGGCCGCCTTGGCACTCGAGGAAACTTGCGCTAGGTCTAGGCCACCCCCAGTCGCGTACATAGTTTCTGTACAATAATATGTGAGTAATATTTACATATTGTTTCGCTGGATTTTCCACGATTGATTTGACTGCGAAACGCAGGCGTTGACAGCGCTTGCCGCCCTCCCGGCACGCGAGGTATGGAACCCATGCAACCCTTCTCGATCGTTCACGAATACGAGAGCTCACCCCAGGCGTTCTGGACGCTGTTTTTCGACGACGCGTACAACCGCGCCTTTTACGCATCGGTCGACATCGATTTCGAGGTCGTGCGCGACGAGCTCGAGGGGGGCCGCCGGGAACGTGTGGTGCGCTATCGCTCGCGAAAGCCGGTGCCTGGTCTGATGCGTCCGTTCATGCCTGAGGGTCTTGGATATACCGAGCACGGCGTGTTCGATGTACAGGCCTGCGAGCTCGCGCATCGCATCGAGCCCAGTGCATTCGCCTCACGCACTGACATCCGCGGCACGCTGCGGGTCGCAGACATCGGTCAGGGTCGCATCCGTCGTAGCTACGCGGGCACAGTCAGCATTCGTGCGCCCCTGATTGCGCGCAAGCTCGAGCTCGACACGGTGGCAAACATGGTGAGCTCGCAGGACACCGCGGCCACCGTCACCCGCCACTGGCTTGCTCAGTCTAGCGCGAAGAGTGCTTTCACCATGAGCCCCGCCCTATGATTAACGCCGCCAAAGACGGTCACACGCGCCTTGAGAATGTACAGACGCAACCCTTGCGTCCGTTTCGCGTCTTCAATAACCCGAATGTCGTCACCGAGAGCTGGTATCCGGTCTGCAAAAGTAGCGAGCTTGCCGCAGGCAAGGCGCGCTCGTTCAAGCTCACCTTTCAGCGTGTGGTCGTGTTTCGTGGCGAGGACGGTAAGGTCAGAGCGCTCGACGCCTTTTGCCCGCACATGGGTGCCGACCTCGGCAACGGCCGTGTATGTGACAACCAGATCGAGTGCTACTTTCATCAGTGGCGGTTTGATGACAAGGGCTGTCACACCGCCGCCCGGGGCGTGAAGAAGCCCAACTTGCTTGCGCAAACCCGCGCCTACGCGACCGAAGAGAAGTACGGCTTCATCTGGGTCTATCCCGGGCAAAATCCTAGCCATCGGGTGCCCGAGCCGCCAGGACTTGAAGACGAGGAGCTCGTGGCCTGGCACATCCCTGGGCCCCTATTGTTTGCGCACCACCACGTGATGATGGCGGGCGGCATCGATCTATTGCACTTCGCAAGCGTGCACGGGATCGACGCGGCCTTCGAGCACGAAGTGATCGAGCGGGCGCCCGATGTCGCAGACTGGCGGGTACGCGGCGGATTCGCGGAAAGCGGCCTGCGCAGTCGCATCGCGCGCAAGCTGCTCGGCCCAAGCTTCGGCTACGATGCGCGCTTTGCGGGCGGCAGCGTGGTCACACTCACGTACGGCCCAGACCAAAAGCTCTACGGGAACGGGCGTCCATTGCCGCCCTTACACATCCTTTGGGGCTGCGTGGCAGAAGAGAGCGGCGTCAGTCGCGTTCAGATCTTCCTTGTGAGCCGTAAGCGTAAGGGCAGGCTCGGTTGGCTGCAAAGTCAGGCGATGCTGGCACTGACAGCTGCGCTCCTCGTCTTACTCCAAGACGACGACGTGAAAGCCTTCCCCCACATGCGCTTCAACCCTAAGACTCTTGTCGCTGAGGACTCGAGCGTGGCTCGACTGATCCGCTTCATCGAAAGCCTTACTGTTTCTGATTGGTCGCGTTCGGAACCGAATGCACCTGCTTTGGACCTCGCCGTCCTTCCTCTCAACCCCCAAGCGCCCGAAGGCGCACGTGTCTAAGGGAGAGCAGCCATGTCGCTGAAAACACCCCAGGTTTTCAATCGCTCCGACCGCTTCGTAGAAGGCTGGTACTGGGCCATCGAGGCAAGTGAGCTTCCGGCAGGTACCGTCAAGCCATTACGGCTGATGGGAAGGGAGCTCGTCGTATTTCGCACCGCGTCCGGCCGTGCGGTGGCCATGGACGCGTACTGTCCACACATGGGCGCGCACCTCGCCGAAGGTCGCGTCGATGGCGAAGGCTTGCGCTGCTTCTTTCACGACTGGAAGTTCGACGCCGACGGGCAGTGCGTGCACGTACCTTGCCTCGACCGTGCTCCCAAAACGGAAGCACGCACGTGGCCCACGGCCGAGAAATACGGCCTCGTTTGGGTTTGGACGGGTGATACGCCCAAGTGCCCGGTCCCCTTCGTGCCCGATTATGGTGAAGAGGAGGTCGACTCACTACTGGCCGGCACCTTCGTCAAGAACTGCCACCCGGGCGTGATGATGATCAACGCCATCGACGAACACCACTTCAACTCCGTGCACGACTTACCGGTCGAGCTCCATATGCAGTCCAAGAAGCTGAACGAGAATGTGATGACGTTCAGCAACACGACCAAGCTACCCGAGAGCAATCCCATCCTGCGCAATCTCGGCAAGCTTTACGCGGGTCCGCTCACCTACTCCATGTGTTACTGGTTTGGCAGCACGGGCACTGTCACGGTCGGTCCTGACCTCCTCCACTTCCATATTATGTTTACCTTGCGCATGCTCGATGGCGGACGCGCCGAGGGTAGGACTGTCCTGATCACAAAAAAGCGCACTGGCGTCGCTGGCAAAGCCTTGAGCAAGGGCGCGCTCATGCTTTCCAAGGTGGTGGGCGACTACTTTGCCAAGGGGGACACGCAAGTCTTCAAGACGATCAAGTTCGACTTCAAAACGCCCACCAAGGCCGACCACGCCATCGTCGACTTCATCAAGCACGTCGAAGAGCAGGGCATAGTTCGCTATGGCACCTGGGATCCCGCTGGCGTGGAGGGGCAAGTATCCCTGGAGGTGCACGCGTGACCCGGCTTCGCGCCGAGACCGTCGCGGTGGCAGAGCTCAGCGAGCTTGCCCACGACCAGATGTTCCAAGTCTTCAAAGACTACTATGACAGCGTGTCGTATCAGCGCTTTCTCGACGACCTGCGCGGCAAAGATGACGTCATCCTGCTGATGGACGAGCACCACATCATCCAAGGCTTCTCGACGATCAAGAACCTTGCGCTCACCGTACGCGGCAAGAAAATCTACGGCCTTTTTAGCGGCGATACCGTGGTAGCCAAGGCGTACTGGGGGCAGCGTGTGCTCGGGCGCGCATTCTTACGGTACCTAGTGGTGCAGAAGGCCCGCCATCCGTTCTCTCCCTACTACTGGTTTTTGATCTCCAAGGGTTACAAGACATACCTTTTGATGGCCAACAACTTCGAGCAGCACTTTCCGCGCTTTGAGCGCGAGATGAGCCGCTGGGAAAAGGCCGTGCTCGACGCGTTCGCGGCCTCGCTCTACCCCCACGAATACAATCCGAAAACGAATCTAATCACGTTCCCGGACTGTCACGGGCACGTGCGTCGCGGTATCGCCGACATCACCCCTGAGCTGCGTGAGGCTTACCCTCGCATCGCGTTTTTCGCCGACAAGAACCCCACTTGGGCCCAGGGCAGCGAGCTTGCTTGCATCGCTCGCATGACCTGGTCGATGCCGGTCAGATACGGACTCAAGGCGCGTCTCAAGCGTGGCGGTGAGCCCAAGCTCGTGGTAGCGCAGCAGCAGCCCACGGCCTCGCTCGCGATGCGGAGCATGTCATGAGCCGCGTATTAGTGACCGGCACCTCGTCCGGCTTCGGTCGCGCGATCGTGAGCGCCTTACTCGCGGGCGGTCACGAGGTGTTTGCGACCCTGCGTCATGCCGAAGAGCGACGCGAGCTGTTTGCGAGCGAGCTGACAGAGCACGGTACGCGCTTGCATCTCCTGTCGCTCGACGTCACTTGCGCTCAGGAGCGTGCGCAGGCGGTAGCGGCCGTGGATGGTAAGGTCGACGCCTTGGTCAACAACGCGGGGTATGCGTTGTTTGGCGCGCTCGAAGATATGACTGAGGCGCAACTGCGCGCGCAGCTCGAGGTAAACTTCATCGGCGCCGCCCTGCTCACGCAGGGGTTATTACCCGCCCTGCGCGCGACCCGTGGCGCTTTGATCAACGTGTCATCCGTTTTCGGTTACGCTGGGTTTCCACTCACGGCTGGCTACTGCGCGAGTAAGTACGCCCTGGAGGGCTTGAGCGAAGCGCTCTATCACGAGCTTCGGCCCCACGGCGTGCGCGTGCATTTGGTCGAGCCCGGTGGCCACCGCACTAAGTTCGCCTCGTCGGTGGAATGGGCAGCTAAGGCCTCACCCGTCTATGCCGCGCAAACAGCGGCCTACCATAGCCTGCGCGAGAAGCTCGAGAGCGGGCCGGGCCGACCTGCCACCGCTGTCGTCAACTGCGTACTGAAGCTTATCGCCAGTCGCTCGCGCCGTTTGCGCATCCCGATCGGCCCCGATGCGGTGGTGGCGGCCGCGTTCAAGCGTCTACCCGATCGCGTGTCGGCCCCGGTCAGTGGCATCTTATATGACCGCATGTTCCCAACCGAGGTGCCGTCGTGAGCACGCTCGTGGTCGACGCCGGCATGCAACTCCCTAACCTGCCTGAGCAGCATCGCATTCACGCGGTGTTACACAGCCGCTTGCCTTCATCCCCTAAGGCGCAGCCCATGTCTTTGGAGGCTCCCCACGCGTACTGGCCGGCAGAGATGTTCGGGCTCGAGCACGTGTCGCTCTATCGCCATGCGGAGCCCCACTTACAGCGGGCAACGCTGGAGCACTGTGGACGGTCGTTGCTCGAGGAAGCTTACTTCATCGAAAAAGCGGGCATTAGTTTTGCCGCACTGATGGTGTTGCTCGGCGAGACGATCGAAGAGCGCATGATGTACGCAACGTTTGCTGGTGAAGAAGCCCGCCACTTCGAGGGCGTACGCTCCTTCATGCACGGCGCTGTTCCCCAGCGTGCAGACGGATCGTTCCTGGCGCTGCTCTCCGACATCATCGGGAGCACGGACCGCGCGACGTTGCAGTTCACGATCCAAGTGGTGCTCGAGGGCTGGGGCTTGACTCATTACCGTGTGCTGCGCGATGGCTGCCTTGACGCCGATCTCAAGCAACTGCTCGACGGCATCCTGCTCGATGAGGCAGGCCACCACGGCAGCGGTCGCGTGTTGTTCAGTGCCAACGCCGTCGACGAGCGCGCCCTTTCGCGCATCGAAGACGTGATCGCGCCCATGTTGCGCATGGTTCAACTCGGCCCGCAGTCGGTGCTGAGCGCAGTTGACCAGGCCCACGGCGGGCTGCGGCGCACCCAGCGCATTCGCGTGTTCAACGAGCTCGACGGATCGCGCCACGCCCAAACACGACTCGCGCAGCTGCGGCAGCTGATGCGCTTTCAGAGCCTACGTCCGCTCGTCGACAGGCTCGAGTCACGCAAATTGTTTTCCCCCCTTAGTCCAGAGGACTGCATATGAATCCCGTGCTCGCCCAAACCACAGAAAAGTCATTGCTCGATGACACCAAGACACTCAAGCGTTTGGCGCTCAATCATAAAAAGAACAAGGAACAGGACCATACTGAGCTGCTCGACAGCGCAGCGGGCGCGTTTGTGTATGACACCTGCAAGGACAGCTACTGGAACCCCGAGCAGTTCTCCTTGCTGTGGGGCACCCCTCTTTGGGCGGAGTCTTCTCCCAGTCAGCGCGTACTGCTGAATCAGCTCTACTGGGTGGCTTACTATTCGCAGATTATTTCGGCCGAGATCGCCACCATCTTTTTCAATCAGGCGGCGGGTGCAAGCCTCTACGGCCTCGAAGATTTTCGTCTGGTCTGCGACACGCTCGACCTCGAGTCGTCGCAGGAGCGCGCCCATATCGACGCCTTCAAGCGCGTTTCAGAGGCGCTCGAAGCCGAGGTATTCGGCGAGCGCGTGTTTAGCTACGCGATGCGCGGCCCCTACGCCGAGACGATGATCCACGGCGCGAGCAACCCTGTGCTCTCCGCCTGGAAGGGCGCGCAGCTGCGAGCCTATACCGTGCTTGCCTCGTCCAATCCGTTCATCGGCTGTCAGTACTTCACGGTGCGCGGCGTGCGCACGCTGAACGGTAAGATCGTACAGCACCAGCTCAGCCAGTACTACACCAAGGCCAAACCGTCCGAGCGGGAAGGAATGCCGATTCCCTCCAAGATTAGCTACTACCACTTCATGGATGAATCCTTTCACTTCAACAGCTCGATGTTGATTTCGAAGGATGTGATCCGCAGCCTGCCCGATCCGACGCCCTTTGAGAGCGCGGTGGCAAACCTCGCCTTGCTCGGCTGTCAGCGCGACCATTACAACTTCTCGACCGCGATCAACGGCATCTTCTGGTACGATCCGGCGCTGTTCTCGGCCGTCGAGCGCGTGCTGCGCTCCGAGCGCTTTGGCATGTCTCCGAGCGAGGCGCAGGAGATGATGAGACGCTGCTTCTGTGAAGAAAACGACGGCATGCACGCGTCGCAAAACACGCACCGCACGGCCCACGACAGCTACAAGCAGTACCTCGCTGACATGAGCTACGTCTGGAAGAAAAATCGCGACATGACGATCATGGGCGAGAGCACGTTGGCCGAGCACCTGAGCAACAACCGCAACGCCATGCGCGGATACGCCGCCAAAGCCAAGGCCGCCGCATGAAGTGCCGGGTGCGCTTCGAAGGCTGCGCTGACGCCCACCCGGTGGTGGAGCTGCCGATCCACAGCAATTTGTCCGAGCACCTGAACGTTCAGAACTCGCCGCTGTTGTTTGGCTGTCGCACGGGCATCTGCGGCACCTGCATCGTGAACGTGGAGGGTGACATCCCGCCCCCTTCCTCGGATGAACTCGACACGCTTGACATCGTTGCGCCACGGGACCCCAGGGCGCGTCTGGCCTGTCAGCTCGACCTGACCTGTGACATCGCGATCTCCCCACGCTGAAAGATCAACCCGATGAAGTTCGATTGGTTTTGGTACGTGCTCGCTGAAACGGACGAGCTGAGTGCAGGCGCCGTGCTGCAGCGCAAGGTGCTCGGTGAATGGCTCGCGGTCTTTCGTGGCCCAGACGGTAAGCCTGTGGCGATGCGCGACCGCTGCATGCATCGCAATGCTCCGCTCTCGAAGGGAACGGTCAGCGACGGCTGCCTCAAGTGCCCGTACCACGGCTGGACCTACGACGCTGCGGGTAAGGTGGTCGCGGTCCCAGCGGAGGGTGATAAGTTCAAGTCGACCGCCTCGCGCGCTACTAAGACCTATACTACCCGCGAAGAGCAGGGCTTCGTTTACGTTCAGCTTGCGAGCGACGCGCCCGAAGACATCGTGCCCTTTCCCATGCCCCACTACGGCCAGCCTGGCTGGGAAACGGTGCGCCTGCTCAACGTGTTTGACAACGACGTGACCAACTGCGCCGAGAACTTCATCGACATCCCGCACACGGCTTTCGTGCACCTCGGCACCTTTCGTTCGAGTCGTAAACAAAAGATCGAAGCCTCAGTCCGCCGCACGCAGGGCGCTGTGCACATCGAGTACAAGAACGAAACCGACAACCTCGGCCTGTTTGCCAAAGTGCTCAATCCCAAGGGCGACCCGATCGTGCACCGGGACAATTTCTACATGCCGAACGTCACCTCGGTGCAGTACGTGTTCAACCCCAAAATGGAGCTGTACATCACGTCTCAGTCAGTGCCCGAAGAAGACAACCGCACACGGGTGTACACCGACGTGACTTATAACTACGGTCCCTTCAATAAGATTGCCCGTCCTCTTATTCGCTGGCACGCCCAGCAGATCATCGATCAAGATCTGGACGCCCTGCGCGACCAAAACGAAGTGATCGCGCGCTACGGCCGCGAGTTTAATAATACCACGGCAGACGCGATCCATGTGTTGGTCGAAAGTATCCGAGACGAGATCACAGCCGGTCGCGATCCCCGTGCTCTGCCCGTCAAGCAGGCCGAGGTTACGTTCTGGGTATGAGCAGCGCGCTGACATTGCTCGCGTTCTGGTCGCTGGTCGCCTTCACCGCTCAGCACCCCGAGCGGCGCGCCCAGCTGCGCGCGCGATCGGTGCAGCAGTGGGCACTCGATATCGCGGGTCTTACCGTACAAGGGCTACTGATCCCGATCGTGCTGATCGTGCCCTTACTAATCTTAT